>JAEWYE010000014.1 GCA_023458755.1 Bacillota bacterium | reverse complement strand
AGATGGGGCGCAAAAAAAGCGTGCCCCTCGTTCATCACATGGCGGCACGCTTTCCTGGCAAATGCGGTGTTCTGTTCGATGTCCCCGGCATAAGGGGACGCCACATAGATTAATTTCATAGGCTTTTTCCTTTCTGTGCTTATTTCGGCGCTACCGCCTGTACGATGGTGCGGGTGGTGTTGACGGCTGCCTGTGCGGTATACACGGCGCTCATCACGTTGGCCTTTGTACTGGTGTCCAGCCCGAAGGCTCCGGCAATTCGCGGCACTTCTCCTGCGGCCAGCATCAGACCAAGCCCCAGAAGGGCATGGGTTCGCAGCACCATAAGCCCCGCAGCGAGGATGGTCGCTTGCAGAAATGTGGTGAGGCACAGGCCGATGATCTGTTTGCACCACTGGGTAAAGCCGTCGATGTAGCCGCGGGGGACGGAAAACATATACAGGCTGCCCACAGCAATCTGAATCAGCAAAATGCCGCCGCGCTTGAGGTTGGCAAAGAACACCTTAATGACCGCATACCCCATCATGATGATTATAAAGAGCAGCAGGATGGGGCTTGTAATGACAGCCAGCCCTCCGAACACGCCGGAGCCCATGGCACCAACCATATCCGGTGAGCTGCCAAGCTCGGAAATGATGTTCCCGGCAAGGTCGCCAAAGCTGGTTCCATAGCCGGTGATGCCCGCCGTGAGGCTACTCTGGAGATTCACCGAGAGCTTGAACAGCTCCACCGGCACGATGGTAAAAAGGGACACCGCCATAAAGCCCTTGATGGCGTTTAAAGCGGTGTCTTTCACGCTGCCCCGGCCGTGCTGGTATTCAATGCCGGTTTCAAATGCCGACACCACCAGCCCGGTTCCGTACAGCGCCCAAGCCAGATAGGAGAAAAACAGGACGATGGACTGCACCCAGCTCATCTCGAACAGCTCCACACCCATGTTTCCCATCTGTGCAAAAAAGTCGGCCAGAAAGCCGACCACCTGTCCGTAGAGCCATTCGATGATCTGATCCATGACGGTTCCAAGGACAAAGTCCCATATAAACATTGGATTTTCACCCCCTTCTGTGACAATAAAAAAGGCACACCATAGCAATGCCGCGGTGTGCCTGTGTATCTGGTTGAACGGATTTCGGGCAGGGCGCGAAGATTTAGAAAACTTCAAAAACGACTTGACAATCCGCTCATTCAGAGCTTCAATACCACACAACGGTGGCCGCCGAAATAAGGAAATAGGAGGTCAATTGCGTGGCAGACTACAAAAAAATGTATGATTCGCTGTTTAATGATGTGTCGGATGCCATTTCGCTGCTTCAGCGTGCGCAGCAAAAGACGGAGGAGCTTTTTATCTCCGGTGATGACGGCGTTGTGCTGGAGCTCAAAAGAGATTCCGAGCCTGACGGCAGCGATAAATAGCAAAGCCCGTTTGCAAAAAGCAAGGAGAGCGGTTCTGCCGCCCTCCTTGTTTTGCTGTTGAAACGCATTTTAGGGGAAATAAAAAAGGCACACCGTGGGTTCATTCACAGTGCGCCTTGGAGAATAGTTGCAACTCGCCTATGCTGATATGGGTTTCAGATTATACCACAATGGCTCCCATGTGTTCAAAATCAATGACCACATCCGCTTCGTGAAAGGTGATTTCAAACAGAAGCAACGCATGGAGCACATCCGGGATACTCATAATGTATTTCGGCATCTTGGTCAAAAATTTGTCTTTGATTGCTTCAATCGAAACAGAGCTTTTCTTAACAATACCATTTTTAACCCGAACGTGTTCTTCACCATTCGTCGGAATCGTTGTGAATGCCACATGAGTATTTTTCTCAAACTCCACAACCTTTTGATTGTCACTAAAGGTGGAGAAATACAGGGTTTTTGTCTCTGTATCATAATAAAAATTAACGATGCGTACATTAGGCGCCCCGTCTGCCGCTGTAGCCAGCGCCATAGCCGTTTGTGTTTGCATCATGCGCTCAAATTCTTTTCTATAGTCCATTTGTTATTTCGCCTCCTTCTTTTTAGGCTTAGGCTCAGGCAATTGTGTAGCTGCTTATTTGGTAAAGGAACCGATTTCAATTAAGTTACCCTCTGGATCTGTAACATAGCAAGTCCGCTGTCCCCACGGTTCTGTTGTAGGCTCTAAGATCGGTACTGCACCTTTTGAAACTACTCGTTTAAAGGTCTCATCTACTGCAGCATAGTTTTCAACACCCATCGCAATTTCATAATGGCCATTAATATCATTTACATAAGAAAACGACCTTTTTGCCATCTGCTCAAAATCGGTTCTGCGATAAAGTAAAAACAAAGTGCCATCTTTCACCAGATAGACATTGCTGGCATCTTCTTCCTCTTTGATTTCAAAGCCAAGCACGTCCCGGTAAAAGCGCACCATTGTCGGCATATCCTTTACGAAAATTCCAAAACCGTCTAATTTCATAAATGCTTTTCTCCTTTTCTTTTGACAGGAAGCCGCAGCACGGTTTTCATCTTTGCAATGTCAACTTTTCTTGGATCAGAAAGATAAATTTCGTGATGTCGGCGATGATCAGACAAATCCGTTTGCAGACCTTCCTCTGCAATAAAAGCTTTCATTTTTTCCAGTGTTGCGGGTTCATCGTCAAAACTGCCTTGATGCATACACTGAACGCAAAAACCCTCAGTAAACGTCATAAGTCTTGCTACCGAAAGGTCAAGATAGGGCTTTTTCTTTGCTGTGATTTCGCAGGCGGCAGCAAATATCGTATTTGTTACAAACTCCGGCTGGCGAATCATAGATGTCCAACAAAACTGAGACTTGCTGCTGTAATCAAACTCATCGCTACCTGCAAGCCACCAAAGCCCTTCCAATGGAGGCACAACATATTCAAAGTAATCCGGCGGGGTATTGCCGCTTTTGGGCATCATTTTAATCACATAAGACAAGGCATACAGTGTTTCTATCGCCTTTTGATATTCGCCGTTTTCCTCGTTGGGGTTACCACGGCCATTTATCCCAATAAACTTCATTTCCGGCACATCGATCACAGACGGCTCTGATTTGGGATGGTATAGCTCCTTAAACTTTTTCTTATAATCTAATTTTTCCATTTGCATACCTCCAATCTACCCTCAAAGCATATCATACCTAAAAAGACAACAGCGTGTCATATTATAAATATTGTGCCAGCGTTTTTTGCAGCTTTTCCTTTATTTGCAGGCGGATATCCTCCGGTTCTATAATTTCACAATGCTCACCGAAGGTCGCAAGATAATGATAAACCCAATCACCTCTGGGCATGGTGAGCTGTGCAATAAAATCACCGCTGGGAAGTATCTGGTACTGCGAAAACTCATCATAGACTCGATATGCCATGTTCTTGGACAGCTTCAGCGTAATGGTCACGAAATCATCTTGAAAAATCTTGCCGCCTTCAAATATCTTCGCAGGGGCAGTGCGTTCAAAGTGCTCGTCAAGCAACTGTAATTCTTTCATGCGCCGCAGCTTAAAAAACCGATCATCCTGACGCACCGTACAGAAAGCATAAAGGTACCAGTTCTGCCCCTTAAAGCAGAGCTTCAAGGGTTCTGCTGTGCGCTGCGTGCTGCCATCGCTGCTGTGATACTGAAACGCCACTTTTTTCTTTCCGAGAATGGCGGTTTTCAGCAAGCCGAACATCTGCGTTTCCTCGTCAGCATTTGCCCAACCAGAAAAATCAACCTCAACCCAATCGGCATTTGTGTTTCCAAACAGAGAGGACAGCTTTTGCACCGCAGTGTTGGTTTGCTCTAAGCTGACCGCCTCTACTGCGTGAAGTGCAGCGAGAATATCTGACTTTTCATCATCGGTCAATACAGTTTTATTGAGAACGAAGTCAGGGAGCAGTGCAATTCCGCCGCCCTTGCCCTTGGTCATATAAATGGGTATTCCCGCCGAGGATAGAAGTTCTACATCCCGGTAAATCGTGCGGGGTGAAACCTCGAAGTGTGTTGCGAGCTCCCCGGCGGTCATACCTTTTTTGTTTAGCAATAGATAAACCATTTCGAACAGCCTGTTAATCTGCATATTATCACCTCTACTGCTTTTATTATAAGATGATAATATGACATCTACAAGACATATTAAAGCAACGAAACATTATTTGTTCCACTACATCCCCAATATCGTCCAGTCAATCCTTGCATAAAGACTGTGGATTTAGGTTTGGCTGTATGGTAAACTGAAAATCAAATATCCTGTTAGCAAAAAAAATCGAGAGTTTTTCCTCTAACGAATGGTACAATAGGACTCACGAGGGAGGTGAAGAAATGGAGGAACATAGAGAAGCAGTACAACGGATGCAGGATTATATTGCAGAGCATTTGCGTGAAAATATTACGCTTGCGGATTTATCAACAGCATCGTTATTTTCACCGTGGTATTCCTACCGGCTATTTTCACAGTGGGTAAATATGACCCCGGCTGACTACATCCGTCGGTTGCGGTTATCTAAATCTGCTCTCATGCTGCGGGACGAAGCCTACAAAATCCTTGACGTTGCACTGGAGCTTGGCTTTGGCAGCGTGGATGGCTACCAGCGTGCCTTTTTTCGTGAGTTTGGCTATAACCCGAGACAGTATACCACAACCCCCGTTCCTCTATATCTGTTCACGCCTTACGGAGTGAAGTATCAAGCAGTGCGAAAGGAGAAACAGATGGAAAACGTAAAAAGTGTATTTGTACAGGTCATCGAAAAACCTGCAAGAAAGGTGCTAATCAAAAGAGGGATTCAGGCTACCGACTATTTTGCCTACTGCGAGGAGGTTGGCTGTGATGTGTGGGGGTTGCTCACCAGCATCAAATCCATCAGCGGCGAGCCAGTCTGTCTATGGCTACCTGCGGCATACATTGCACCGGGAACATCAGAATATGTGCAGGGAGTTGAAGTGCCTGCGGATTATGACGGAGTGATTCCCGATGGGTTTGAAGTGATCAAGCTCCCCGCCGCAAAGTACCTAATGTTCCAAGGTGAGCCCTTTGCCGAGGAAGATTATTGCGAAGCCATTGAGCAGGTACAGTGCGCAATGGGGAAATACGATCCTGCTGCCATCGGCTATGTGTGGGACAAAGAAAACCCACGCATACAGCTCGAACCAATCGGCACCAGAGGATACATTGAATTACTTGCAATTAAATAGCTTGTAAACTTAAACCGAGCAAGGCAACCATAAATATGCCTTGCTCGGTTTTTGCTACATACCCAAAATAGTCCAGAGCATTCTTGCAAATGATGGTGAGCGATTTCCGATTTTCATATTGTTTCAATCCTTTCTGCTGTGGTTGAAGTTGATCCTTAATTATGGTAAAATTTTTATACCATAACAATATTATAACCGTAACATATCAAAGAATATCGTATAATGATTTATAGGTATTGTAATCCAACGTAGAATATTAAAAATTAAGGAGGGGTTTATTATGTTAAAAGATCTCTTCATAAATATGACCATCCTTATAAGCTTCATAAGTTTAGGAAGTCAATTTATAAAAAAAATTAATTTGGAAGAAAACAATAAGCTTAGTGTAAAAATCATTATTGGGTTGATATTAGGTATTTTGGGTTGCTTGCTCATGATGTTTAGTGTCAAAGTTAATGACACTACGATTATTGACTTTAGAAATATAGCCATAATAATATCAGCACTTTTCGGAGGGCTTATACCCACTATCATTACCACTACACTAATCACCTTTTTTCGAGTAGTGTATTTTGGAGTTAATATTGCTTCTCTAATAGGAGTTGTTGCAGCGGTCTTAAACTGTTTTGGATGTTGCTATATCGCAAAACGTAATATTGACACACGTAGAAAATGGATTTATTCAATCTGCTATGCTTTAGCTGTCGCAACCACGGCACTTTTTCTAATATTGAGAACCAAAGATGATGTTTTTATCATAATTTTGATACATGGGATTTCCTTCTGGTTAGTTTCAGAAATAACATATAGGTATGTCAAATATAACCTTGCCTCTAACAAATTATTTAATAAGCTACAGAAGGAATCTACCAAGGATTTCCTTACCGGCTTAAATAATGTTAGGCAATTTGATTTTGTTTTTAACAGTACCATGAAAAATGCTCTTGATAAGGAAGAAAGCCTTTCTTTGCTAATGATGGATATTGATTTTTTTAAAAAAGTTAATGACACATACGGGCATATTGAAGGTGATGTTGTATTGAAAGAGTTAGGTAAAATATTATCTGAAAACTGCAGACACTTTGATCAAGTTTCCAGAATTGGCGGCGAAGAGTTTTCAGTGCTACTTCCCGATTGCGCCTATCCACGGGCAATGCAGATAGCAGAGCGGATAAAGGATGCAGTGAAGATTCATACTTTTACATTATCCACTGGTGTGCAAATAAATATTACTATTTCAATAGGAGTTGCGTCATACCCTGAAACCATACAAAATATTGAAAAACTTATGGAGAAGGCTGACACGGCATTGTATGCTGCAAAGCGATCGGGGAGAAATAGGGTTTGTTCATAAACTACCATTTGTAGAGCAAGACGAATCCTGCGCAAAGGATTCGCCCTGCTCTTTGCATCACATCCCCAAAATAGTCCAGATATAGGTCGGCGCCGTCAGGGTAAACACCAAACAGGCGAACAGAATCGCGGGCGCCGCCCACTCAAATTGTCCGTGTTTTCTATAGTCGAAGTACGCCATCCCAAGTTTGGCGAAGAAAAACACCGCCAGAATCAAGTCTATTGCGGGGAACACCACCTTATTGACCACCGTCTTGATCTGCCCGGAGGCGTCGTTCCACGTTCCCTCAATTGCCCCGGCCACGTCGCCGTTTGCCGCAAAAGCAGTTGTGCTGAACAGCAGGCTTACCATGAGAACAAGCGAGAGTGCCAGCGCGATTTTTTTACATCTTTTCATAAAGACCACCTTTCCGAAACGAGGAACAAGGCCGCAGGATTGCTCCCGCCGCCTTGTTCTTTTTCTGTGTTATAGCTGCATGGTCATACCCATGCCCGGAGTCTGTTCCTCCAAGAGCGGAGCCACCGCAAGCACCTGCGGATTTTGGTAAAACTTCAGGTCGCCCCGGAATCCTTTTTTCAGCTCACTGAATTCCTTTGCTTGCGAAAGGAGTTCAGCGGAACAGCCGGGCAGCATCTCCTGATTCCAGCGCACCCAATCTCCGTTCTGGTAGCGAGGCTCCAGCTGGAGGATCACATAATCCTCCGGCACGAAAGCGGGGTATTTCCGCCAGAAGCCCTGCGTATCAACGTAAGGATGCCCCTCCTTCATGACGGTCATTTCCATAAGCCGCAGGGTATCCGCAAGAGAGGTGCAGAACCAGCACTCCTGATCTCCGAACCGCCGGATGCGGCCATCCTTGAGAATTGCCTCCAGCCGATCCGTTTTTGTGTAGTGGTACACGCTGCCTTTGGGAGCCTCAATGCGTTCATATGCCATCCTCGTCCCTCCTTTACGGCTGGATGGGACCGGCGTGCCAATCCTGCCACAGATTGCCCTTTATGGTCAGGCTGTCGGTCAGGTTGGCGGACAGCATCCCATCGGGCGTCCACGCATCTATGAGCCATGTGTTGACGGTATAAGCACCGTCCGGCATCCAGATGGGGCTGAAATGGGTGCGGTTTTTGTAGGTGGAATAGGGATTTTTCTGAAACTCAAACTGCCCTGTACCCATCCGCTCCAACAGCCGCCAGTAGGTTTTGTAGCCGAATTCAGGGAAATAGCTGACCGCGTTCTGCGGCTGGGTAACCGCCGAGCTTTGGCTGGAGCTGATGCTCCCGGTGACGGTCTGGTTGATACCGTACCCCGACTTCATGGTTCTTCCGCTGGCGGTGGGATTTTTATCATCGCACTGGATGCTCATGTTGGCGGTCAGGCTGGCGCTGTAGCGATTCAGATCAAATTCCCACCATCCATGGTCACACCAGTATCCATCCTCGTCATCTCCATGCCATACCCAGTATTCCTGCCACCACGGACGCCAGACACTCCAGCTTGCCGTGCTTTTTACCACTCTGCTTGGAACAGAAGCACGTGAGAAGCTGTCGTTGCGGTCATCTGCCACGGGATTGGGCGTTGGGTTCTTACCAAGGTCAACGATTTTTACGTTGAGGGTTGTTTTTGCCGTGCTGCCGGGGCCGGACACCGTCACTTCAATGGTCATGTTCTGCTCGGTATCCGGGGTTTTCCATTTCACCCACGCAAGCTGGCTGTCACCTTCGGGGTAATAAACATTGCCCACGCTGTAGGTCTGACCGCCGATATTGAAACTGACGCGGGTGGGGCTGTCGGGATCTGACTGTCCGCCGCTGATCCGCACTGCTGTGATGACGTCGGTGTTGACCCGGTACTCATAGTCGTAGGCGTCAATCTGCGGTTCCTCCGGCTTTTCCTCAAAGCGGACGATGCCAAGCCCAAGGCTGGACTTGATATCCGCATTGGTGGCGGCGCTGGTTTTGCTGCCTCCCCATGCGGGATAGCCAAGATCGCTTACCTCCAAAAACATGGCAAGGGGCAGATTCTTGTGGGTAAGAGATACCATCCTTTTTCGCAGCAGACCGCTTGTCTGCTCATCATAGAGCGCTGCTTCAGTAGCGGTGGTAGCAATCATGGTACCCTCAAACTTGTAGTAGGCGATGGGCTCTAAAAGGATCTTGTACTCGCCGCCGATGAGGACATCGTAATTCATGCCTGTGTGGTTTGCAATCATTTGAACGATGTACTCTGAACAAAAATATCTTTTGATGGCTTCAATGTTATTACTGCCATTCGTACTGATAATCCGTGGCATGGCTTGTGGCGGATTAATATATTGATATTTACTTGTAGTTGGTGTCAGCCCACTGCCTGTGGTATATTGCAGCTTGCTCACTTTTCCAAAATGCACTTGGATGTTGTTGGGAGATTTGTTGGTTAAATCAATTGGTGTAGTTACTACCGCATGGTCACTTGCACGAACCACAGTGACGCGCACACCTTCGTTGCCGCCGTTCCATGAGTTGGTACTGGTTCCCTGACCCATCCCGCCGCCACCGCCGTCGATGTTCCCGCTGCCGCCAGTGTCGGCAAGCGCAGTCATCGGACAAAGCAGGCAAAAAATGAGGAACAGCGGCAAAACCCTCAAAAGTAATTTTTTCATCCTGACCTCCTTTTGGCAAAATAAAAAGGCACGGTGTTTTCAACCGTACCTTAGATAGTATTTTGTTTTAATCCATAATGCCGACCTGCTTGTTGATATCGCCGTCACTCTCACCAACGGTGCCTTGACCGCCGCCGCCCTCATCCTCAATCCACCCGAAACCCGGCACATAAATCTTGCCGTCCTTGGTTTCTCCGCCCTGGGGCTGACTTTCGCTTTTCGGGGATTCCTTGGGCTGTTCCACCTTGTCATGGTCGACAGCCGTGGGAGGCTCGGTGACCTTTTCACCGTTGGGCTTCTGCGTAGGGTCTTGGAGCTGTTCCTCAGTATATTCCGGCTTGCTCACATCGCCCTGAATGGTCTGCTCGGTACCACTGGAAACCGCACCGTTGTCGGTGCTCACCGGCTGGCTGGTATCGGGCGGGGTTACGGTGACCTCTTTTTCTTCCTCTGTGTTGTCCGGCTCGGACGGGTCTACCGTCACATCGCTCACCTCGGAGTTTTGGGAAGGGAGCGGATCGTCCACCGAATCCGGCGTCTGGAACCGCTGTCCGATCAGCACCACCAGTACTGCACAGAGGGCGAGTCCACCGGCGATGGCCAGCCACTTCTTTACCTTGGGATTTATATTTTTCATAAGAGCATCCTCCTATTTACCATATTTTGATAAGTCTCTTGTTATTTCACACCCTACCACGAAGTTTTCAAAAAGTCTATCTATATTATAGAAAACTTTTTTATAACAGTCAAAATTTAGGCGTGTATCCGGCGCTGGTTTTGACCTTGATGGTCATAGGTGGCAGCAGCTTCCCGCCAAAGGATACGGGAACCTCCAGCAGGATGGTGCTGTCCGCTTCAAAGCGGGCGGAGGCTTGGTCGCCGGAGGCAAGGGGCGCATTTCGGATATCCACGTCCAGATTCCAGACCTTAAACTCCAGCTTGCCGTCCGGAGTGCGCTTTTCGTGATAGCCGCTGCTATTGGAAAGTCCGAGGATGCCGTCCAGCCGGTCATAAATATCGCCGTAATCGAGGCTTTCCTCAAAATCCCCGGCATAGGGCTGGTAGGCGCCGGAATAGCCCTCCCGCACACCGTGATACACATCATCGTAATTCTCCACCACGGTGGAGATGACAGCAGCCTGCACCGCATCCCGCACACCCTGCGCCACAATCATCAGCCGGAAATATTCCGAAATGCCCGTGAAGATGATGACCAGCGACAGAGTGATTGCGATGATCAGCGGAAAGCCCGCGCCGCCTTTTCCCCGTAGGATTTGCTTGATTTTATCTGTCATTTCCAGTAGACCTCGCTCTTTCCCGCCGCGTCCGCTCTTAGCGTAATGGGGAACGAGCCGAAGCCGCCGAACAGCCCGATGTTGGTCTGGTAGGTGACCGTTACCGTGACTTCCTCGTTCAGCTGGATTCTGCCGGTTTCAGACCATTCCACATGGGGGGAAAGCCCGGTCTTTTCCCGCAGAAGCTGCTCACGGCGGCTGGTTTCGCTGCCCACCTGTCCGGCAATTTCGGCCTCCCGGATGAGCTCCGTGGCGAAGGTGTCGAGCTGCTGCTTTTGGATGTAGACGGGGAACACTTTCACAGCAAGAGCAATGACCAGCATGGCGCACAGCACCAGCACCGCCACGTCAATGTAGCCCTCGCCGCGCTTGTTTCTCAGGATTTTTCTCAGCACATGGTCACCCCCTGCTCAAAGGGTTCCTGCTCCAGCCTCGGTTCCGGATTGTGGTCACTTAACACACGCCATGCGCCCTTGCTGAAATCAGCGGTGCAAATCTCCTGCTCCAGCAGTTCCTCCGCGGGGACATCTCTGGCAAATTCAGAGCTGCCGGGGTTTCCCTTTACACTCTGGCCGGAGAGCAGAAGCTGTGCGGTTTCGGGCGTCAGGTACACATACCCGCCCGGCGTCATCATATCAAACGATGCGTTCGGGTGGGCTTCAATAAATTCCCGCACCGTAATTCTCGCTTCCTCCGCGGAAACAGGCGCATATTCCGGGTCGAGGGTATACTCTGATTCCGATTCGCCCTTATCCCACAGCGTCCAAAGGGCATGGGTGAGTTCCTCGCTGAAATCAACGGTCTGCTCTGAAATCCACTGATCCTTTACCACCTCCAGCGGATTTTCAAAGCGGAGCAGATACTCCATATATTCGGCGGAATTGCTGCCTGCGGATAATTCTCCGTACACAAACTTCACGGCGGCAATTTCACTCGCCAGCTCTACCAGCTCGGAGGCCGGTTTCTGCTGCCATTCCTTTTGATACTGCGCCATGCCTCTGTCCAGCTTTTTACGCAGAAGCGTCATCATTTCCTGTTCGGTCATCTGGTTCACACCTCCCTGTTAGAACATCCCGGAAAGGGATGTGATGATTTCATAGACAATAATCGCCATATAGGTCATAAGGAAGCACATGAGCATGGCAAAGGAGAACACCCGGATTTTCGGCGGGATCTTCATGGCCTGCGCTTTGAGCCGCTGAAGCTCCAGCTGCTTCATGTCGTGAGCCAGCATCTGAAAATACATCCCGCCGTCGTCCCCGCGCAGTACGCCGATCAGCCCTCTGGTGATATCCGAGAGCATGGGCGAATTGAACCTTGCCTCAAAACGAGTTAGAGCCGCCTCGTAGCTGGAGGAGCGCATATCCGCCGTGAGGATGTCAAGCTCGGCGCCAAAGTCCTCGCCTGCGTTTTTCTTGAAATTCTCCAGCATGGACAGCACGTCACGGCTGGCTTTCAGCTCCTGGGTAATGGTCGCCACGAAACGGGGCAGCTCCTGTTCGATTTTCCCGCGCTTGGCTGCCAATGCCTCATCCGCCTTGCGGATTTCCTTGAAATAGACCAGCACGGCGGTAAACAGCACAATGGGCGCCAGCAATGGCAGAACCATTAGGCAGGGAATGATGCACAGCCCGATAGCCGCCGCCTTGACGATAGCCGTTGCCGTGAACAGCTCCGGCGAGTCGGAAAGCCCTGCCGCCGACAGCACATTTGCCATCCGGGTTTTCTTGTATGCATCCATGCGGAGATACCGGGAGAGCCCGACGGCGGCATTTCGCAGCAGGGCATCGGTGGTTTTGGGCTTGGCTTTGGCCTGCTTTCCTGCCGACAGCATCGCCTTTTGGGTGGCGAGGGTGGGCAGATGCAAGAGGTCGGCTGCAACAAAAAAGAGCCCCGCCGATAGGAGGACTCCGAATAAAAATAGATAGATTGTCATGAGCGTCCTCCTATCTTCGATACTCGATGGGCTGGGTGAGCTTGATCACAAACGCCGTGGAAATGAAAATCACGGCAGCGCAGATGGTCAGGATTACCTGCCCCAGCGGGGTATGCATCAGCGTGTGGTACCAGTCCTGATTCAAAAAATACAGGAGCGGAATGTTGCCTATGACAAGGACCACCATGGTGATGAATTCCTTTCTCGGCTCAAACACCATGGTTTCCAGCTCACCGTTGACCACCCGCATATCACTGAGCTTGCTGACAATAGGCGTCAGGGTGGTTTTCAGGCTGCGGTCGTGCTGGCAGGCAATGAGGGCGTCGCACCATTCCTGGAACACCGAGTTGTCAATTCTCATTTTCACATCATGGAGCGCCGCCGTCACATCGGGGTCGACCAGCCGGACGCGGGACACAAAGCTCTGAAATACTGACAGCACCGGCGGGTTCAGGTACGGGAGGTTTTCCTCCACCGCCGTCAGAATGTCCTCGTTTCGGAGGTAGGCCGTGGTGATGATGGAAAGCGCCGTTTCCAGCTCCGCCGCAATGTCCTTTTTGAAGTGGCTGGCCGTGAGCTTTACCCACCAGAACGGCAGGAGCATACAGCCAGCCGCCATGACAGGGACAAGAAAAAAGTTTGAGAGCATCACGGCGACCGACGCGCCCACGGCGAAGAACAGCAGGGACAAGGCACAGAGCATGGGAAAGCGCGCCGACCGGCCAGTGACCTTGAGAATGGACTGCACCTCGGCAATTTCCCGGCGCAGATAGGATTTCTTTTTCCTTCGGGTGGTTTCGTTGATTTCGTCCCGAAGAGCTTTGGGCTGATCCGTCAGCCTGCCGAAGATGGCGCTTGTAAACGCCATGGGGGTCAGCCCAAGCAAAATAAAAGAGCCTGCGATCATGCCGATGCAGGCGATTAACAGTACCGTCGTCATGCGATTTGTTCCTCCTTTCTCCGCAGGCGTTCAATGACCGCCTGGGGCATCCCGTTTTCCAAAAGTCGTTTGGCAAGGCTGTCCGAGATGGTATTGACCTGCTCATGGTGCCCCTCAATAATGAATTTTCCGTCCTCCATGCGGTTTTCGGTGATCACATACTGGAACAGCGGGCGGAAACGCCTTGTGCCGTCCGGCAGGATTTCGCACTCCTGAATCTCCATCATGCGGCGCTGCTTGTTTTCCAGCTGCTTGCAGAACACCACAATGGGATAGGCTTCGGTGACATAGTCCATGAGGGTCGCATCGGACATATCCACGGCGCGCTTGCACAGAGACACCATTCTGCGGTAGGTTGCCTCACAGGAATTGGAATGGATGGTGGTCAGCACCGCCACGCCGGTTCGGGCGGCCTCCTGCGCCGCGTTTGCCTCCGCGCCGCGCATCTCGCCCACCACGATGATGTCCGGGTTAAAACGGAGGGCATAATCTAAAAGGTTGGTCTGGTCGATGCGCTGGCGGTCATTGTCGCTGTCGCGGGTCAGAGTGTGGATGACCGAGTTGACCACCTTACCGTCCTTTTCCCGCACCAACGCCAGCTCACGGGAGCCATTCTCAATGGTATAGATTCTCTTGTTGTCCGGTACGGTGGTCAGCACCCAGCCTGCCACGGTGGTTTTGCCGCTGGATGTTGCGCCCGCCACGCAGACCGAGATGCCGTAACGGACACAAAGGGATAAAAAGTCCAGCATGGGGTCTGTCGCCGTGCCGATTCGGACAAAGTCCTCTTTTTTCATACTCTGCGGGTTGACGATACGGATGGAGGCCGCCACGCCCACATCCTCGTCCACAATGGGGCTTTTTAGCACGGCAATACGGATATTTTTGCTGAGATGCCCCAGCACGATGGGGCTGGCGTTATCCAGCACCATGCCGCTGATGTGGAGCATCCTGCGGATCACATTCACGGCGTGCTGAGGGCTTTCAAAGCGTTCCTCCAGCTTGACCGTGCGGCCGTCCGAATACTGCACCTCAATGTCTTTCCATGAATTGATGTCAATTTCCTCGATGCCGGTGCCGAAGATGTATTTGGTCAGAAACCCGAATTCCGCCATTTCAGTGTAGAGAGCATCAGCCAGCCTGTCGCCGCTCATGCCGCCCACGGAAATGCGGTTGTCCTGCAGGAATTTCTGGATGTAGCGCTTCATCTGCGCCTTGGCGTCCTCACCGCCTTCGGTGAGCAGGGTGCTGTAATGCCCGGAAATGTATGCCTGCACGTCGGTAAGCACCGAGGAGAAGTCCTTTCCCTCCGTTTCCGGGGTAAAGAACAGGCCATGCGCACGCAGCGCGCGGTTGTCACGCAACGGCGCGGCTTCCTGCTCATCCGGCGGATTCAAAACATCCACATCGGGACCGAACTGCAAGTTTGCAAATCTCTCCGCCGTGGGTTCGGAGGTATTGCCCATTTCGGTGATCAGCTCCGGTTCTGCGGATAATGACTGATTTCCGCTTTCGGCCGCAGATACCGGCGCGGTCTGAAACACCGACGCATTTCTTTTTTTGCCTAATTTCATACGCCGAATACCTCCTTTGCGATTTTTTCGATTTCTTTTCTAAACGGGCGGCTGTCCTTTAAGGACAAATCTGCCAGCAGATTTCCCGCCAGATACTGTTCCTCCAACTCCGGCGAATGGGTCAGGGTAAAGGCCACAGAGCCCAGCGCCTGCCCGATCTGCTCCCCGGCCTGCCGAGGCTTCACGTTGCTGGCAACCTTATACTGCTTCTCCGCATCCCACTTGGAATCCCGGAGCAGCGGGAGCTGGCTGGAGAGATAGCTCACGGATTTCAGGTCGGCGTTCGCAAGGCGCAGAACGCTGTCGGCCTCCATGAGCGCCACGGCAGAGAGAATGTCATTGGCAATATAGCTGCCGCAATCTACGACAACAAAGGGAGCGATTTTCCGCAGATTGTCCAGAAGCTCCTGTGCCTGGATCTGCTCATAGGGCGGGTAGGTGTACTCGTTCTCACCCTTTTTCATGCCGAGGATGGTGAGGTGTTTGTGCTTTTTCAGCGTCACCAGATTGTGCTTGATGAGCGGCTCCGTCACATGGGCGGCGGCAAGAATACTGCCCAGCGAATGCTCACCCTCCAGCTCAGAGGGCGGGCAGATGCAGGGCAGCATAGGTGCGGTCATATCGCAGAGCAGCAGCACCACGTTTTTCTTCCGGTCGGCAAGGTGCTTTGCAATTTTTACTGCCACGGTGGTTTTGCCGCTGCCGGGGGAGCCCCAAACGGCAAGGATTCCTTCCTGCGGCTCCTGCTCCGGCGGGGCATCCTCCTTTGGGGCTTGGCGAGTGAAGATGCCCTTTTTCTTAAAGTTCAGCATCACTGCACCTCGCTTTCCGCAGGCGCTTCAGATGCAGTGCTTTCCTTCGGTTCCTGAGATTCAGAAGCGCTGTCCTGCACCGGCTCCGCAGGATACAGCGCCGCAATCACCTTGTCCTGCGCCTCTGTAAATTTGGCGCTGTTGGCGGACGTGCCGCGGTAAACGAGGGACAGGTGGAGCTTGCCGTCAGACTCCAGCTCCGCCAGCGCCTTGCTCTGTTCCGGGGACACCAGCAGGGTCACGGTTGCAGGAAGTTCTCGTTCATCAGACGCCGAAGGCGAATTGGGTCCAGCGTCACGCTGGTTGGCGTCGTAGCCGCTGCCTGCGGTGACGGCGATGACCTCCACATATTTTAGCTCGGCGGGAATCACGGTGGAGCCCTGCTTTTTGTAGTCCGGGGCAATCACCGACACGATGTCGCCGCTCTGGAGCTTGCCGGACAGTCCGTTTGCAAAGCTCTTGATGGTCACCGACATAGCCTGCTTGGTGCCGTCCAGATTGTAAAGGTAGGTATTTTCCGCAGCCGGGGTATCGGACAGCTTGGTGTTTAAGATGTAGTCGCCAACAGAAAGGTCGGCTGTGGCATATTTGCCCACGACGGATTCGCTCTGTCGCAAAACATTTTCAGGCAGTCCGAAGCCGCCCACCTCCACGGTCTGCACCATCTCTTTGGTGATTTCCTCGCCTGCCTTGATTTCCTTCACGACGCGGACGATTTCGGTTTTCTGGCTGACGGACTGGTTGAACAGCGGCGTCACACCGAAGCAGATCAGCAGGGACAAAAGGATGCAGATCACACCCACAACCGTGCGATTCTTAAAAATACTCATAGGAATTCCCTCCTTGATTTCGTTGTGATTTAGAAGCTAACGGAGCTGTGTTTGCGATATTTCACAGCTTTCACAGCCTTGGGAATGAGTGCTGCCGCCAGTGAAACAGCGGCGACACCGGCAACGATGAGGGTCTTTTTTCTGGTGATATGGATTTTTTTCATAGGATGCTTCCTCCAATTTTTAGAATGGTTACGGCAAGAAAGCCGAGGGACAAAAACGGCGCCATAGGCAGAGCTGCCTGTGACGCTTTCTGCGGCTCCAGCTTGCGGAGCCGTCTGACAATCTGTTCGATGAGATAAAAAAAGAGGGATGCTGTCAGGCCGAGCAGCAATCCGGCCGTGCATCCCCCAAAGCCCAGCACCATGCCTGCGGCAGCGGTGAGCTTGATGTCCCCGCCGCCGATGCCCCCCGGCTTGCACAGGGCGGCAATCAGCAGGGGCAGTGCGGCAAGGACGCCTAAAAGATTGACGGGGCTGAAATCAATCAGCCCCGTCAGTGCAATCAGGAGGCAGATGCTGTCCGGGATAATCCGCTTGCGGAGATCCCACACAGAAGCCGCCAGCAGCAGACAGA
>JAEWYE010000013.1 GCA_023458755.1 Bacillota bacterium | reverse complement strand
TGTGTTCATAGCGAATAGGATTCCTTTCTGTGCCGTTTTGTGTGGTAACTTAACTGTAACACAGACTTTTCCTATTCGCTATCTTTTTTTCACTTATTGTAACGCATCAATTGTAATCCTACAATTTATTTAAATGGATGATAGTACTTGCATAAAATTTACAGTTACTGTATAATATAATTATGGAATGCGGCGTAGTTTTCGGACTGCGTCTTGGAGAGCTGGATAAGTCTGGCTCTCCATTTTATTTTTCCATCCTCTTTGGCCGATAACCGTATAAAAGTGATTGAATTGCGTAGCTGTATAATATGATTGAATAAATTAAAAAATTATGTTATAATTATGAAGTTTTAATAGATAATTTATGCGGTTTTTTATGGATGATGCTCACACAAACCGCATACTGAGGGAGTGCTGATACGTGATTAACGGAATTGACCTGAAAAATGCTATCATTTCAGGTGCTAATAATATAGCAAAGAATAAAACTTCCGTAGACGAGCTGAATATTTTTCCGGTGCCGGACGGCGACACAGGAACCAATATGTCCATGACTATGGTTTCTGCCGCACGCGAACTCGCAAAATTTGAAGGTGATTCTGCAGGAGATGTGGCGCGAACCGCCGCTTCTGCCCTGCTTCGCGGCGCACGCGGAAATTCCGGTGTCATTCTTTCCCTGCTTTTCCGTGGTTTTGCCAAAGGAATTGAGGGCATGTCCTCTGTCAGCGGCAGCAATCTGGCAAGCGCATTGGGACTGGGAGTCGAAGCCGCATACAAAGCGGTCATGAAGCCCACGGAAGGCACGATTTTAACCGTTTCACGTGTTGCATGTGAAAAAGGCAAGGCGGCGGCAGCAATCGACGACGATGCTGTTTATGTTTGGGCTGCCATCTGCAAAGGCGCCGCGGAAGCACTGGAAAGCACTCCCGAACTTTTGCCGGTACTGAAAAAAGCCGGCGTTGTCGATGCCGGAGGCAAAGGACTTTGCTTGATTTTTGACGGCATGATGTCCGTCTTTAAAGACGGAGTTATCCTGCAAAACGAAGAAACAGAAAAGACGGAAGCTGTTGAAACGGACTTTTTCCGCAACGCAGCCGCAGAATTCGATCAGGATATCCGTTTTACCTATTGCACGGAATTTATTGTTGGCCGCAATCCCGAAGTAACCAAAGACCCGCAGGAACTTCGAGCCTATCTGCAAACAATCGGCGACTGCGTTGTGGTCGTGGACGATGAAGAAATCATCAAAGTTCACGTTCATACGGAAAATCCGGGTAATGCCTTACAGGAAGCTTTATCTTACGGTCAGCTGCTGACCGTTAAGGTTGAAAATATGAAGGAACAGCACAAACGCGCAGCGGAAGAAAATGAACAGGCAAAAGCATCCGCAGCGAAAACGGTTCCCTTAACCCCCGCGGAGCCGACGGAAGAAATCGGATTCGTCGCGGTAGCGGCAGGAGAAGGTCTGCGGACACTGTTCACCGATTTGGGCTGCACGCAAGTGGTAAGCGGCGGTCAAACCATGAATCCGAGTACGGATGATATTTTAGCAGCCGTACTGGCTACCCCCGCAAAAACCGTTATCGTGCTGCCGAACAATAAAAATATTATTATGGCTGCCGAACAGTCGGTTCCGCTTGTAACCGACCGCAAGGTTATTGTGCTGCCTACACGCACCATTCCGCAGGGCCTTTCCGCCATGCTCGCTTACGACCCGGACTCCTCCTGTGAAAACAACACAGTTATTATGATGGATGCCGCAAACAATGTGGCAACCGGTCAGGTAACGTTTGCGGCGCGTGACTCCGAATTTGGAGGTCACAAGATTAAAGAAGGCGACATTTTAGGCCTAGCGAACGGTAAAATGGAGTTGATCGGGAAAGATCCGGTTCATACCGTTTCCAAACTGGTAAAGAGCATGGTAAGCCGCTCCACCTCGTTTGTCACAATTATTTACGGCGATACGATTACCGAAGCACAGGCCGAAGAGGCGTACAACCAGATTAAAGCGAAAGTTGGCAATGACGTCGAGGTCACGCTGGTAAACGGCGGTCAGCCTGTTTATTACTTCATCCTTTCTGTAGAATAATAAACTACGTATTATGTCATCTTTATTTGAACGAGATATATTAGAATTAAAAGGCGTCGGCTCAAAGCGTGCCAAGCTGTTCTACCGGCTTGGTGTGCCTACGGTCGGCGCCTTGCTACGCTTTTATCCGCGAAATTACGAGGACTGGAGCCACCCATACCTGATTTCAGAAGCACCGCTCAATGAGGTCTGTGCCATTCGGGTAACCGTTCTTTTTCGACCGACTGAACAGCGCATCCGCAAAGGTATGACGCTTTACAAGGTTCGGGTAACGGACGGTGTGAGCGATATGGTTATTACCTATTTTAACAATCCATACATTATGACCATGCTGCAGGCAGAAACGGAATATGTGTTTTACGGCAAGGTAACCGGCAATCTGCTCCGCCGTGAAATGAGTGCACCGGAATTTGCCGCGGCGGAGAAATGTCCAAGCGTTTACCCGATTTACCGCCAAACTGAGGGACTCTCCTCCAAAATGATTGCGAATGCCGTTCGGGCGGCATTTGATTTACTGCCCGAAACCATTCGTGACCCCATACCTGAGAATATTCGGAAAGAGCAAGAGCTTTGCCCGCTGCGGTTTGCGCTTATGAATATCCATTTTCCAGAAACAATACAGGACTTACCGACTGCCCGCAAGCGGCTGGTATTTGAAGAGCTCTTGGTTCTGCAGCTTGGCTTGCTTCGCTTAAAAACGCGAACACGGGCCGAAAGCAGCCTGCGTTTAACACACGACGCTTCCGAAGAATTCTTCTCTCTGCTGCCGTTCTCCCCGACAAACGCACAGCGCCGTGCCGTGCGTGAAGCCATTGGGGATATGCGGGGAAAGTATCCCATGAGCCGTCTGGTTCAAGGTGACGTAGGCTCCGGAAAAACCGCAGTAGCCGCCGCGCTGTGCTACTGCACAATTAAATGCTCCATGCAGGCCGCGCTGATGGCGCCAACCGAAATTCTGGCACAGCAGCACTACCGCTCACTCGAGGCGCTTCTCTCCCCCGCCGGTATTCAAGTTGCGCTGCTCACCGGTTCCGTTACTGCCGCCAAACGCCGCGTTCTTCTGGAACGGCTGAAAAGCGGCGAAATCCAGTTACTGATCGGCACACATGCCCTGCTGAGCGAAGGGGTGGAATTCCAGAATCTTGGACTTGTGGTAACCGACGAACAGCACCGTTTCGGTGTTACACAGCGTGCCGCCCTGGCATCAAAGGGACCCCATCCCCACATGCTGATTATGTCCGCTACCCCTATTCCGCGCACTCTGGCACTGATGATTTACGGTGACCTCGACCTCTCGGTTTTGGACGAATTGCCGCCCGGCAGACAAAAAATTGATACGTATGCCATTAACAGCTCCAAGCGCGCACGGGCTTTCCGCTTTTTGCGCAAGCACATTGACGCTGGGCAGCAGTGTTATATTATTTGCCCGCTGATTGAAGACGGGCAGAACGACATGGCCTCTGTACAGACCTATACCGACGACTTGCGGAAAAGATGGTTCCCGAATGACCGAATTGCCATGCTGCACGGCAAAATGAAGCCAAAGGAAAAAGAAGCACTCATGTCGGATTTCTCCGCCGGAAAAATTGATATTCTGGTTTCCACCACCGTTGTGGAGGTAGGTGTGGATGTACCGAACGCAACCGTCATGCTGATTGAAAACGCCGAACGGTACGGGCTTTCCCAACTGCATCAGCTCCGGGGACGCATCGGGCGCGGCACAGAAAAATCCACCTGTATTCTTGTTTCGGACGCGCAGAACGAGGAAGCGGTTTCACGCCTTCGCGTAATGTGTGAGACAAGCGACGGTTTTCGCATTGCGGACGAAGATTTGCGGCTGCGCGGCCCCGGTGACTTTTTTGGTGCCCGGCAGCACGGTTTGCCGGAATTGAAAATTGCTGATATGGTGAACGATATGGAACTACTAAAGCAAGCACAAGCCATCGCGCGTGCAATGGTTGCGGAGGACGAAACCCTCTCTCAGCCGGAACACCGCGGTCTGCGCGCCGAAGTAAACCAACTTTTTGGTCAGGTTGGGGCACAGGGACTAAATTGACCAAATCAGACAAAAGATATTTTTAAATTCACCTATAATTCGGATAATAAAAAAATTCACGTGAAAGGCTGATGCTATCTTTCGCGTGAATTTTTTATTATAATTTTTAATAAGAGTCCCTGTTG
The DNA here is from genome assembly GCA_023458755.1 of Bacillota bacterium. Taxonomy (GTDB): domain Bacteria; phylum Bacillota; class Clostridia; order Oscillospirales; family Acutalibacteraceae; genus JAEWYE01. The sequence continues at coordinate 50,820 of JAEWYE010000013.1, read as the reverse complement.
CAGGAATTCCTGCTATAGTCAGTTGAATTCAGAAAACATCCGAGAGGCAAGCGCAAAATTTTTGATATATGGATTTTACGCTTGGAGATTGGTCTTGTTTTCAAATGAATTGACTATATCATGCACAAACAGATTGACTGGAAGAGTTTTCTTTGTTCAGTTTAAATTTGCTCACATCTTTGTGCAGCATATCTGCCATTCCAGACAGTTCTTCGCTTGCCGCCGCACTTTCCTCGGCGGTTGCCGAATTGGTCTGTACGACGGAGGATACCTGTTCCAAACCAACTGTGATTTGTGCAATAGCCGCGGCCTGTTCGGAAGAAGCTTTGTCAATATCAGTGATAATATTCTGTACCATCTGTGTTTTTCCGTAGACATCCTCCAAAGCCTTGGCCGTACTCTGCACAATTTGTGAACCGCCCGATATAGCGGTAATCGCCTCTGTAATCAGCTTGCTGGTCTGCTTTGATGCGTCCGCGGACTTAGAGGCTAGATTGCGCACCTCATCAGCAACAACTGAAAAGCCTTTGCCGGCGCTTCCCGCCCTTGCCGCCTCAACAGCAGCATTCAGCGCAAGAATATTCGTCTGAAACGCGATATCATCAATCACTTTGATGATGTTTTGTATTTTCTGGGATGCGCTGCTGATTTTTTCCATGGCAACCAGCATTTCTTTCATCTGCTGATCACTTACGCTGACTAAAGACATCGTTTCTTTTACATAGGTATTTGCTAACACGACATCGGAAGCGTTCTTATGCACATCTCCCGAAACCTCGGTAATCGAAGCGGAAAGCTGTTCAACGGTACTGGCCTGTTCGGTTGCGCCCTGTGCTAACGCCTGTGCCGCATCGGAAACCTGCCCAGCACCGACCTTTACCTGCTCGGAAGAATAGCTGATATCCAAAAGCGTGCGGTTGAGCGTTTCATATATTTTTTCAAGTGCCTGCTTTACACGTGAAAACTCACCCGCATAATCATGCGTAAGTACAATGCGCATGTCGCCGTCCGCCATATGATCGAGCACCGCGGTAATTTCACCGATATAATCGTTGTATCGTTTTAATTTTGTCCGCACATTCGCGCACGAACTGAAAAGCCTTCCGATTTCATCGTGAGACGGTTTATGCTCTGTATCTTCGGACAAGTCACCTGTTTCCATCTTTTCCAGCGCACGCATGACAGATTTAACACGCGATAAAACATTCTTTGCAACCAGCGCATTGCATACAAAGACAATCACCAGTGCGGCAATCAGTGCACCGATCAATAAACCTCTGTATGAGGAAATGTCCGCTTTTGTCTGCCCTGAAATCCAAAAACAGGAAAACCCGACAATCAATAGCATTACAAATGATACGCAAGTTGAAAAGAGCATTCCAGCACGAATCGAAATATTTTTCATTGAGGATTTTACGCTTCCTTTGTTTAGCAGCAGATAATTTGTATGAGATATTTGCCTCGACGCATTTTTGTTGTTTATCTGTTCGCATATATTATCATAATATGAAAGCAAGAATTTAAAATTTTGTTCCATATTTCACAAATGACTTATACATCTTAGCACTTATACATACAATATGTCAATATATATACAATATGTTTGTGTTTGCCAAAAGGATATTTTTCTATACTAACGTTGAGGAATATATTGTAAGATTCAGCCGGCAGTCGTGCACACCTCAAGCCTGGTAACCGAACATCGGCGGTAACCGTAACAACGAATCAGTAAAAAGGAGGCAATGGAAATGGACTACAACGCAAATATCGGAAAACAAATCCGCAACTACCGAAAGCAGCATCATATTTCGCAGGCTGACTTTGCGGAGCAACTTGAAATTAGCACAAACTATCTGAGTTTAATTGAAAGGGGCCAGCGTTCTCCCGGATTTACAACATTTCTGCGTGTAATTGAGCAAACAAATATCTCAGCAGATCAGCTTTTACAGGATTTAACACCAAGCGGAAAAAAGAATAAAACAAATGAGCTTACCAAAAAAATTGAACAACTCTCCCCCAAAAACAGGAAAACGGTAGAGGCTGTTTTGGAAATTCTTCTGGCAAACTTAACCGAATAAAATTAAAAAGGAATCACCATAAACTGCTCGTTTACGGTGATTCCTTTTTTCATATTATACAATATTTACATTCTTCTGTATTTTTTCACGCGGCGCAGATTCCTCTTCCGGCGGTTATAAACCACTGCAAGAATGATATAAATAATCAGCAAAATGACGATCAGCGCCACGATAACCAAAAACCAAGTGGAAGTAAATACCGATTTTGCTGCATCCACCGAGTGCAGCAGTTCGCTGCGCTCAACCGATTCGGCAGCCACCAAATTTATGGTTGTCAGCTCCTGCCCCGCATAGCTGAGCGTAGCCGTACCAATCGGCTGCCCTTTTTTAATTGGGGCGCTCACGCTTTTGGGAAGATGCTTGGTAACAAGGACACTGGACGCGTCCACATCATTAGGCAGAATGGTGGAATAGCTTTTCTCCGCCGTAAGTGACAGGGTATCTTTATTCCATGCATACTGAAGCTTTACCTCACCGATTTTATCGGTATTGTTAATAACCGTTTTCAGCTTTAAATTGCTGAACGCCCACTGATACAGCTTTTTCGTATCCACGAACGAACCGTTCGGGGACACCGTATTGCCCTTGGCATCCACCTCCGGCGCACCGAGTGAAACACAAAGGTAGCTGGAACTGCCTTTCGTCGCATCCGAAACCAAACAGTATCCGGCCTCATCTGTACTTCCCGTTTTGATTCCCTTTGCATATTGGTAAAAATACTTGCTGTTTGGATCCAAAAGTCCGTTGGTAGTATTGATTGTGCGCGCCTTTGGTGATTTGTTGGTCGCGGGGATTGTATAATACAATTGAGAGGTGATTTCAGCAAAATGCGGCAGCGTCATGGCGTACCGCGCGATTTTAGACAGATCGTCCGCCGTGGTGTAATGATTTTCATCTTGCAGGCCATGCGGGTTGGCAAAATGCGTATTTTTGCAGTCAAGTTCCTTTGCTTTGGCATTCATCATGTCGACAAACTGGCTGACGTCTCCTCCGCCCACATAATCTGCCAAAACCAGCGCGGCATCATTGCCGGACGGAACCATCATGCAGTTTAAAAGCTGCAAAACCGTGAGGGTTTCGCCCTCTTTTATGCCGGACAGCGAGCTTCCGGTACCCAAAAGCTGATCCACAACGTCTTTGGATACGGTAACTTGTGAATTGAGGTCTTTTACTTTTTCCACCGTAATAATATAGGTCATAATTTTGGTAGTGGAAGCCGGGTACATCTTTTGATCCGCATTTTTTTGATAAACAATGGTGCCTGTATCCAAATTAATAAGCTCCAACGCCTTTGCGGTTGTTTCAAAGTCAATTTTATAGGTTGCCGCGCCCACCGACAACGACGGCAGCAGCATACACACCGTTAAAATTATGGTAATCAGCGAGAAGAGCTTTTTTTTCATGGAACTTTTGCCTCCAATGTGATATGATAATAATATATGTTTTAGTATAACAGTTCTTGAACAAAAGATAAAGAGAAGTAACAAAGTCTTAATTTAATTTTATTTTTTATCGGAGGGATTGACTTTGATTTATGTAACCGGAGATTTACACGGTGAGTTATGCCGGTTTGATGACGCGAAAATTCATAAGCTGAAAAAGGGCGACAGCTTAATTATATGCGGAGATTTTGGATTTATTTGGGACGGAAGCACTCAGGAAGAGAAACTTCTGAAAAAATTGGGAAAGAAAAAATTCAATATCCTGTTTATTGACGGCACGCATGAAAACTTCGATCTGCTCGCCAAATATCCGGTAACCGAGTGGAACGGCGGCAAGGTTCAGAATATCTGCGGAAACGTGTATCATTTGATGCGCGGACAGGTTTATGAGCTGGAGGGCAAAAAAATCTTTACGTTCGGCGGCGGTGCCAGTACCGACAAGGCCATGCGCATTGATGCGGGCAAATGGTGGGAACAGGAAATGCCCACGATAAGCGAAATGCATGAAGGCGTCGATAACCTGTACAAACACCATCTGACCGTAGATTACATCATTACGCATGAACCTTCCCCGCGTGTGCGCGCGCTGCAAAACAACAGCAAACTGGATAAAACACAGATTGAAGTATATTTTGAAGAAATCACAAAAACCGTAACTTATGAAAAATGGTTCTTTGGCTCACTACATATTGACCGAGTTGTTACAGCAAAGCATTTTGCCTTGTTTAACAACGTCGTAGCCGCTAACCAATCCGATATAGGAAAAAGCGCAAAACGGTAATTTTGTGTCGAAGATAAAATGGGGGGTTACGATGAAACTGCTGCATACCTCCGACTGGCATTTGGGAAGAATGATTTTTGGACGTTCTCTGCTGCCGGATCAGGAAGCCTTTTTAAAGGATGTATTCCTGCCCGCGGCAAAATCGGAACACCCAGACTGCATCCTGCTTGCGGGAGACATTTTTGACCGGCAGATTGCCCCTGTGGAAGCAATCCGTCTGTTCGACTATGTGATTGCGGAGATACATAAACTGAAAATTCCGCTTGCGGTCATTGCGGGCAATCACGACGGCGCGGACCGCATCGCGATTGGAGCGCCTCTTTTACGCCAAAGCGGAATTTTTATTGCCGCGCGCCTGGAAGATGCTTTTCTTCCTCTTACGGTTCAAGCCGGTGATGAAACGGCTGATATTTATCTGCTGCCCTACTGCGAACCCGCAATGGTGCGGCAGTTTTTGCATAATGACGACATTCACGGCTTTCAGGACGCTTACGCAGCCATACTGGACGAAATCAAAAAAACGTTCCGGCCGAATGTGCTGCACATTCTGGTGTCTCACTGCTTTGTGGCAGGAGGAAAAATCTCGGACTCTGAAAGTCCCGTGTATGTGGGCGGCAGCGGTGAAGTAAATCCCGCTGTTTTTGACGGGTTTGATTATGTCGCGCTCGGACATTTGCACGCACCGCAGCGTGCCGGCGAGCACGGGCGTTATTCGGGTTCACCGCTGAAATATTCCTTTGATGAGGAACATCAGCGAAAATCTCTGACCATGCTGGAAATCGGCATGCAGGATTTTCAGATTCGGGAGCTTCCGGTAAAACCGCTGCACGATATGCGTACCATAAGCGGAACAATGATGGAGCTTTTGACACGGGAACCGCAGGAAACGGATAAAGACTATTTGTTTATCCGCGTAACGGACAAGAACCCCGTGTATATGCCGGCAGAGCAGCTTCGTACCCGCTACCCAAATCTGCTTTCGGTAAGCTGTGACTGGCTGAATCCGGCGGAAGCAGCCGGTGGGGATTCTGTTCTGCGCGAACAGCTTTTGCACCGTAAAATTGACGAAATCACGGTATTTGAACAATTTATGAAACAAATCTGCGGAGCGGAAATGGACGAAAATGACCGTGCGCTCTTTTTGCAGGCATTAAACGAAGTGAAAACGAGCGAACTGGAATAAAGAGCTCTAATCTCTCTGTCGTTGCGACGACATCTCCCTTTGGCAAGGGAGATGGGTCTTTTATTTTCCACAAATTTGTAGAGGAAGCGTGATGGAATGAAACCGATTTGTGTTACTATGCAGGCCTTTGGCTCCTATATCAACCGCACAACGGTCGATTTCTCTGCGCTTGGCAACCATTCCATTTTTTTGATTACCGGTTCGACCGGCGGCGGAAAAACCACCATTCTGGACGCAATGTGCTTTGCCCTGTACTGCAAAGCAACCGGAGGCCGCCGAAGCTGGAACAGCATGCGCAGTACCGGAGCGCCGGACAGTCTGGATACCTTTGTGGAATTTGACTTTCTTCTGGGCGGTGAACGCTACCGCTTCCGTCGTTCGCAGTCCATCCATCTTGTTCGCGGCAGCGGACGCAGGGAACTTCGGGAGGAGCATGGCTGCTACCGGCTGGTAAACGGTGAATGGCAGCTTATGCCGAATTTGGGCAAATGCAGTGAAACCAGTGTGCGCGAATGTGCACAGGAGCTTCTGGGCCTCTCGTGCGAACAGTTTTCACAGGTCATCGTGCTGCCACAGGGCGATTTTTTAAAGCTTCTGCGCGCCAATTCTGTGGACAAGGCAGATATTCTGCAAACGCTGTTTGCCACAAAGCTTTGGTCGGATGTTGCGAAGGTCATGAAAAGCAAATCGGACGCCCTATCGCAAAAAGCGGGAGAACTGCGCGCCGAGCGAAAATCCATTCTGGAACGGGAGGAAGCAGACGACGAAGAAGCACTCCGGCAAAAATACAACAATATAAAATCAGAATTCGAACAATCACAGACCGCTTTTGAAATTCTCAAACAGCAGCTTCAAAAGAAAAACGCGGCACTGAACGCAGCGCTCGAACTGAGCCGTAAATTTGAAACGTTTACCAAACTGGAACAGCAGCTTACCCAACTGGAGCAGTCAGCGGAGCAAATGTGTGAAAGCGCGGAAAAGCTGAAACAAGGCCGTTTGGTGCAGCAGGTGTATCCTTATTTTTCCGCGGCACAATCGGCAAAGCAGGAAAAACAGATGAAGTTTCTTGCAAAGCAGTCCGCGGAACAAAAAGAGCAGGAAACCGCCGCCGCGCTTATAACCGCCCAAAAGGAAGCACAGAATATTGAAGTTTACCGCGCGCGAGCACTTTCCCTTGCACAGAGTATTGCGAAACTGGAAGCCGCCTATCAAGATGTTCTCCGTTTAAATGATACAAAATCAAAGCTCAAAGATAAAAACGAAGAATCGGAAAAACAAGCAAAGCTGGAAGAAGCCGCGTTTGAACAGGTTGCCGCCGCGACAAAGCGCGTAGAAAACGGAGAGACCTACATAAAAAATGCACAGCAAGAAATTCAAAAACTGCCGGAGTACCTCTCGGCGGTACAACGGCTGCAGGCGGATGCTGACGCACTCAGCACTCTTGAGCAGCTTCGTAAGGAACTTTTGATATTGGATGAGGAGTACAAAGCGGCCGAACAGCGCGAACAGCAAGGCGAAGTAAAGCTGCAGGCCATGCGCGCACAGTTACAAGAAGCGGAGCAAGCCATACGCAGCAATCTTTCCGGCATGCTGGCGGCAACATTGACGGAAGGTGCCCCCTGCCCCGTATGCGGCTCGGTGCATCACCCGTCTCCCGCGTCCAAAACCGCACTTGGATACGACGAAAAAAAGATGGAGCTTTTGCGAAAATCCATTGCAGAGGAAGAAAAAGCTTTTCAAAAGATCAGTCTGGCAGCGGCTGCCGCAAAACTAAAGCAGGAGCAAAAGCACGCGGAACTTTCTGAACAGCTGGAAGTATGCAAAAAAATTACCAAGAGTGCGGATGAAGTGAGCGAAGAGTTAAAATCAGCAAAAGAGCTTGCCGCAAAAGCGGAACAGGCGGGCAAAAAGTTACAGGAAACGCAGGAATTGCTGAACAAACGCAAGGATGAGCTTTTGCAGGCACAAAATAAAGCGGAAATCTGCAAAGCGGAACGGATCCGTTTGGAACGGGAAGCCGAAGGCCTGCACGCCGCCGCAGAGGAAATCGCAAAAGGACTCGGTGACCGCCGTGACCTTACTATTATTCAGTCCTATTTAAAAGAGCAGGAAACACAAGCTTCCCAGTTGACCGAAAAAGCCAATGAACTGGAGAAGAACCTTTCCGCCGTGCAAAGCAATGCTGCCGCAGCAAAAGCAAATTTCGCTTCTGCCCTGCAAACCTATCAGGAAGCGCTCAAGAAAGAGGAAACCGCCGCCAAGCGGTTTACGGAAGAAGCCGCGAAAGCGAACCTTTCCAAACAGCTCGACTATGAGTCGATGCGCCTGTCAAATGAAGAACTTGACCGGTTGGAACAGACCATTCAAACTTATGAAACAGCGAGGCAATCCGCACAGCAGCAAAAGGAAGTCCTTGTAAAGGAACTGGCGGGTGCTGTTCCACCTGACCTTGAAGAACTTCGCCGCAGGCAAACCGAAGCCCAGCAAAAAAACGATCAGTTGAGCCAACAAATCGGCAGTTTGCAGCAAAGCGTTCTCGCTGCCGAAAAATCATTGAAGCAGTTAGAGTTATTAACAAAAACAGGTGGTGAAGTGGAAAACGAGTATGCACATGCCAGCCGCCTTTCACAGCTGCTTTCCGGCAGAAATCCGCTGAAAATACCGCTGCAGCAATTTGTGCTGGGCATTATGCTCGACGATATTCTGTCCAGCGCCAACCAGTTTTTCTCCACCTTCAGCCATGGGCGCTACAGCCTGAACCGTATAACGGGCAGCACTGGCGGCAACTCTTTGGGCGGACTGGATTTGCAGGTGCTTGACGCATACAGCGGCGGCACACGCTCGATTGAGACGCTTTCCGGCGGCGAACAGTTTTTAGCCTCGCTTTCACTCGCGTTCGGCCTTTCCGATGTGGTGCAGGGGTACTCCGGAAGCGTACATCTCGACTCAATTTTTATCGATGAAGGTTTCGGCTCGCTTGACCAGGAAACATTGGATACTGCCATGAAAGCACTGATGCAGATTCAGAAAATGGGCCGAACCATCGGAATTATTTCACATGTAAGCGAGTTGAAAAGCCGCATTGCGGCACACATAGAAGTGTATAAGGCGGAAGACGGCGGCAGCGCGGTACGAGTGCTGGCAGAGTAATACCGATAGAACCCGGAAAAAAAGGAGTTCCAGTATGAAAACGGACGAAATTCAGGTGCAGCCGTTTGACTGCATGAATTACTTTTATCATGCGGTGCAGGAACAGTTTATCCGGCAGCTTACCCGTTTTGACGGTCATTTGGATGTCAGTGCGCTGAAACGTGCGGTTGATTTATCCATTCGCGCAGTCCCACTGCTTTCCTGTTGTTTTAACACGAAGGCCCACCGGTGGCAGGAGCGCAATTTTACAGCCGATGATATCGTCCACATTGTGGAAGTGCAAAGCCGCGAAGAAAATTCGTGCGAACAGCTTCTGCTTTCCGCTATTGATTTTTCGCGTGAACCGCAGTTAAAGATTTTTCTGGTGAAAGAACCGGACTGCGATACTCTTTGCGTGATCATCAACCACATGGTATGCGACGGTGCCGGATTCAAAGACTATTTGTATCTTTTAAGCGACTTTTACTCCAATTACAAAAGGAACGCTGCCGATTCGGATATTTCGCCCCAAAAAGCAGACAGAAGTCTGCGCCAGCTCCTACGAAATCTGAGCAGAAAAGAAAAGCTTGAAATTCTCTGTTCAAAATCAGATACACCAAAGCTGGATGCTTCGCTGATTCTTCCGTTGGAAGGCGGCAACGGGCAGCCGTTTTTAGCGCTGCGGCGCATAGAACCGCAATCCTTTCGAAAACTGAAAGGATATGCAAAAAACAATCACGTCAGTTTGAACGATGTACTGCTGACCGCCTATATGCGGGCTTTGCACCACATAACGGGGCGTGAAAGAATTACAGTTCCCTGCCCGGTTGATTTGCGCAAATATGCCCTTCCCAATCAGGAATGTGGTATCTGTCACCTAACCGGAAATTATATTTGCAAGGCTTTGGTGCGTGACGGGGACGGATTTGCAGACACTTTAAAACAGGTTTCCACGCAAACGAGGGCTCAGAAAAACAGCAAAGGCTGCTTAAAAGGGCCCATGCTGCTTCATTTGCTGTATCCGATTCTGCCGTTTCGGGCAGTTCGTAAATTATTCACCGTACCGGTCACTTCTTACACAAATTTAGGAGTACTGCAACCGGAATCATTCCACTTTGAAGGACTTGCCGTTTGTGATGCTTTTTTTGCCACCGCTGTGAAGCATGCACCCTATTTTCAGGTGTCGGTTTCAACCTATGACGATTGCTGCACACTGACAAGCAGCTCGCGCAGTTCACTGGAAGACCAGAAAGTTATTGAAAATCTGCTGGATTACATGCAGACAGAACTTATTTCCCTATGCTAATAATCCTTCTTATAACTTATACGAATCTTCAATCAATCGCCGCTTACATAAACATATCGAAAAATGAAGAAGACACAAAAAATCCCTGCCGATAAAATACCGGCAGGGATTTTCAATGCAATTGAAAAGTAAATTACTTTACTTCTACTTCAGCGCCAGCCTCAACGAGCTTTGCTTTAATTGCTTCAGCGTCATCCTTAGAAGCGCCTTCTTTAACAGCCTTAGGAGCACCGTCAACAACTTCTTTTGCTTCCTTCAGGCCAAGACCTGTGATTTCACGAACAACTTTGATAACCTGAATCTTGTTTGCACCGGCAGCTTTGAGAATAACGTCAAACTCAGTTTTCTCTTCAACAGCAGCGGCAGCAGCTACAGGAGCAGCAGCAACAGCAACAGGAGCAGCAGCGGAAACGCCGAATTCCTCTTCGAGAGCCTTTACGAGCTCGGAAAGCTCGAGAACGGTTAATGCTTTAACATCTTCAATTAACTTTACAACTTTATCAGACATTGATAGTTACCTCCAAAAATTTATTTGTTTTAATTTTATGAATTATGCATTTGCGCCCTGCTTTTCAGCAATCGCATTCAATGCAACAACCAGACCCTTCATAGTACCGTTGAGCACTGTGACGAAACCGGTAATCGGAGCATTCAAGCCACCCAGCACCTGAGCAACCAATACTTCTTTGGACGGGAGTTTTGCAAGATTCTTGACACCTTCTGCATCGATTACGCCGCCGTCAACAAAGCCGGCTTTGATCTCGAAGTTCTTGTTGGTATCGGCAAATTTTGCAAGAATTTGTGCGCCGGAAACATAATTGTCTTTGCTGAATGCGATAGCGGTCGTACCCTCTAATACTGAATCGAGACCTTCAATACCGGCATCCTTTAAAGCACGGGACAAAAGTGTGTTTTTCACAACTTTGTACTCGTCGCCTGCTTCACGCAAATCTTTACGGAGTTTTGTATCTTCCGCAACCGTAATGCCCTTGTAGTTAACAATGACACCTGTGCAGGAAGCTTTAATGCTTTCGGAAAGTTCTGCAACAACCTGCTTCTTCTGCTCTAAAATCTTCTCACTTGGCAAATGTATTCACCTCCATAGTAACAGGATACGCATTTATTCAACAGAAATAAAATAAGCCCTTCCCACACAAACCGCGGGAAGGGCATAATTACAAAAAGAAGTAATCAGCTCTCTCCTCGGCAGGCAGGGAATCATCCCATTAAGCAATTGCGCCTGCTGTCTTTGGAAAAAGAACAGCTTTAATTATAGTACCACAGCCCACACGGGCTGTCAAGAACAAAATCAGCCAACCTTGTTCGGGTTAATGCGAACGCCAGGTCCCATAGTGGAAGCAACCACGCAGGACTTGATGTATTGGCCTTTAGAAGCAGCCGGTTTTGCTTTTACAACAGCACCGAGCAGAGCCTCAAAGTTCTCGTAGAGCTTATCTGCGCCGAAGGAAGCTTTGCCGATTGCGCAGTGAATGATATTAGTTTTGTCTAAGCGATACTCAATCTTACCGGCTTTTGCTTCGTTGACAGCTTTGCCGATTTCACGAGTAACCGTGCCTGCCTTCGGGTTTGGCATAAGGCCGCGGGGACCAAGCACCTTACCTAAACGGCCAACAAGACCCATCATGTCCGGAGTGGTGATGACAATGTCAAAATCCATCCAGCCTTCACCCTGAATCTTTTGTACCATTTCTTCTGCGCCGACAAATTCAGCGCCTGCAGCTTCGGCTTCTTTCGCAGCGTCGCCCTTGCAGATTGCAAGAACGCGCACTTTTTTACCTGTGCCGTTCGGCAGAACGATAGCGCCGCGAACCTGTTGATCCGCATGGCGGCTGTCAACGCCCAATTTCACGTGAACTTCAATTGTCTCGTCAAATTTAGCGGTAGCAGTCTTCGCACAAATATCAAGAGCCTCATTTGCATCATAAAGCTTTGAACGGTCGATCAGCTTTGCGCCGTCGACGTATTTTTTACCGTGTTTCATTGGTTTTCCTCCCTATTGAGTGGTAAAATCGGATTTGCGTGTTCCTCCCACCCGGGTGATTAATCTACGACTTCAATGCCCATGCTGCGTGCTGTACCGGCAACCATGCTCATGGCTGTCTCAACAGATGCTGCGTTTAAGTCAGGCATTTTCTGCTCGGCTATCTTTTTGACCTGTTCGCGGGTAATCTTTGCGACCTTTGTCTTGTTCGGAGTACCGGAACCACTTTCGATACCGCAAGCCTTTTTAATCAATACGGCTGCAGGCGGAGTCTTTGTGATAAAAGTAAACGAACGGTCTGCGTAAACCGTGATGACAACAGGAATAATAAGACCTGCGTCATTCTTTGTGCGTTCATTAAATTCCTTTGTGAACGCCATGATGTTGACACCGTGCTGACCGAGTGCCGGTCCAACAGGCGGCGCCGGGGTAGCTTTGCCAGCAGGTATTTGGAGCTTTATAAAGCCCGTAACCTTTTGAGCCATTTTACTGCACCTCCAAAATTCGTGGTAGATGGCGGAACGGATTATTTAACCCGATCCTCCCACAGGGGCACTGCCCCTCATAATGAGCGGAGTTTCCGCTGATTACCAAAATAATTATTCCACCGTTTCGGCTTGATCCAACTCAAGTTCAACCGGTGTTTCGCGTCCAAACATGGAAACTGTAACACGGACGCGGTTCTTTTCCAGTTCGATTTCTTCCACAATACCGACAAAGCCCTCCAACGGACCGTCAACAATGCGAACGGAATCGCCGACACTGTAAGAAACTTCAACTGTTTTTTGTTCAACACCCAACTTCGCGACTTCTTCATCGGTCAGCGGGATGGGCTTGGACGAAGGCCCAACAAAGCCGGTACATCCGCGTATGTTGCGAACAACATACCAAGACTCATCGGTTAGGGCCATCTTAACCAAAACATAACCCGGGAAAATTTTGCGTTCTACATCCCGCTTTTTGTTATCTTTGATTTCGGTAACAAGTTCGGTCGGTACGCGAATTTCCTGAATTAAATCCTGAAGCTGACGGTTCTCCACCGTTTTTTCAAGATTAGATGCCACTTTGTTTTCATACCCAGAATAGGTATGAACAACATACCACCTTGCGTCTTCCGGCATAGTCATTCCTCCGCTTTGCTTAATTGGCAATATTCATGATCAGCCCGAGCAATTTCATCAGTACTGTGTCCAGACCGAATATAAACGCACCAATCACAATAATGGTTACCAATACAACGCCTGTGTTTTTAAACACAACCTGTGGTGTTGGCCAAACAACCTTTTTCACTTCGCTTTTACAGTCGCGGAAAAACTTAGCTCCACTTTTGCCAGCTTTGACAAATGCGTTCGGTTTCTTTTCAGCCATACTTATTCCTCCGACCTTATTTGGTCTCTCTGTGAAGAGTGTGCTTCTTGCAGAATCTGCAGTACTTGTTCATTTCAAGCCTGTCCGGATCATTCTTCTTGTTTTTCATGGTGTTGTAGTTGCGCTGTTTGCACTCTGTGCATGCTAATGTAATTTTCACTCTCATGACGGCACCTCCCGTTATACGGAAAAATTGTAGACCAGTAAAGGTCTCGGCCTCCCTCTGAAAAGGGCGCAAAAAAAATACCCCTTTATGAGGTACAAATATCATAACATAATAAAATCGGTTGGTCAAGTATTTTTGAAATAATTTTGTAACTTGCTTTTCCTTCCTGTTGGCATGGCGTTCACATAAAATACGGACTGCACGCCGTTTTGGTACTGCAAGGCGCACAGTCCGTATAGAAAAGATTACCGTTTCATGTCATTGAGTGTGTCTGCCATAAACTTTTGCTGCAAAGACGGTTTTTTCTTCTTTTCCGGCTTTACAACTTTACCCCTTAATTTTTTCGCGGCGGCGTAGCTCTTTTTCAGGTCGTCGCTGAAAGTGGCTTCGATGTTTTCAAGAGACTGCTCATTTCCGATTCCATTGAAAATTACAATGGTGATAATGGAGCGCACATCCATGTCGCCGTTTGCATACATATCATTGAGCAAATCGCACATTTTTTTAAAAGTATCGGTTCCGTTATACTGATAAGCCAGCGCCTCTACTTTCGGAACCAAGCTGTTTTGGGCAAAGGTTACATTGCGCAGTTTACCGTATGTCTGCCTCTCAAGTGCCATTTCATCCTTCAGTTCCGGGAAAATTCCTGCCATGCGGTTAAAAAAGAACTGCGGATCAATGTTGCCTTCGTCGTCTTTTTTGCTCTTTTTCTTTGCCTGCTGCTGCACAACAGCAATACGTTTCGGACCTTCTATCGTTTCGACAAAGTCGTTTACAATGCTTTCCGCTTCGGTCAGAGTATCTGTATCCGGATCGAACAGCCACACGGAAATGGATTTCCAATCTTTTTTCGGTCCGTCTTCCGTAACCGTGGTGCTGCGCAGTTCAAAACGCTTTTTACCTTTATTATACAATATGCTGTAAGCTACACCTTCATTTAGAAAAACGACGGCATGTCCGTTTTCTTCCTTCACTTCGTCGGCTTGTCTTTCAAATCCCTGTGCCGCGAGTGCCTGGCCAACCTTTTCCGCGATAAGATCAAATGCCTGCTGCTCCAAAAAAATCACTCCTGCTTATTTTTGTATAGAAACCCATTGTAATATCATATTAATAGAAACATCATATTTAGTCAGTTCATTTGAAAACAGAACCAATCCACAGGCATAAAATCCATATAGCAAAGATTTTATGCCTGTTTCTTGGACGTTTTCTAAAGTTAACTGACTATAGTATATACAATTTTTGACTGCTTGTAAATGGTATCCGAAATTTGTTCACAAAAAAGAGCCGCCGCAACGATTTCATACAACTCCCAAGGAATCATAGGAACTCGTTTTGAGGCAGCTCGTTTTCTAAAATTCGGCGGACAGACACTTCCCGCGAATATTCTATTTTGCTGCTTTTGGGGTTACCGGAATCCAAACTTCATACTTCGCGTTTTTCGGATCTTCATTCAAGTACACTTCAATATCCGGTGAATTTGCGTATTCATAGCCGGAAGTCGGCAGCCATTCCGTTACGATTCTTTTTTCCAGCTCTTGTATGGATGCCGGCATAACGCCTTCGCCGGGGAATATCGCCCAGGTAGATGCAGAAATGACATATTCCTCAAAACCTTCGGCGGAATCGTCGCGGTTTGCAACGGCAACATAATATTTCCAGTCTTCCTGATTGTTACACTCGCTCACGCCGAGGATACCCATCGGCTCATTTTTCATCATGCCCGCAAGTTTCTGAATCGTTCCGTTCGCCGCGGTTTCATTGAAAAACTTCGGTACATTTAAAAAGTTTTTCTCAACCTCTTTAAATAGAGGTGTAGATACCCCAATGATTCGGAACGCTTCCTTCTTTTCAATTCTGTAATTCATCTCAGCTTCTCCTTTGATTGTTATTTTGAAGCTGATTGGCGGGAACGCTTTTACCATGATTCCGCTTTCCTTTGCCTGTGACGGCGTAATGCCATGCACTTTCTGAAAAGCACGATTGAATGCTGTTGGTGAATCATACCCGTATTTCAGCGCGACATCCAGCACTTTTTCTTTACCGCTCTGCAGTTCCACAGCCGCCATTGTCATTCTTCTGCGGCGTATATATTCGGAAAGCGGCACACCTGCCATATAAGAAAACATTCGCTGGTAGTGATAGGACGAGCAGCAGGCGATTTTCGCTATCTGCTCATAATCAATATCATCCGTTAAATGCTCCTCTATATAAACCATCGTACCATTTAGGCGTTCAATCCAATCCATTTTGTCAGCTCCTACTATCAAAGATAAAGCTTTACGGAAATTTTTTCCTCTCTTTTTCTGCACGATTCGGAGAGGTACATTCTTTCCTACCATTATGAAGGACGAACTGCCCGCTGTCAATTCATTTATTGGATGAAGTGTCAAAGTATAGAAGGATTTTTCCTATTTTTACGCATCTGGTAATTGCGAACGGAACATTCCTGTGGTATGATAAGTATTTGTAGTATTATGCGTAATTTTTACACATATCAATGAGAAGAAAAACAACAGTAATTTGAAATATTTATGCGGAGGTATTGTTCATGTCAAAATTAAATATTGCAGTAATTTTTGGAGGCTGTTCATCGGAACACGAAGTTTCGCGTCTTTCCGCAACATCGGTTATCAACAACATTCCGAAAGATAAATACGATCTTACCTGCCTTGGCATCACAAAGGACGGGCGCTGGTATTTGTACACCGGGCCGGTCGAGAATATTGCAAACGGTGATTGGGAGTGTGACCCAAGTAACCGCTCCGCTTTTCTTTCCCCGGATAAGGGTATTGGCGGAATTGTGGTAAACGGCTCCAACGGTTTTGAAACCATCCATGTGGACGCGGTGTTCCCGGTGCTTCACGGCAAAAACGGGGAGGACGGCACCATTCAGGGTATTTTTCAGATGAGCGGCATTCCGTTTGTCGGCTGCGGCACACTCGCTTCAGCGGCCTGCATGGACAAAGCGGTCACCCACACCCTTTTGGCGGCGGTCAATATTGAGCAGGCACATTACCTGTGGTTCTTTGCGGAAAACTATCAAACCGGCGCGGACAAAATCAAGACCAAAATCAACGCGCGTCTCGGTTACCCGGTATTTGTAAAGCCCGCCAACGCGGGTTCCTCCGTGGGCGTGAGCAAGGTGCACAGTGAAGAAGAACTGGACGCGGCGGTTGCAAAGGCGGCTCATGAAGATTCCAAAATCGTTGTGGAAGAGAACATTGACGGGCAGGAAGTGGAGTGCGCCGTTTTGGGCAACGCGCATCCGGACGCTTCCGTTGTCGGTGAAATCGCTCCTTCCGCCGATTTTTACGACTACGACGACAAATATACAAACGGCACCTCCCAACTCTATATTCCGGCTCATCTGAGCGAAGAGACATCCGAAAAAATTCGTTCTGTCGCAAAGCGCGCCTACTGCCTGCTGGGCTGTCGGGGACTTGCGCGTGTTGACTTTTTCGTGCGCAAATCGGACGGCGCGGTCATCTTAAACGAGCTGAACACTCTGCCGGGCTTTACCTCCATCAGTATGTATCCGAAGCTTTGGGATGCCTGCGGCGTTTCTTATCCGAAACTGTTGGATAAACTGATTCAGCTTGCGTTTGAAAAATAAGGAATACTTTTGACCCGTTCGGAAAGGATGGCCCATGCATGGACAACAGACCAATCGGAGTTTTTGACTCCGGTCTCGGCGGTTTGACCGCTGTAAAGGTGCTGCAGAATATTCTGCCGCACGAAACGATTGTGTATTTCGGAGACACCGGACGTGTTCCTTACGGAAACCGAAGCCGTGAAATTATTCGAAAATATGCCAAACAGGATATCGGCTTTTTGCGGTCAAACGATGTGAAGATGATTATTGTCGCCTGCGGAACCGTAAGTTCCGTAGCCAGCGACCTCATTGAAAATCTGGACTTGCCTGCCACAAGCGTTTTAAAGCCGACCGCGCGGGCAGCAGCCGCCGCCACAAAAAACGGCCGTGTGGGAGTAATCGCCACTACCGCAACCATTCGAAGCGGCTCCTATCAGCGGGAGCTGGCCGCGATTGATCCCGAAATTGAAGTATTCGAGCGTGACTGCCCGTTGTTTGTTCCGCTGGTGGAAAACGGTTTTGTGGATGAAAACGACGAAGTAACTCGGCTGGTGGCCGAACGTTATCTCGTTTCTTTGCGGGAACAGAAGGTCGACACGCTTATTATGGGATGTACCCACTACCCCATCATCAGCAAAATCATCTCGCGCGTGATGGGCGATGACGTAACGCTGATTGACAGCGGACGGGAAGCGGCGTTGCATGCCCAACAGATTTTAGAGCAGCAAGGTTTGCTGTGCAGCAATAAGCAGGAAGGAAGCCCCACCTTTTTTGTCAGTGACACGGTAGAAGGATTTTCGCAGGTTGCGGACATCTTTTTGGGGCATAATATCAAGCAAAACGTACAGCATGTGGACATCGGCTGAAACAGGTCAGCCAACCATCCTATTCTTTATTAAGGGAGTAACAAATGCAGGAAAATTACTTGATTTCAATCGTCGGCCTGCAGCGGGCAGACGGTGAAACAGGCGAAGTAAAGCTGACCACCCTTGGTTCCTACATTACAAAAGGCACCAACCGGTTTATCATATACAAGGAATACAATACGGAAAACAGCAAGCTTGCGCGGACTTCCATTTTAAAAGTGGAAGTCGGCAACAAGGTTACGCTGATGCGCGGCGGCGCGGACAATACCCGTATGATTCTGGAAAAGGGCAAGCGCCACCTGTGCCAGTATGACACCGGCTATGGCAGCTTGATGGTGGGCATCTACACCAACGATGTTGCCTGCAAGCTGGATGACAGCGGCGGGACACTGGAAGTAAACTACACACTGGATATTAATTCGGACTTGGCGAGTATCAATGAACTCTATATTACCATCAAGGAGGCAGCAAACAAAGATGTCAAAATTAGTGCAGCAGGCGACCAATGATTTAAGAGCCGCAATCGTGAACGCAATGAATCATGCAATGGAGAAAGGTGATTTGCCGAAAGTGGAACTCCCTGAATTCTCCATTGAGGTTCCCGCAGACCGTGCGCACGGCGACTGGGCGACCAATGCCGCTATGGCGGGAGCACGCGCTTTTCACCTTGCGCCGCGCAAAATTGCGGAAATCATCACGCAGAATCTCGCTTTGGAGGGTTCTTTTTTTGACCGTTATGAAATTGCCGGCCCCGGATTTATCAACTTCTTTTTAAACACACATTTTTACACCGAAATCTTGAAAGATATCAAAAAGCTCGGCAAGGATTACGGCCGCAGTGACTTTGGCAAAGGTGAACGCGTCATGGTGGAGTTTGTTTCCGCCAACCCGACCGGGCCGATGCACATGGGCAACGCACGCGGCGGCGCGCTGGGCGACTGTTTGGCTGCCGTACTGGATGCTGCCGGTTACAAGGTATGGCGTGAATTCTATGTAAATGACGCGGGCAACCAAATTGAAAAATTCGGAAAATCGCTGAGCGCGCGCTACTTACAGATATTCAAGGGCGAAGACGCAATTGAATTCCCGGAAGACGGTTATCACGGTGAAGATATTAAAGACCGCGCGCAGGAATTCGCGGACTTGAACGGCGACCGCTTCGTGAACGCTTCTGAAGAAGAACGCAGCAAGGTGCTAGTCGATTACGCACTGCCGCGGAACATTACCAAAATGAAGGCGGACCTTCAAAAATACGGAATTGTATACGACGAGTGGTTTTTGGAAAGCACACTCCACAACGATGGGGAACTGACCGAAACTATCGAACTGTTAAAAAATAAAGGCATGACCTATGAAAACGACGGTGCGCTATGGTACCGCGCGACCGACTTCGGTGCGGAGAAAGATGAAGTGCTGGTTCGCCAGAACGGCAACCCGACATACTTTGCCGCTGATATTGCCTACCACCGCAATAAATTTGAAAAGCGTCATTTTGACCGCTGCATTGACATTTGGGGTGCCGACCATCACGGACACGTTGCGCGTATGAAGGGTGCCATGTCCGCTATCGGCATTGATGAAAACAAACTGGACGTTGTATTGATGCAGCTTGTAAAGTTGGTACAGGGCGGCGAAGTCGTCAAGATGAGCAAACGTACCGGCAAGGCAATTCAGCTAGCTGATCTGCTGGACGAAGTGCCGGTGGACGCGGCTAGATTTCTGTTCAACATGCGTGAAAGTACTTCACAGATGGAGTTTGACCTTGACCTGGCAATTCAACAGGATTCTCAAAATCCGGTCTATTACGTACAGTATGCCCGTGCGAGAATCTGCAGCATTTTAAAGGCTTTGGCTCAGGACGGCATTCAGCCGCGTGACTGCACCGACGAAGAGCTTTCCCTGCTGACCGCGCCGGAAGAAATTGAGCTGATTCGCCATCTTTCCGCGTTTACCAACGAAATCATCACCGCGGCGCAGGATTACGACCCGGCGCGCATTACGCGCTATGTCATCACGCTCGCGACGCTGTTCCATAAATTCTACAACGCCTGCCGCGTAAAGGGCGATAATGAAAGCCTGACTGCCGCAAGATTGTTCCTTTGCACCACAACTTCAACCGTTATCTGCAATGTACTTTCCATGTTCAAAATATCCGCACCGGAAACCATGTAACCAAACCGGAAACGTCCGCTATTTAAGAAAGGATGCTTTACTGCCATGAGTTTTCCATTTAAACTGCCCATGCTTCTGGACGGCGCGACCGCCACAAACCTGATGAACGCCGGTATGCCGAGCGGCGTATGTGTAGAAAAATGGATCTATGACAATCCCGCTCCCCTTTTAAAGCTGCAAAGCGACTTTGTGAAAGCCGGTTCGCAGGCGGTTTACGCGCCTACATTCGGCGCGAATCCAATTCTTCTTGCTGCTTATCATCTGGATGACCAAGTGGCCGAATTAAACACCCGGCTAGTGGAATACTCCAAGAGTCTGGGCGTTCCTGTCGGCGGCAGTCTATGCCCTACCGGCCTGTTTGTGGAGCCGTTCGGAAGCGCTGACTTTGATGATATTTACGAATGCTACCGTGAACAGGTTCGCGCTTTGGACGACGCGGGTGTGGATTTTATCGTCATCGAAACCCAAACCTCGCTTGCCGATATGCGCGCGGCGGTTTTGGCGGCACGTACCACAAATCTGCCCGTTTTTGTCACCATTACGGTAGACGAAAGCGGTCACACCCTGACGGGCGGAAGTCTTCTTCCGACGGTAATTACTCTGCAGGCCATGGGCGCGGATGCCATCGGGCTGAACTGTTCCTTTGGCCCCAAAGCCATGCTGCCGTTCATTGAAGAGGTTATCCCCCACGCGAATGTGCCGATTATCGCGAAGCCAAACGCAGGCGTACCCATGTACGGCACAACCGAAAAAAGCGGCTACCTGCCGCCAGAGGAATTCGCGGACGAAATGCGAGAACTCCTGCGTGCGGGTGTGGGAATCGTGGGCGGGTGCTGCGGCACCACACCGGAACACATTGCCGCGCTGCGCAAGGTAGTGGAAGAATTCGGCGCGGAACAATTCAGCGAGGCCCGTTATGAAGACGCGGACTGCTACGCTGCCGCAATTGAGGGTGAAGCGTTCTTTTTGGGCGATGATATTATGCTGAGCGAGCCAATACCCGTCACCAGCGGTCTTGGGGATGATCTGATTGATCTGGATGATGAACAGGTAAATGCCGCCCTAGTGGAAATCACCAGCATGGACGACGCCATGATGCTTGCGCGCTCTGCATCCATGAGCCGACTGCCGATCGCGGTAAGATCTGACAGTCTGCCGATTCTTGACGCGGCTTTGCGTTATTTTCAGGGCAGGCTGATTATAGACACCAACTGTCCGATTGAAAAAGAGCTGATTGAGCGCATTGCCGCTAAGTACGGCGCAATCCTATATTAATACTTAACCGAAATCATAAATCCGCATTGCCGTTTGGCTTTGCGGATTTTTCTTGTTATGTTATATAGTCTGACCATTTTTAGAGACTTTGATAAACAATCGCGGTGATATGCTGCAGCGAGACATAAGTGTTCACCCCCGGCGAACTGCATCCGCGCATTGTCTGCCTTGGCACAGGCGGCAGTTTGGTAATCAGCTTGATGGAATCTGACAACACCTCCATTAACACTCCGGTAACACAGCCGCCGTTATCCGTATGCACCGATATTGTCCTGCCAATCAGACTGATTAATTCCGTTTGTAAGCCATCGGGCGAAGGCTCTTCAGGGGAGAAAATCGTCTGATAATTTTTTATGTATATCAATGCAGTCATCCCCCATTCTTATCATTTATATGCACCATAAAAATCAAAAATAATCCAGCGTCACAATCCGTATCCACGTTCATATTATGGGATTAGACATATAACTCTATCGTTCACCTGAAATGATTCAAAGGAGAATTTAAAATGGCTTGCACAAATAATAATACCGACAATGATTTAGTGGACGCAATCGCTTCCAATCTAGGCAAAATCTGCACCGTATATACGAAAAGCGGAGGGGCTTCCGGCTGCGGCTTTACAGGTCTTCTTGTTCAGGTAAATGACGACTTTATTAAGGTTGTTACACAACTTCCCTGCTCACACGGGCAGACATTCAGCACGAATATCAACAATCCAATTCCGAACCGATGCCTTGGCAACAACGGACTAACTACCACCTGCACGATTCCAACAAACGCAATCGCATCCTTTGTCTGCAACCAAACCTGAATTGCTTGTGGCCCCGTTCCTCGCATAATTCTGTGCAGTATGCGTCAGCTCCTGAGTTTAGCAGGAACTGCGCATACGCTCTCACTTGGGACAAGTTTATTTAGATATTACATATTGAAAAAGAAAAATAAAAAGAGTATAATTTAATTGGATAATATTGGAATGGCTAAAAGGGGGTCCAATATGGAAAACAAGTTGTTTATAAGAAACAAGCTATGGCGTGTTCCTTTGATTTCTCTAGCTACTGGAATAGCTTCTACCTTAATTAGCAAGATAAGCATTTTTATCATATCGGCAGGCACATCTGAATTTACGGATGGGACAGCCAATCTGCTTTTTGGAATTGAAGTGGCTGTAGCGCTCCTACTTTTCATCATTGCGGGTATTTTTTGCTTCAAGGATATGACAAAAAAAGAGACTCTAAAATCATCGATTCTTATTTGTGTTTATTATGCGGCTGCACTTTTATTAGAGCAACAATTTTTAGCAGATGGTAACTTCCCCACAATATCAGCAATCTTATTTTTGCCTGTGGATGTATATAACACCTTATGGACTGTCCTGCTGCGTATAACCGCTTCAAATTCCTTGTTTTTGGTTATTCCGTGTATTCTAGTGCCACTTTTGTATATTGTGTTTGGCAGAACAGTGCCTCCTATTCAAAAAAAACAGACAAAGGGAAGTGCACTATGAAAAAATTTGCTTTTTTATTGGTTTGCGTTATTTTTATATTGTCACTTACCTCCTGCCGGCAAAATTTATCCCATAAGGCGGTTCGCGCGTATGATGTCAGTACGTTAGGGAATAACTTTGGCGGTGGTGATGCTTATAAGATTGGAGCAAATCAATATGGGAAGCCTATTTTTATTGATAAGGATAAAGCTTTTCAGCAGGCATTGATCGACTATGCAAATGGATTCGAGGCAATCCAAGTGGAATATAAATTATCTAAAATTCGAAAATCAAACTGGAAGCTATATGGAGTTTACGGCTGGCAGCTTACAAAAGCGGATGAAAAAGCCCAAAAAGAAGGCTTGGCAATCACCCAATTTTTTGATGTTTATGAAAACAGTTTTGCATAAGATCAATATGTACAGCAGGAAGTCCGTATAGCTACGAACTTCCTGCTTTTTCATTCGATATTTCTGCTTCGTATTCGTTACATTGCTCTGGTAGGGAAAACAGCATCCAGAACACCGATTACCAGCGCCCCAATTAACGCGCCCCAAATGGAAACACTCATATTGGGGACAATAAACTGTGCCAACCATAGTATCAATGCCGATAGTAAAAATCCCTTCAGCCCTTTTCCAAACGGCGAAGCGTCTACTTTCATAACAAGTTCTACCAGATAGTCCAGTAAACTGATAACCACCGCGGCTATTATATAAGACCATAAGCCGACAATTGTAAATCCTGGTGTGACAAATGACACAATTGCCAAAATGACAGCAATAATTACCATTCTGCCCAACCAGCGAAAAAAGGTCGTTGTGCCTGAATGTTCATCTTGACCCGAATAATCGGCGTGAACTGCAGCATGATGTGCCATAATCTTGCCTCCCAACAAAAATTCTTGCCATAGTCAGTTGACTATGACTAAAACTTATTCTTCCCTTGAGTTTGAAAATTTAGACGTGGTAATATTCCACATTGACTGTTTCCTGTAATTACCGGAAAATATCCCATTATTTTTTTATTTTTTAACATAACTAAAATTGGTCAAGGGTCAAGCATCCGCCGAGCAAAAAATGAAGCGATTGGAGAGTATCACCGATTTTCCGGACGGTTGGGGCTTTAACGGTTATTCCATGTCGGAACTCGCTAAAATGGAGCAATAGTCGCAATATAGCAAACAAAAATAGCAGATGCCCTAATACAAGCATCTGCTATTTTTTGTTTTCGATGTTTTTGGTGCGACTAGGCCTGTAAGCCGAGTTCTGTCGTGAACAGTCATCTATCTTGGCCGGGCGTTGCCGCCACAGCTCATGCCACCTTCTCGGGACGCGCCGGGCCGACGCATGATGTCCCTCTGCGGTGTTGCTCCGAATAGGGTTTGCATAGCCGTGCGGTCTCCCGCACGCTGGTGAGCTCTTACCTCGCCTTTCCATCCTTACCAAAAATGGCGGTATCTCTCTGTTGCACTTTCCCTAGGGTTGCCCCCGGCGGCCGTTAGCCGTTATTCTTGCCCTGTGGAGCTCGGACTTTCCTCAGACACACCCTTTCGAGTTGTGCCCGCGACCGTCCAGCCTACTCGCACGAACTATTGTAATGGATATGAAAGACATTGTCAAGGATGTTTCGCTGCCAAATTCGCCAGTACCCTTCCAATATTATAAGGAAACACTGATTTGTGTTTCCTTAAATTTATAAAAATTAAAAAGTGTGCTGAGAAATCAATCTGGATTTTTCATTCCACAGCTTCTGTGACAAATCCACATAATACTGATGAGGATTCTCAAAGCGGGTAACTTCCTCCCACAGGGTATCGACCTGTGCCATACAGTACGCTTTAATCTCCTGCAAGCTGCGCGGAGTTGTTAAGCTTCTGCCGCCTTCGAACAGCTTTTCACGCAGCTCCACTGCATGGAAATTCGTAAGAGTTTTGCGCTTCCAAACATGTTCCGGGTCAAAAATTGTATACGGTTTGGTATCATCAATAACCTCACCATGTAGGGTGATGACATCGGCAATGGCCTTGCCGCTCTCGTTGTCAAACAAACGCCAGACATTCTTGAAACATGGGGTCGTAATCTTTGCAACGTTTTCACTGATCTTGATTTTCGGCGTGATGGTCCCGTTTTCATCCTCCACGCCAGCAAGCTTGTATACACCGCCGAACACCGGCTCGGAAGATGAGGTAATCAATCGTTCGCCGACGCCGAAGCTGTCCACCTGTGCACCCTGCATGAGCATATCGCGGATAATGTATTCATCCAGCGAATTGGATGCACAGATTTTGCAGTCCTCAAATCCGGCATCATCCAGCATCTTGCGCGCTTTGCGGGAAAGATAGGTAATATCGCCGCTGTCAATACGTATTCCGGCAGGGCGGAATCCCTGCGGCAGCAGTTCTTCGTTAAACACCTTAATTGCGTTTGGAATACCGGATTTCAGCACGTTGTAAGTGTCAACCAGCAAAGTACACTGGGAAGGATATTCACGGGCATACGCACGGAACGCGTCCAGTTCACTGTCAAACAATTGTACCCAGCTGTGTGCCATGGTGCCGAGCGCGGGAATGCCAAAATCACGGTCGCAAATGGTGCAGGCGGTACCGCAGCATCCGCCTATGTATGCGGCTCTGGCACCATAAATCGCCCCGTCAAAGCCCTGTGCGCGGCGTGAACCGAACTCCATAACGGCTCTGCCCTGCGCGGCGCGTACAATTCGGTTTGCCTTGGTAGCAATTAAACTTTGATGATTAATACACAATAAGATCATTGTTTCAACAAACTGAGCCTGAATAACCGGACCGCGCACCGTAACAATCGGCTCGCCCGGAAAAATCGGCGCGCCCTCTGGTACTGCCCAAACATCACAAGAGAATTGGAAATTTTTCAGATAATCAATGAAATCGTCATTAAAAATGCCGGTCGATTTTAAGTAACGAATATCTTCTTCTTCAAACTTCAAATCTTCCAAATACTCAACCATCTGCTGTACGCCCGCCATGATGGCGAAACCGCCCTCATTGGGCACCTGGCGAAAGAACATATCAAAATAGACGATCTTATCCTCAAAGCCATTGGTAAAGTAGCCGTTTGCCATGGTGATTTCGTAAAAGTCCGTCAGCATGGTAAGATTATTTCTTAATCCGCTCTGCTTATTCATTTTGTCAGCTCCAATTAATTTATATTGCAGTCATTTCTTGCAATGCTTGTGTATCCGGGCATGCTTCCGTACCTTTTATGCCTTCGGTGATTATAGACTGTATTATGCATATTATATCAAGAATCCCGCAAAATAACAAATGGCATTTTCCTATATATTTAAAACAAATTTAGTTCAGATATTATATTTCTAAAAATAATTTCCGAAAATACTCAAAACTTTTATTGTACGGATTGCATTTTCGTAAAGAAAATACTATAATACAGATATTAGCAATAATATGTTGCAAATTCCTTCTTGAATGATAATGGGTTTGCCAGATTACTGCTAACGCGCAATATTCATTCGGATTTTTGTAGTAGTTGTAAGGTTTAGCGAAATGTATTGCGAAAATTCTATCGAGGAGATGAATGAGATGAGATTACGTAAGCAAGCACTGGGCAACCGCAATTTGGTTGGCGCGCGCGTAGAGATGGCACGCAAAAACCAAGGTATGAAACAGAAGGAGCTTTTAGCGCAGCTTCAGGTGAATGGAGTTGACATGAACGCTTCTGGTTTGTCAAAGTTGGAAGGCCAAATCCGTTATGTAACCGATTTTGAACTTTCCGCACTGGCGAACATCCTTAATGTTTCTGTTGATTGGCTTCTTGGCAGAGAGGAATAATCAACAAGCACCTGTTTGGCGTTTCGCTATGCGGAACGCCAATTTTTTTAAGGAGGACACCCCTTGCTAGACAAACTTGAATTAAAAAGGCGCAAGCCCCTGTTTTTGTTCTTCATTTTCTACACCGTTATTTTTTATTTGTTCGCCATTACATTGAAGTTTACCTTTCCGTTCTTGGCTGGATTCCTGCTGGCCCTGCTTGCACAGCCGTTAATTCGCGTATTAAAGGAGCGTCTGCACTGCAAACCCGGTCTGGCTTCAGTTTTGGTTACCTTTCTCGTATTTATTATCGTATTTGGTTTGCTGTATCTGCTGGGCTATTGGCTTATCTATGAAATAACGAACTTGATTCAAAAAATTTCGGATCCGTATATCATTTCCCCGAATTCCCCAATCGGGCAATTGATAAATCAGGCTACGGCATACTTGAGCAAAATTGACAGCAATTTTATTAACCAAAACAAAGATGAAATTCTGAACTTTGCAAAAAACAGTATGGGCATTGTAACGACTGTTCTCAGTACCGTACTGAACTTTTTAACATCTCTGCCAGCTATTTTCACCATGTTTATCGTGATGATCTTTTCCACCTATTTTTTCTCGAAAGATATGCCGGTTATTAAAAAGCATATTCTGTCACTGTTTTCACATAACGCGGCCGCCAACATTCGTTCGGCATCACACCACAGCGTAAATTTGAGCGGAAAATACGTTTGCTCATATCTGTTCATCTACTTTATTACCTTTATTGAAACACTGATTGTTTTTTCGGCACTCGGCGTACCGTATCCGCTCGTAATCAGCATTATTACCGGAATCGCGGATGTTCTGCCCGTACTTGGGCCCGGTACCATCTACATTCCGCTCTCTGTCATCTACCTCATTACCGGAGATTATTTTAAAGCAATTGCCCTGATTGTATGCTGGCTGCTGATTACCATTATACGGCAGGTACTGGAACCCAAAATTGTATCATCCTCCATTAACATCCACCCCCTCAGTATGCTGGCTGCCATATACTTTTCACTGGTTGCCGGAAACATTTGGATTTTAATCTACTTTTCCGGATTGTTTATTATTTACGCGGTGCTTACAAACACCGGAGCGCTGCCGCCGCTGTTTGAAAAAGCGGATACGGGAACCGATAAAGAAGGAACGAATACCGAATCTGAGGAAACCGAAGACATATAAAAACTGGGCAGGCCTTGCGCCTGCCTTTTTTGCGCTTATTTTACAACGGACTGCACATAATAAACTCAATATAAAAAAATATTGACATAGGACTGTTTTTATGATAGCCTTTATGTGTACTAAAACTATTAATACAGTAGTGACAGTGAGGTGAATGCAATGTTCACGTTGGACTACAAAAGCAGACTACCCATTTACGAGCAGTTATACAAATCCATTACGCGCATGGCGGCATTCGGCGGTCTTGCGCCAAACGAACAATTGCCCTCCGTACGCTCGCTTGCACAGGACTTGGGCATAAATCCAAACACCGTGCAAAAAACCTACCAAATGCTTGAACACGACGGAATTATTTATTCGGTACCGGGCAAAGGCTCTTTCATTTCACTGGATATGTCCGCCCTTTTGCAGCAGCGCGAGCTGGCGGCGGAAAAACTGGAAGACGCCATTCAGAATGCGGCTGACAGCGGTATTACACAGGAGCAGATTGTTCAGCAGGTTCAGGATTATTTCAGTGGAAAGGCAATATGAGAACTGTGTTTTCATAGAGAGGAAGGTTATTATGATTGAGGTTAAGGAGTTTACGAAAAAGTTTGGCAGCACCGTCGCACTGGATCATATCTCCTGTTCGGTTGGCAACGGCTCGGTATTCGGGCTGGTCGGTTCAAACGGAGCCGGCAAATCCACCTTACTGCGCAGCCTAGCGGGTATTTACGCTCCGGACGGGGGTTCCATTGAAATTGACGGCGCCGTGCCGTTTGAAAACACAATGGTAAAATCGCGCCTTTTCTTTATTCCGGATTATCCCTACTTTTTGCCGCAGGCAAGTTTATGGGATACCGCTGATTTTTACGCACGGCTCTACCCGAACTGGAACCGCAAACGGTACGAGGAGCTTTGCAGAACCTTTCCGATTGACAGCAAAGCCAAAATCGGCAATATGTCAAAAGGAATGCAGCGGCAGGCGGCGCTGATTGCCGCGCTTTCCACACAGCCGGAATACTTATTTTTAGATGAAATATTTGATGGGCTGGACCCGGTTATGCGGCAGCTGCTAAAAAAGATTTTGTCCAACGATGTTGCGGAGCGCGGTATGACCGTGATAATCGCTTCGCACAATCTGCGCGAACTGGAAGACTTGTGTGACCACGTGGGCTTGCTGCATAAAGGCGGCATCATTCTGGAACGCGAACTGGATGAACTAAAGCTGGGCATCAACAAAGTGCAGGCCGTGTTTAAACCGATGCCGGAAATGAGCGTGTTCCAAGACCTCGACATTGTAAAAAGCGAAATTCGAGGCTCACTTATCAATTTTGTAATCCGCGGCACAAAAGAGGAAATCCTTGCGAAGCTGAACACCCTCAGCCCGATATTTATTGAGGTTTTACCACTTACTTTGGAGGAAGTATTTATCAGTGAAATGGAGGCGGCAGGCTATGATCTTGAAAATATTCTCAGATAGGCAATGGAAGGAATTTAGGGAAATTTACTGCTGGTCGCTGAAGCAGCGGTTTGGCATCATGCTCTTGTACATGGCGCTGCTGTTTATGGCGCTCCCTATGATTTTACTGCTTGTAATTACAAACACCAGAGATAATGCAAACTTATATTCCGTTAATGGAGCTTCTGTAACTCAAATGGAGCAGAGCTTTTCGGGCGCACTGAGAGTTCTGCTGCCGGTTTTGATTGTACCGCTTACCCTCCTGTTTGTACTGATTTTAGGCGTAATGCTTTATAATTACATGCACCAAAAACGCAGCGTGGATTATTTTCATTCCCTGCCAGCCGGGCGCACGCCTCTTCTGCTCGGCAAATTTTTTGCGGGACTTACCATGATTTTTATCCCGCTGATTGTCAATTTCGGCATTGTGGCCATTCTCATCGCCGCAAATAATCTTGGGTCGGCAGTTCCGCTTATCAGTATTCTGTATGACCTGCTGTGGGCCATGCTTATGGTAACGGCGACATTCAGTTTTACCGTGCTCATGGCGGTTTGCAGCGGCACAACGATGGACATGGTGATCTCTGCCATTGTTATTAACCTCGCTTATCCGATTTTGATACTGCTGTGCCAGGTCACCGCAAGTTCGGTACTGCCGGGTCTGAACCTTACCGATAACCTTATGAATGTCTATACGTTTGCGTTTGCTCCGTTCGCGGCCGCATTCATGCCGTTTCTTCCAAATAGCTATTCCGGAAGCACGATGGGCTCCCCGTTTACCGTTTGGTGGATATTGCTGACCATTGTTCTGTTTGCGGCATGTATTGCATTGTATCGCAAACGAAAAAGTGAGAGTGCCGAAAACAATTTTGCCTTTCCTCTGCCAAAAATCATCATCCGCTTTACCGCTACCGCGGCAGTCGGACTCGGACTCGGCTTTCTCTTTATCAGCATGACTGCGAACAACAATCAATTTTACTTTTTCCTCGGCGTTTTTCTCGGTTCACTCATCACCCACATTATTGCGGATGTTATTTACTCGCGCGGATTTAAAGGCCTTAAAAAGAGTTTTGTTTATTACGGCGCGTTTGCCGCGCTGTTCCTTATTGCCTATCTGCCGCTCTCATTTGGATTTTTCGGCTACGATACTCGTATTCCCGCAACTTCGGATGTTGCGAGCGTGTCGTTTAATAGCAATTACGCATCCGATAATTATTACACAACTTATAACGGCACAGCAAAAGTACTAGATGAAAAAGGGAACGCCATCGCTACCATTGAAGGGAAACTCACAAGCAGTGAAAATATTGAAAAAATCCGCACATTTCATCAAATCATAACAGACGCATATAAACAAAAGAGTTACCCCTACCGTATAAATACTAGCGGTGGAGGAAGAGTCACCATAACGTATCACCTTAAAAATGGGCATACTTTGACGAGGTCTTATAGTTCCTATGATATACTCGACAATAATAGCAATGTGCAAGAATATAACATGAAACTAACAAATACGGAAGAATATAAAGCAAGCGGAATTCTGATTAATTACCTAGAACCGTCCTATATTCAAGAAATTAAAATTACGTCTGATAATAAAACTGGTTCGACAATAGATTCCGGCAATGACATCAAACTTGAAATAATTAACGCTGTAAAGCAAGATATTATGTCTGCAAATTCAACTACCGTTATAAACGATCCAGGGGCATCGGTTGACACGAACATTGATTTCGTGTTTAAAGATGGATTTGAACCTACACAAGGCAGTCCTCTTAAAGAATTAGTCGGTAATTACACCGGAAAAGTTCATTTTAGCAACATTTATGGTTCCGGGTATTATATATCCGTTCCAAAAAGCTACACGCACACGATGGCACTAATTAAAAAATACGGTTGGGTAAAGTAAAGCATCCGTTATAAAAAGCAGGACAGACGATTTTAACCCGTCTGCCCTGCTTTGTTTATACTGCAATTTATTCAGTTGCTTACTGTACCCGTTCCGCTTCGTTCTCGGTCTGCATAAGGGGCAAACGGATGGTAAAGGTACTTCCTACCCCCACGGTGCTTTCCACGCTCACCTCGCCGTTATAAAGCGAAGCCAAGTGCTTCACAATGGACAGTCCCAGTCCGGTGCCGCCAATGGCGCGGGAACGGCTGGTATCCACACGGTAAAACCGCTCGAAAAGACGGTCAATATGCTCCGGCGCAATGCCGATGCCCGTATCTTTTATGCGGATAATCGCCATCTGACGCTGACCGCGCGCGGTAATGCTTACCTGCCCATTCTCTTTGTTGTACTTAATCGCGTTTTCAATCAGATTTCCGAAAAGCTGTTCCAGCCGGGTAGGCGAACACGCGACAAACAGCGTACTGTCGGCATCCAGTTCCATGCTGACCTTGCACTTTTCCGCAACCGGCTTCAAACGCTTCACGGTATCTTCCAGCTTTTCGCGCACATTGCACCGGCTGACGGAAGGATCCTCTTTTGCGTTTTCAATCTGCGAAAGTACCAGCATATCATCAATGAGATGGTGCAGCCGTTCCGCTTCAATATCCAATATATCATAAAAATACCGGCGGGTTTCCTCATCCCGGTCCGCGCTTTTCAGCAGTTCGATACTGCCGCGAATGGAGGTGAGCGGCGTTTTCAGTTCATGGGTAACATTGGCAACAAACTCACTGCGGAGCTGCTCCAGCTTCCGCACACGCGTTACGTCGCGGATAACTGCCAATGCGGCCTTGGAGGCCGGATCTTCAATAGGCGCGGCATAAACCGTAAACTGCTTTTCATTCGAACTGCCGACGGTTACGGTTTCATGCAGCGTACCGTCCTGCTCGATTGCCTGTTTCATGAGATTGGATATTTTTCCAATGAGCAGATTTCCGTCAAACTGCTTGCCTTCGCACAGGCTGGCACAATTGAGCAGGGAACTTGCACTTTGGTTGAAAAACAGGATTTCATTTTTATGATTTACGGCGAGTACCCCGTCGTCCATTCCCTGCAAAACGCCTTCCAGTTGGTTCTGCTTGCTTTGCAATTGGGAGAACGCATTTTGCGTGCTGTCGGACATACGGTTGAAGGAACGTGCGAGTTCACCGATCTCATCTTGATACTCTTCGGAAACGCGGCTGGAATAATCGCCGTCCGCAATTTTCTCCGTTACCTGTGTCAGTTCGTTCAGCGGTTTGGAAATGCGGCCGACAAACCACCAGGTTGCCGCATAGACAAGCGCGATACCCAGAAGCATACTGAAAAAGTCAAAAAGCCACAGTTTTTTCATAACGGAATTCAAATCCGCCAGAGGAAGCGCGGCGCGAATAAAAAACTGGCCTTTCAGATAGACTGCCGCGTAATAAAATGGTGTTTGAATACTCTGGCTTGCGCGTATATCATAGCCGCGCCCGTTTTTCAGTGCCTGCTGGATTTCGGGCCGGTTCAGATGATTTTGGTTGATGTCCTCTTTTTCACTGTCGCCAAGCACGGTTCCGTCCAGCGCGATGATGCTGATTCGCATCTGCTGGTCCGTTTTTTGCAGTTCGGCGGAAACCTGCTCCGCATAGGAGTCTGGATTCGCTTTTATTTCGTCCGTTTTGGTTGCCAGCACCGTAAGGGTCGCATCCAGACGCTTGGTAAATTCATTCTTATATTGCTGCTGCACCAATACGGTTGCCAGCACAAAAGAAACAAGAAAACCGACAATTATTATCGCGACATTGCAAAGCATCAACCGCTTTCTCATTACGCTTCCCCCACAAACTTATACCCTACACCGCGCACCGTTTGGATAAAGCGCGGTTTGTCCGCATCATCCTCTACTTTCTGGCGCAGATAGCGTACATGTACATCGACGGTACGGGTGTCTCCAAAATATTCAACGCCCCATACCTTATCGAGCAGTGTGTCTCTGGTAAGTACCTTGCCGCTGTTTTTCATCAACATGACAAGCAGGTCAAATTCTTTTGCCGTAAGTTCAATTTCTTTCCCGTTCTTCGTAACAGTGTGGCAGACGATATCCGCCACCATACTGCCGCTCTCAATTTTCTCTTCCGCATTCACGTCATGCTGTTCGGTTCGGCGCAGCACCGCGCGCACGCGGGCGCAAAGCTCCTTCACGCTGAACGGCTTTACAATAAAATCATCGGCTCCGATTTCAAGGCCAAGCACCCGGTCAATTTCTGTTCCGCGGGCAGTCAGCATCAAAATAGGAAGATAGCGCGTGGATTTATCCTCGCGAAGCGCGCGGCAAACCGCCAAACCGTCCGGAGGAGGCATCATCCAGTCCAATATGAGCACATCCGGGCGCCGCTGCCGAATAGCGGCAAGCAGGGAAGCTCCATCCGCAAATTCGGCGGTTTCAAAGCCTTCGTCTTTCAGGCCGAACGCTACCAGCTTGCGAATACTCGGTTCATCATCCGCAATATATACCAAGGTCATCGGTTCATCCCCCAATTTAGTCGTTCGATTTATTCAAATCCGGATGCACACCTGTTTCCATAAAGATAACCCACTCCGCAATATTGGTAGCGTGGTCGCCCATCCGTTCAATATATTTCGTGATAAAGATCAAATCGACCTCGCACATCACATTTTTCGGAGCCTGTGTAATGGTATCGCAGACTTCCAGTATGATTTTGGAGAACATGCCGTCCACAATGTCGTCGTCCGCGCAAATCTGCTTGGCGGCCTCCACGTCACGGCTGATAAATACATCCATGGAACGGTGGAACATATCGCGCGCGGTTTCCAGCATTTTTACCACATGGTTGATGGCAAGACTGTTGGAATTCAGTTCACCTACCGTAAGAATTTCGCAAATATCGGCGCACTGGTCAGCCTCACGCTCGATATCCGTTAAAATTTTCAAGCAGGTGGCAATCATGCGCAGGTCGCTGGCAATCGGCTGCTGCAAAGCAAGCAGATTCATGCACATACTTTCAATCTGCTGCTCCATTTGGTCAATTTGGTTGTCGCTCTTTGCAACTTCCTCTGCCAATTCCAAGTTCATGGTGCGCAGCGCTTCGATGGTAAGCGCGATTCTATCGTCCACCGTATTTCCCATATCGGTCATTTTTTTCATCAGGGCATTCAGTTCACGGTCAAAAAGCTTCCTCGGCATAGATAACCCTCCTTTAATTCCAAATAAAATATATGTGTTATAAATATAAATGGGTAGTTTATGTTCTTTCGCGTTTATACGCTATTTCTATTATAGCAAATAGAAGTGGAAATATCAACCGAAACGGCCGGTAATATAGCGCTCGGTGCGCTCGTCTTTCGGCTGGTTGAACATGTTGATGGTGTCGGAGAATTCGACAATCTCGCCCAGCAGGAAAAACGCGGTCTTGTCGGCGATACGCGCGGCCTGCTGCATGTTGTGCGTAACGATGATAACCGTATATTTTTCACGCAGTTCGTCCATTAGGTCCTCAATTTTTGAGGTGGAAATCGGGTCAAGCGCGCTGGTCGGCTCATCCATTAAAATGATATCCGGTTCCACCGCGAGCGCGCGCGCAATACAAAGGCGCTGCTGCTGTCCGCCGGAAAGACCGAGCGCGGATTTTCTCAGGCGGTCCTTTACTTCATCCCAAAGTGCGGCATCTTGTAAGGATTTTTCCACAATCTCATCCAGCTTCTGCTTACTCTTGATTCCATGCACACGCGGGCCGTACGCAATGTTGTCGTAAACCGTCATCGGGAACGGATTCGCCTTTTGGAACACCATGCCCGCACGTTTGCGAAGCAGGGTAACATCGGTGCGCGGGTCGTAGATATCCTCGCCGTCTATGGTGACCAGACCGGTAATTTTGCAGTTTTCCACCAGATCGTTCATGCGGTTCAAAGTTTTTAAGCAGGTGGATTTTCCGCAGCCCGACGGACCGATAAACGCGGTTACCTGATTGGCAGGAACCTCTAAATTGATTCCCTTAAGGGCGTGAAAATCGCCGTAATACAAGTTCAGGTCCTGAATCGATACTTTTGTTTCCATCTAATATGCCTTACCTTTCCCTATGATAAGTAGGTTTCCATTTATTTTCTCAGTGCTTTTGAAAGCAGACTGGCAAGCCGATTGAGCAGAAATACCAGAATCAGCAGTACGGTTGCGGTTGCAAACGCGATATGCAACGCGTCCGGAGTAGAGGCCTCCATTGCGGTCTGATAAAGGTGAAGCGTAAGCGTGCGACCGCTGCTGAAAATCTGCTGCGTAAATCCTTTCGGCATATTGTAAGCCAAGCCGGAAGTGAACAGAAGTGCCGCGGATTCCCCCACAATGCGGCCCATGGCAAGAATGACAGCGGTAAGCACGCCGGGCATGGCGCAGGGCAGCACAATGCCGATGATCACGCGCAGTTTGCCGGAACCGAGAGCCATGGCACCCTCTTTGTAGGAAGACGGTACTGCAAGCAGGGATTCCTCCGTTGTACGGATAATGGTAGGCAGAATGCAGATCGTCATAGTCAGACAGCCCGCCAAAATGGAGGTTTGCAGGCGGAACAGGATGCAGAACACAGTATAGCCGAACAAGCCGAAAAGGATGGACGGGATACCGGAAAGAATCTCGGTGGTAAAGCGGATTGCTTTTACCAGCTTGCCCTGCTTTGCATACTGTGTTAGATACAGTGCCGATGAAATACCGATCGGTGCGGCAATCAGCAGGGTGATTACCACAATGTACATGGTGTTGATAATCATGGGCAGAATGCCCTTTAAATTGGCTTTGGTCTCCGAATAGGGAGTCGAAATAAACTGCCAGGAAATATACGGAATGCCTTTGGCTAAAATATAGCCCAGAATACCGAGCAGCGCGATTACCGTTACGGCGGTAGAAAGATAGATACAGCTTTTCAGAAGAATATCGGAAGTGCGGCGCTTTTTTCCATAGAGCGAATGCCTGCCCGGCTCTGTTGGAACTGCGGCAGCAGCAACATTACTTTGCATCCATCTGCACTCCCTTCTTTGAGATGTAGGTAAAGCTGATATTGACAATCATGATGAAGACAAACAGCACCAAACCGATTGCGAACAGTGCCTGACGGTGCAGACCGGAGGCATAGGACATTTCCATTGCGATGCCGGTGGTAAGCAGACGAACCGTACCCAAAAGCTGCGGCATGTTTGCCACATTTCCGGCCACCATGATAACCGCCATGGTTTCACCGATTGCGCGTCCCACACCCAGAATAACACCCGCCAGAATTCCCGATTTCGCGGCCGGAATGGTCACTTTAAAAATCGTGACAGTCGGAGTTGCGCCAAGCGCCATGGATGCCTCGCGGTATGCCATGGGCACTGCTTTTAACGAGGTTTCGGTCACATTTACAATCGTAGGCAGAACCATGACCGCAAGAATGAGAATTGCCGCAAGCAGGCTGTCACCGACCGACGAAGGAAATACAGAACGGATTGCCGGTACAATGACGAGCATTCCGAAAAAGCCGTAAATCACGGACGGAATACCCGCAAGCAGTTCAATCGCCGGATGAACCAGCTTTGCTACACGGGGGTTCGCCGTTTCCGCCAAAAACACCGCGGTAAGAATCCCGATGGGAACCCCAATCAGGATAGCGCCGCATGTTCCCGCAATGGAAGAAAGAATAAGCGCCAGAATACCGAATGTATTGGAGGACGGTACCCACTGCGCTCCGAACAGGAAGTTTCCGGAACCGATTTGTGCGATTGCCGGTGCGCCGGACACAATTACGTAAACGGTAATCATCAGAACAGAACCGATTGATACGCAGGAAAACACCAAAAAAATCGACTGCGCAAGCTTTTCGGCACCCTGCGTCCATAAAGAAAGCACCGCGCAGGCAATTCCCGCGATTAAAACAAACAGGAACGGCCAGTAATACCGAATGGTCACATTGCTGATATTCAGCTGTGTGACAGCCTCTTGAATACCCGAAGTCGTAATTAAAACGAGCAGTGGGGTAATGCCGGAAAGCAGAAAGGAAATTCCCGCGAGTGTCGCGCGTCTGCAAAAAAGCAAGACGATGCCCGCAGTCGCCAGCACAACTCCGGCTATGACCGCAATTCTGGTTAAAAGCGGTATAGTCACAATACCGTTCAGCGCGGGACCGTACACATGGAAGCCGCGTGCGGTCGCCAGCTGAAGCCCGCTGGCTAAATATGTTCGGTCTTTGAATACAAATTGAATATATGGAAAGAAGAAAGAAAGGACAGAACCGATTCCCAAAATAACGACGAAAGCGAACTTGATTTGATTCCGTCTTTTGGCCTTTTGTTCCGCCGCAAGGTCACTCATGGATATCGCCATCTTACGCCTCCGTTATTTTACCGGGATCAGTCCCGAATCTTTTATGATTTTCTGACCTTCCGCCGATTTTACAAACGCGAACCACGCCTTAACAAGGTCACTGTCCGTACCCTTTTTGTAAATCTCAATGAACGGTCTTTGCGCGATATAAGTTTTGTTTGCAATATTCTCTTCAGTTGCTTTCACACCGTTCACACTGCAAGCCTGAATGGTGTCATTGACCGAGTCCAGCGAAATATAGCCGATCGCGGTCTTGTCGTTGCCAACTTTGGCAACCACTTCACCGGTCGCGGTCACTTCCGCAGCATATTTGCATTTGCCCGCGCATTTAAAAATCGATTCGAAACCGTCGCGCGTACCGGAGGTCGCTTCACGGCCGATTAACGTAATTTTTTGATCATCTCCGCCAACCTCTTTCCAGTTGGTGATTTCCCCTTTGAAAATCCT
Organism: Bacillota bacterium; assembly: GCA_023458755.1. Taxonomy (GTDB): domain Bacteria; phylum Bacillota; class Clostridia; order Oscillospirales; family Acutalibacteraceae; genus JAEWYE01. Next base: position 12,787 of record JAEWYE010000013.1, on the reverse strand, counting down.
CGAGATTTGGTCGGAAGTAAGATTGGTCACTTTGTTGGTCTTGTTTACAGCCAACACAATGCCATCAATGGCAATTTGGGTAATCGCATAGCTGGAAGGCTGCTCATCTGCCTTCATATCTCTGGAAAGATCACCGATCAGCGCTGTACCCGCACTGACCGCTTTTGCCGCGTCCCCTGAGCCGGTTCCGCCTTTTTCGACGGTTACATTCGGATATTTTTCCATAAATGCCTCGCCGAGCGCCTGACAAACCTTTGCCATGGATGTGGAACCGTTTAATGTAAGTTTTCCGTTTAAATTTTCGGGTACGAAAGAATCCTGCTGAGTACCCACGGAACCGGAAGACTGTGCAGGATTTGAAACAACGCCTTCAATCACGGAACTGCATCCCGATAAAAGCATGGCGGAACAAGCCACTGCCAGTGCCGTTATCACGGACAAGATTTTTTTCATGCTTACAGTATCCCCCTATTATTCACATATTCTATTTTAAGTACCTACACATTCTACCTTTGCAATGTTAAATTCATGTTAAATTTAGTTTGGTTTGTATTAAAATAAATATACCTGATTTTCATTTTGCCCTATTCTAAATCATTTTTCTGATTTACTTTAAAAATAATTATTATAACTGAATAAACCTGTAATTTTAAATATCGTCCAATTTTAGAATGTTTTGAAGTTCTACTCAACTATTGCGCGCTCCCGCGCGCAAATGAAGGGGTGAGGGCGGCACAGCCACCCTTTTTCGCTCCGCTGAGGCGAAAGGTTTTGAACGCTTTTCTGCCAAAAAAGCTTGCACTTTATGTATATCATTAAGCCATGAATTCTTTGATTTCCTTGTAATATCCCATAAATCGTCTCATATTCAATTATTCAGTAAGTATTATTATAGTTTCAGTCAGATTGATTCGACAAAAGAGAAGCCCAGAAAACGAGTGTTTTCTGGGCTTCTCTTCTTTGATTCCATGCAAATCTTATATTAATTTACGGTAGCCGGTCTCGAAGTCGATCACATTTTTTTAAGCGGTATGATTGACAAAGGCATTTAAGTTTTGAGCGGATATCTCCAAAATTCGGCGATAAGTTTCGGGCAAGTGGGGGCCGCCTGAAACATGAGGCGTTACAATCACATTCGGTATTTTCCATAGTCGGTGGTCTTTCGGCAGTGGTTCCGGGTTCGTAACATCAAGTCCTGCGCCCAACAAATGGCCGCTTTCCAAAACGTCGCATAAATCGTCTGTTTGAATTGCAGTTCCCCGCCCTACGTTGAGCAGCACGGCATCCGGTTTCATCATCTGCAGCCGCTCCCGGTTGAACAGGTGATGCGTTTGCGGTGTCTCTGGTAAACTCAAGGCTACAACATCCGCGCGCGGCAAAAGTGAGTCCAATTGATCCAAGTGGTGTAACTCATCCAGATAATCGGGTTTATCCGTTCCGGAACGCCGTATGCCAATGGTATAGCCGCCAAGGGCATGAATCCTTCGGGCAAACTCGCCCCCAATATCACCGAGCCCAACAATTAATACTGTTGACTGGTAAACCGACTTCACCGTTCCCGCATCTTTCCACTGCATATCGATCTGGTAGTCACGATAAAGATAAAGCTTTTTATAAATTTCAAAAAGCATTCCCAACATATGCTCGGATATTGCCAATCCATATGCTCCGGTTGCATTTGTCAGCAATGTACCCTTTGGCAGAACTCCCGGGTTGATGTAATCTCCGGTTCCGGCTGATTCCAGCTGCAGCCATTCCAGTTTCCGCGCGTGCGAAAGCATTTTTACGGGAGGATTTCCAATGATAATATTGGCTCTCTCTATTTCACCCACACTTATTTTGTCGGATGAAGAATATCCAAAAATCCAGGTTTTTGCCTGTTCTTCCAGGTGTGTTTTACTTTTCGGATTCAGTGGCAGCAGCACCAATACATTTTTACACATACTTAATAATTCCTTTCCGTTGTTTATTTGTTATATTATCTGTTTCAAGTTTCCTACTTAAGGGAAACTTGTACTCCTGTGTTACAGTTAAGTTACCACACCAATAACACACAGAAAGGAAAACCTATTCGCTATGAACACAATAACACAAACGATGCAGTTTCGGCAATCCCTAATAAAATATTCTTTAAAAAATGGTGTTACAAAGGCGGCAATTAAATACAATGTCAGCCGTCAGTATTTGTATCGATGGGAATGTCGATACGATGGCACGCTGCTGCCCCTTTCCAATTTTTCTACCGTTTAGACTAGTAGCGTTCTTTCATTTACAGTTCACTTCCCACGGAGCAGTTCAAACTTGCAAGGGGGGCTTTCCACTAAAAAAATCGTATTATTCGGCATCCATTATGATTTTGGCAATTGCCTCCGCTAGGAGGCGGTGTCCCTCCTCATCCAGATGTTCCTGATCAATGGGACTGGGCTTTGTCACCTCAGCCGCATTCAGAAAAATGCTTCCTGTTTTTTGCGCCAACATATGGTATTCGCAAGCCAAACGTTTGGCAGTCTGAACCGACGTGCAGTCAAATTCGGGATCATAACCGGGCTTACCGATATCTTCCCCCAGATGAATCGGAGAGACAAGTACTATTTTGGGAAAGCTGCCAGATTTTCCGGACGGACCGCATTCGTCCTGAATTCTTGCAATCACAAGGGACAGGCCCGAAGCAATTTCTTTGCTTGTCGCGGCAAAATTGGTTTTACAGTCGTTTGTACCGAGCATTACCACCACATAATCCAAAGGAATGTGGGATTGCAGGCAGGGCGTAATGTAATCCAAACCTTTTTTATAAGGGCGATTCTTGTCCTCAAAGATTGTTGTTCTGCCGGGACAGCCTTCTTCAATAACGCGCCAGCCGCCGCCCAGAATTGCCTGAAGCCTGCCCGGATAGCGCACCGCGAAATCAAATCTTCCGGTACCGTCCGGTTTTAAGCCGTATGTATTGGAATCGCCGAAGCAAAGTATCTGTTTCATTGCAGTAAACTCCCATTGCTCTATTTCATATAATTCATATATATATTATATGAATTATATATCACTTTTTTGCATTTGTCAAGGAGTTTTGTATGTGGAGCCCACCACAACGTTTGACAAAGAGTCAAAATATAATAATAATTAAATTCCTTGTATCTGAATTCTAGTCTGAAAAGAAGTCCCTTGTTCACTTTTACACAAAATGAAGTCTCAGCCAATTCAATTTATAGCTGGCAGTAAGTACATTCATTCCGTACCTACTGCCAATTTCTCTGATCACAGAGGTAAGTCTATTTGCTCGCCGCATTGCGAATTCAGGCAAAGCGCTCTTAGATTTCGAGGTCAAATGAGCAGCAAAAGTGCATCTAATATTACTGTCTTGACCAAAAACCTTTCGAGACTGAGGCACAATCACTTGAAGCCTTCCTAATCTTGAAGTGACCGAAAAGCTTCCGCATATTTTCTGCTTGGTTGAAAAGCTCTTCGCTTGCAGCAGCACTTTGCTCGGCTGTAGCCGAATTGACTTGTACAATTTTAGACACCTCATCAATACCTCTGTTTATTTGAGTGATGGCTATTTCCTGCTCTTTGGACGCCACTGCTATTTCATCAATAATTGAAGTTGCACCGTTCACACCTTCGTCAATCATTTTCAGCGAATCTGATGTGTTTTGTGCAATATTTGTTCCTTCCTTCGCTTTATTTAAAGATTCTTCTATCATCTGCTTTGTATCCTTTGCAGCCTCTGTACTGAGTAACGCGAGATGGCGGACTTCCTCCGCCACAACTGCGAATCCTTTGCCGTAACTACCTGCTCTAGCTGCTTCAATAGAGGCATTTAGAGCCAGTATATTGGTTTGAAATGCAATATCATTGATAACCTTAATTATTTTTGAAATGCTGGCCGAAGATTCACTTATCTCACTCATAGAATCTAACATCTGTTCCATCTTTTTACTGCCGCTAATAGTATCCTTTTTTACCGAATTTGTAATCTTGTCTGCTTTTGAAGCACGAATTGCGTTTTCTTTTGTCTTCTGTGCTATTTCTGCTATGGATGCAGTCAATTCTTCTACAGAAGCAGCTTGTCCTGCTGCGCCTTCCGACAGGCTCTGACTTCCTTCTGAAAGCTGCTTTGAACCGACAGTTATATCATTTGCTGCAATGATTATTTCTCCCATAACATCATTAAAAGTTGCAATAATGTGGTTGATGGAATCTTTAATCTTTACAAAGTCGCCTTTGTATTCGGAAGCAATCTCAACATCAAGATCACCTTCCGACATCCGTGACAGCACAGATGATATCTCATTTATGTAACCCCACCAAGTAATCGTCATCTTTTCAAAGGCATTCGCAAGAATGGTTACTTCATCCCCGTTGCCCTTCTCTATTTCAACATTGAGATTCCCTTCGGAAATTTCATTCGCGGATTTTACTAGGCTGTTAATCGGCTTGCAGATAAGCTTTGCATTCAATCTTCCTAAAAAGGCGGCTAACGTTATTGAAAGAAGTGTTACCGCTGCCATTACGCCCATAGACATTGAAAAATTTCGCTGACTTTGCTCATTTCTTTGTTGGGCCTGCGCAATTTTTTGCGTATAAAGATTCGTAATTAAATTGTTAAAATGTGCAGCGGTGGTTGTCAGCTTACCATCTATCAGTTCATATGCAGCTGCTGGATTAGCGTTCGTAAACTTGTCTAGCGCTTCTTTGACCTCCGTGATATACTCGGCAATATCAGATGACATTTGTGAAAGGACTGCTTTTTCCTTGCTGTCAGTTACTGTGGAGCTATATTGAGAAAGCTCTGTGCAAAGCTGTGTTGACAATTTACTGATGGCAGTATGGTTCTTGGAAACATCATCACCGTTCACTTTCGTTCCCATCGTAATAAAATCAGTCTGTATACGGTAAAGCGGAGACAGCGGAACCAAGTCTTCCTTATAGATATTCTGGGACATCTCGTTGTTATTATTAAGATTGATTATCCCGACAGTACCAATCAAAAAACTGCTGATAACAGCAATCGCCAAAAATGAAACACTAAGTTTTTTGTAAATTGTCATGCTCTTGTATCTTTTTACAGGCGAATTCAGTCGAAATATGTATCTGCCTTTGACTTTTACATTGCTTTGCCTGATGGATTGCCTTTTCAAGTAAATACTTTTCAAGTTCATGATGTTATCCAACCCTCCCATTACGTCTTTCCAAAGCCCAAAATATTAAGCAACACAACAATTCTCAAATTCTGAACATCTAACAATAACTTGCGCATATAATTTTCAACTTCCGAATTGCGTAAATCAAACTGCTATCTTTCTTGGTATTGAAACCAATCAAAATCCGCATAACAATCCTTGCTTTTAAGATCTTCACAGAGCATTCCGACCATTGCGCCGGTAAAACCATTTCCATGAACATGTTCGTCAGAAAGCACAGCCATATCAAAATCCAAAGGAATAGGTTGACAATCCTTGTCATTTAGCGCATATGTAAATTTCAAACTTCGGCCTCTGATTTGTGCACCTAAATAAATCGGATTTTCTTTTTCCGGCAAAGGAATCCATTCGCTTTCACTTAAGTCCTGATTATTCATAGAGATAACTGAAAGATATCGACCAATCTCTTTATCTTTGCTGATTTTTAAATAGTAATAATTATCCCCATTATAGTAACAGACTAGCCCGGCTGTTTGATGAAAGGTTTTTGGATAAAATTCTATAAGAGTACCGCAGTCACATGTCAAACTTTGAACTCTGCGCGCCAAAAAACCGACTCCATATTTACAGGGCAAAGAATTTCCACCGTATATTCTTATAAAGCCCTTCCGCTCTGTCGCGGTAATCCGACAGGATTCGGAGGACTGCCGAAGAGTAAGAAATTCTCTTGGAATAATCGGTGAATCAAAATCTTCCTGCATTTTCGGTGCTGGATAAATGGTTTCTACAGAGATATCAATATCGAAGCAAGCCTTTGGAAATTTACAATGACTGTCGGTAATTTGCAGCCAGCCGTCAGCAGTCCATTCAATATTTTGAATAGCGGTTTCCCTTCCCAGTATGCTGAAGTTGTCGATTGGGCGTGAACACAAATGAGCCATCAGCCAATGATGATTTGAAGTTTCCACAATGGATCCATGCCCTGCGCGTTGAAATGGGCAATTTTCTGAACTGTCAGAAGTCAGGATAGGATTATAGGGGCAGACCTCATATATTCCGTTAACCTGTTTACTTCTGGCGAGGGTACAGCAATGACCAAATTCGGTTCCACCCTCCGCACAGAGCAGGTAATAAAAACCACCATGCTTATATAAATTTGGCCCTTCCGTCGTACCAATTTCGGTTCCCTGAAAAACGGAATACACTTCACCGATTACTTGCTGCGATTTCCAATCATATTCCTGCATAACAATACCAGGAAACCGTTTTTTTGAGGTGCGCTGATCCATTGTCATATTAATAAGCCATTTACGCCCATCATCGTCATGGAACAGAGACGGATCAAAGCCGGAACAGTTGAGAAATACCGGTTTGCTCCATGGTCCTTCGATGTTTTGTGCTGTTGTAACGAAGTTATGCGTATCTTTATAACGATGACGGTCCGTATATACAATCGTATAGAGCAAATAAAAGGTACCATGATCATAGGTAAGGTTTGGTGCCCAAATTCCACAACTGGTATCAATGCCCTTCAAGTCAAGAATACTGTCATCGCTAAGGGGAGACTGCAGGGTCTCCCAATGCTCTAAGTCCCTGGAATGCTGAATACACACGCCTGGAAACCATTCAAAAGTAGATGTTGCAATATAATAATCATTATCCACACGAAGAATGGACGGATCCGGATAAAAGCCTTTTAAAACGGGATTGTGAATCGTATTCAAAATAAACACTCCTTAATTCGTCAGTACTGTGCCAGTTTCAGCAAAATTGTTGCAAAGCGTACAGGATTTAGATTTTTCCGCCATGGATCATCTTTATGAATTAATACTCCACATGCGTGCTATCGCCGTTCACTTCAAATATGCCCCTCAAGACCTTATTTCCGGTCAATTTGAAACTTCTTTCATCCGGTTGGCTACCGCCGATATAAACTTCAAATTTACCTGGTTCAAGTATGCAAGTACCCTCATCATTAATCAAGGCCATTTGCCGCGGTGTTAAGGTAAAAGTAACTTCTTTCATCTCACCCGGTGTCAAGTGGACAACATGAATACCATTTAGATTCCATCGCGGGATTATTGCGCTTGCCTCTATATCTTTCAGATAGAGCTGTACAACTTCGTCGGATTCGTAATCTCCTATATTTTTAACGAAAACAGAACAATTTAAATTTTCGCCAGTCATAATTTTATCTTTTTCGAATGTAAGCTGACTATATTCAAATTTTGTAAAACTTAGACCGTACCCAAATGGATACAATGCCTCATTCTCCATATAGCGGTATGTCCGATTTTTCATGGCATAGTCATGAAAATCAGGCAATTCTTCGGTTGACTTATAGAAAGTAACCGGGAGTCTTCCCGATGGGCTGTAATCACCGAAAAGAAGGGACGCAACAGCTTTGCCACCAAATTCACCGGGATACCAGGCCTGCACAATAACCGGCACATTTTCGTCCGCCCAGTTAACAGCAAGTGCACTACCGGCCATCAATACAAGGATTACAGGTTTTCCTGCCGCGGTTACAGCCTCCATCAATTCCTGCTGTTCACCCGGCAGATTGAGATCATTTTTATCCCCGCTGGCATATACATTTCCCGTATCATGTTCTTCGCCTTCCAATGTCTCGTCAAGTCCTAAGCACAAAACTACAACGTCAGCCCTTTCGGCTGCTGAGACTGCTTCCGCTATTCTATCCGAACTAAGTGCTAAATTTTCTGTTTTGTCTTTAAAAAGATGACAGCCTTCGGCAAAATAAACCCTAAGATTCTCACCGACATAATCTTCGATTCCTTCAAGAACCGTGACATATCGCGATGCGGTACCATGATAGTTGCCGATCAGCGACGCTTTACTGTCAGCATTCGGTCCAATAACAGCTACACTCTTAATCTTCTCTTTCTTCAGCGGCAGCAGATTCCCCTCATTTTTTAAGAGAACCATGGATTTTTGAGAAACTTTCAGGGAAAAGTTTTTATGCTCTGTACAATCATTCATTTCATACGGTATCTTTGAATATGGCACATGGTCCGGATCATCAAACATTCCAAGTTTCATGCGCGTTATCATAAGACGCTGTACAGCATTGTCTATTGTCTCCTCGCTCACAAGCCCCTGCTGATGTGCAAGGAGAAGATTGGCAAACATGCTGCCGCAGTTGGTGTCGCAGGTATTGTTTGCAGCAAGTGCGACCGATTCCACCGCGTCCTTTGTTACCATGTGCTTTTCGTGGAAATCACGGATGGCCCAACAATCTGAGGTTATATAACCTTTAAAATTCCATTCGCCCCTGAGAATATCCTTTAAAAGAGTTTTGCTGCCGCAGCAAGGTTCGCCGTTCGTGCGGTTATACGCGCCCATAACGCCTTCAACCTTGGCTTCCTTCACCAATTCTTTAAATGCGGGCAAATATGTTTCGCGCAGGTCCTTTTTTGATACTACTGCATTAAAACTGTGGCGTTCGCTCTCCGGACCGCTGTGCACCGCAAAATGCTTAGCACAGGCTGCCGCTTTTAAATACTTTTTATCATTGCCCTGTAAGCCTCTTACAAAGGCTTTACCGAGTGTTGATGTAAGATAAGGGTCTTCGCCAAAAGTTTCATGACCGCGTCCCCAACGAGGATCTCGAAAAATGTTTACATTCGGCGACCAAAAAGTTAGACCTTTGTATATGCCATGATCGCCTTTTCTTTGAAATTCATGATACTTTGCGCGACCTTCCGTAGCAATAATGTCTGCTGCTTTTTCAATTAAGTTCTCATCAAAAGTCGCTGCCATCCCGATTGCCTGAGGAAATATTGTTGCGACTCCGGCTCTTGCCACACCGTGCAATGCTTCGCTCCACCAGTTATAGGAAGGAATGCCCAGCCTCTCGATAGCCGGTGACTGGAAGAGCATCTGCGTAACTTTTTCTTCCAGTGTCATCCTCGATACAAGGTCTTTTGCTCTGTCTTCAAAGCTTAGGTTTTCATTTTGATATGGTAATCGTTCGTACATTTAAAAACTCCTTGTGTGGTATAAGTACTATAGCAATCCTACATTTATCAACTAAGATTTTTAATTTCAATTCAAAAGTACTTTAATCCACGTTTTCCTAAATATTGCAATGCACCTCAAAGTTTTTACACTTTGAGGTGCTTACTAGTATTTTACATCTTATGGGAAATGAGATGAGGAACTGGCAGAGATTATTTTGCTAACTTTCTTTTTCGCATAAGTATAAAAATCGCTGCTGCGGAACCGACTGAAAGAAGAAAGATAGGAATAACGGTTGTATTATCACCCGTTACCGGACTCGCCTTTTTCACCTGGTAGTCAATAAAATAGGTGCTAAAATGATTGGTTGTGAAGGAAACAGTTTTTGTTTCCAGATTAAATACTGCATTCATGTCAACCAACTTACCGCTCGGATCATAAAAGTAAACCTCGGGATCGCTTCCCGATTTAATTGCTGCAACCTGCTGATCTGTTAGCTTCAGTGTTACTTTTATAGAAGCATTGCTTGGAAATTCAACAAAACTGCCATCTGCTTTTTTGAGGTCGAATGAGTAAGAGCCCGCAATATTTCTGGATTGCGGCTCCAGTTTTTTGAAAGCAGTTGTTTCGTCGTTACTTGCTGCACCTTCACTGATTGTTAATGACGTATTATTGTCAAACAAGCCAATTATACTGTCGTATGGGATCTCCGCCGTAAACGTGCTGCCCTTAACTTCAATGACGCTTCCGCTCTTGAGTAAAGCCATATCGTCTTTGCTAATAGTGGCACTTTCGGCTCCATTGCTGCTGACTTGTGCAGTTATTATTTTTTCAGGCGCCGGTTGCGACGGGCTGGAAGAGTTGGAAGGACCGGAAGAGCCAGACGAACCGGATGAACCGGATTTTACAGAAACAGTTACCGCAACTGTGCCGTTGTATGTATTTTGGGTTTTGCTGTCAACAGCCTTATAAGTAAAACTGTCACTGCCTGTGAATCCGGCATTTGGTGTGTACACATAAGTGCCGTCTGCGTGTAAAGCAAGTGTACCGCTCTTAGGCTGAGCATCGGATGAATAAGTGAGGTTGGAACCGTCCATGCTGACTTTACCGCTTAACGCAGTTCCTTCTGTGGTACTTGCATTTGTTGGATTGGTATTCACGAATGTAAGATTTGTGGAATTATCCAAATTCCATGCATTTGAAATATCAAATGTTACATTTGTAAAGCTGCTGTTTTTTAAGTTAATAAGCGAAGCAGGCTTAACATTTTTAAACTTTATATCCTTAAAGTTAAGGTTATAGTTTTGATTGTCAGCGTCTCCGTCATTAATAATACCACTTGTCGTTGCTCCGTCTACTGAAACATTGTAGATGGAGAAATCATGGAATAAAGGCCATTTGTCTAAAAGTACAATGTTGGGTGTGGCAGCGTAAGAAACCGATGTGGAATTATCATCATTCGTAACAGTTACCGTAAAATTGAAATAGTCCGTTTTACCTGCCTGATTTGGTTTATAGGTATATGTACCTTTGCTTGCGTCTGTCAGCGTAAGAGTACCGTATTTCGGCGCTTTCGTAATGGAATATGTTAATTTCTTACCTGAATCACTGACAGAGGATTGCAGCTGGCCTGTAACTGTCGGGGGATTACTGGCATCATAAATAACATAAGAGGCAGCAGGATATGCAACTGGAAGTGTGGAAGTATCCGTGCTTACAACATTTACTGTTTCTGTAGTCTGCGCACTTGCAAGGATTCCTGTTGTTGCCGTCCATGTAAACGTGTCGGTTCCAATAAAATCCTTGTTTGGCGTGTATGTAAACGTACCGTCTGCATTGACTTTAACTGTCCCGTTTGTGGGTTGCGTATAGACACTGTATGTGATCGATTTTTGGCTGTTGATTGTCGCCATAAGTTTGCTGGAGATTGGTGTATTTGTTCCTGTGGTAACAGTTGCTGCCACTCCACTCGGCCCAATCGGGTAATCCGTTGTAAAAATAAACGGGCAGCCGTCCATCTGATAACCTACTGTAAGAGGATCAATTTCTCCGTTGTAAATATTTGTAAGGCCCTTCATTGCCGCATCACGGAAAGTAACATTTTTCACTTCCCCGCCAGCAAACGGCTTTGCCTTGCAGCGAAGTCCATCACTTGTTCCGACCATGACATTATCTTCGGCTAGTACATCCTTTATTAATGGGCCAACGCCACTGCCAAATGCAACACCGCCGTGCCCGCGTGCAATATAATTATCGAAAATCCAAGCGTTTCCCGTAGTGTTGGTTCCCGCTAAATCACTTCCTCCGTTCATAACGATATCGTCATCACCGGAATTGACAACGCTGTTAAGGACAGTAAAGTCACTCCACTTGGAAACGTTGATGCAGTCGCCGTTGTTAATATTAAAGGATTGTGCAATAACACCGTTAACCGTGTAATCGTTAATATAAGACATACCGATTGTAGTGCCGCCGCCATTTGTAAATGTTAAGCCGTTACCTAAATAGATACCGTTAATATAAGAGCCGCCGACTAAAATGCTTCTGTAAGAATAGGCAGTACTGGAATCCATGCCTTTTGAGATTGCCCAGTTATATTCAGCTGCGGCAAGGTCTCCGTTTTGCACAATTGTATCCGTTGTCGACGGTAATGACTCTGTTAATGAACCGTCGTCATCGTATTTTATATTGGCAGAACTGGCCTTGTCGGTATACTTCCAACCGCTGCCGTTAATTGTTCCGGTACCAATAATTCTTACATTTTGAAGAATTGCAGTTTTAGAACCGGTAACATTAATGAACTGAGGAAATTTAGCGTTCCAAGTTGTCATATCGGTCTGTGTATAAACCTTAAGGTCATCGCTGGCTTTTAATGTCCCGTCAATTTCAAGAGTAAAATTTCCTCTTGTAATTTTAAGAGCGCCTGAAATAAAAGTACCTTCCGGTATGACGACTTTTCCGCCGGTAGGGCAGGCTGCAATAGCGTTTTGGATGGCTTGCGTACAGTCAGTTTTGCCGTCACCTACGGCGCTATAAGGAGCATCCGTAATTTTAATGGTAGCCGGTGCCGCAGCTGTCATCACGTTAATTGTGTATTTTGAGCCCTGGTCTATTTCTTTTCCCGTTGTGTCCACACCTTTTACAGTGAATTCGTATGAAGTACTCGGAGTAAGCCCTTTCACCATAAAGTTGTGCTCTGTAATTTTTACAGCATCGCTATTCTCCGGATCACTATAGAACGTCTTGACATGTTTAAATGCGGGAGAATTATCGTTGTGATTGGAGTCCCCTATTTTTTTGCCATCCTCGTAAATATTATAATCCTGAATATTCTGATATCCATCTGGCTTGCTCCAGACAAGAGTCAGGCTTGTGTCATCAATTGAAAGCGGGATCGCACTAAGACCGTCTGATACACGAGCCGGAAGCGAGATGGCCGATACAGAATCACCATCTGCACTTGTTGCTGCGTTTACCGGATTGCTAAAGACCAAAGAATTGCAAACCATGAGTCCAACTAAGCCAATAGACAAGATTTTACGCCTTTTCATTATTATGACCATTCCTTTCCGCTGCGCTTCAAGGCACAAAAGGGAATGAAACCATTGCCCCTGACGCAGCTATACAAAATTTGTTAGAATATGCTTGAGGAGACAGGCACACTACAGAGC
>JAEWYE010000012.1 GCA_023458755.1 Bacillota bacterium | reverse complement strand
ATCCTGGCTTTGAATCTGTACCCGGCTTAGCCTCTTTAAACAGGAATGGTTTTGATTCCTTTATAGACTTGATCTGTTCCTCCAAACCAGTTACCTTCCCATCATCAGAAAGAATCAGCTTAGACTTATCAAACAAACCAGTTACCAGATCTGCGTCCTGAGCAGATTCGGCAATAGCCAGCTTAATGGCAGTTGAAAGCTTCAGCTCCTTCATATCCGCTTCGTTTTTCTCCATGGCCAATTTATTCTCAGCCTGCAGGGTTTCAATCTGCTTTTTCAGTTCCACATTGTCTCCGCTGTTTTTCTTCAAATCCTCCAGTTGCTTGTCTCGGTCCTTGATATCTTTTTCAAGCTGTCCCTTTGTCTGATTGGCTGTATCGTAATCAGCTTTAGGTATATAGGATTCCAGTTCCTTTTTTGAAGCCTCCGCCGCTTTGGTCGCCTGTTCCTCACTAATTCCCAGTGCGATAAATTCTTCTTTTTTCATGACCTCATCCTTTCTTTGCAATAAAATAACGCTCAGGATATCCCGCGCGCTTTATCTGTAATGATATTTAATTATATCGGATCCTCTCTTATCCGGTTCATACTGCCTCCGATCTGTTGCGACGGTCGCAACGTAGAATATAAAAATACCACCGGCCATTTTACTGACTGATGGTATTAACTGTTGTTCTGTGTTTCAACTTTCCTTAACTCTGCTTCAAAAATACTAAGTGCCTGTTTATCTTCCTGCGCTTCTTTTGAAAAGGCATTGTTTAATAGCTTCTGGGACTCAGGCTCATCTATCACATAATCACCATTTCTATCAGTTAGATATTCGCCGTTCTTACCCTTTTTAAATATGGCACCGATTACCATGTCTGCCTCCTTAATGGTACATTTTCTTTATTCTATCATATTCAGCCATAAGTGCCAAGGCTTCTTTTGCAGGCTTCGCACCATGCACAGAAGAAAACGCCTCTGCAAATGCTTCTGAGTGATCCGATGCTGCATACCTACTTATTTTCTTCTGAAGCTTACCCGCTGTAATATGTAGTTTTTTTGCTGTTTCTTCAACCCTGACCTTGCTGAAAGCCTTTCCTGCCACTCTTACATTTTTCCATTCATCTGCTGTAAATTTACCGTTAATATCAATCTGGCACATTTTAAGACCCATCTCATCTGCCATGGCGTGAGCGAATTCATGGTCAACAATATTTTCATAAGTTGTGCCTTTAGGGAAATGTCCAGACTTAACAAGGGAAGAATACTTTTTACTTAGCACTTCTATGTTTTTATATTCTTCCTGGTTAAATTGTATAGATCGGCTTATTCTGCCGTCTCCTTCCGGAGTCAGAACCCTTGCTGCATAAGCACCATCTCCTAAAGTATTCGTAAATTCAAATTCCTGAATGAATCCTTTCATATGCGGATTTTCTTTTATAAGCTGTCCATATCTCCTATTTATGGAATTTACATTTTCTAAAGGTATATCTTCGGCACCTTTAATTAAAACTGAAAATTCCTTAAAAGCATATTCCTTTGCTTCCTGTAATGAGCTTGCAGGTATAAAATCATTTGCAATATCATCTACTTTTTCGTCAACCACATTTTTCGTCTGTATTTTTTTGAAGAACCCAATTTCTTCTTTTTCAGACTGACTTTCCCATTGCTGTCTTTTTTTATCGTAAGCTTTTTTATTGGATTCATCTAAAGAATATTCAGCCAATCTTTTAAACTTATCCGCCTGCCTTTGATTATATTGCTGATTCTGTTCCTGCTTATAAGATTTTTCAATTGACCTTAATTCTTCTTTCGTCCAGGTATCATCTGCAGTTGATATCCCAGGGAAATATGTGCTGTGACTATCCTTACACCTTGGGTGATAAAGTCCTCTTGCAATGGCCGCACTCATAAGTGGATACGGGCCATCAGACGCCTTTCCTCCGCTCCACACATCGTCAATCAGGACTTTACCTACAAAGGGGAGACACTTGGGACATGGGTTTCCCCGCTTGTTTACAATAACGGTGCTGATTCCCCATTCCTGACGTTTCTCCCCTTCTCCCTGCAAATATGCCCGCTTACTGGCTGTCCGGATTGCCATGTCTGCATAATCTGACAGAGCATGGCGTGCGCCATTCTTATATTCTACACAGTTAAGCCCACGGGAAAGCATATCCTTGGTAGCCATATCCACTGCTTTTTCATAAGTACCGGCCCCGGAGTTGGCATACACCTGGGCATTAAAAATAGCCTTACGATATTGGTCGTTTGCCATTCGTAAGACTGCTGTCTCTGCTTTCTGCATGTCATTACCGGTTGCTTTGATCAGGGCTTCCAGCTTTCGGGTATTTAGTTTAAAAAACTCTGCCTGCATAGCTACCGAAGCGGGCTTATAACTTTTAAAGCCATTCTTAATAGCCCGGAGGATCTGCGCCTCCTGTTTCATTCCGCCCTGCTGTCTGGCCTGCCAGATAAGTTCCCCGATCTGGGCGTTTATGCTTTTAAACTGCTTGCTGTACTTCTTCTGATTTTCCAGCTTATATTTCTCCAGAGCCTTAAGCTGCTCTACCTGCCACATAGACCAGTCATATCCCTCTTTAAGCTCCTCAGCCCTATGCCGGTTCATATTCCGGATCATGGAGGCAATAAGTTCCTGTTCGATTGCTTCAAAAGCGGCGGAGATATCATACTCATTCATGTGTTCACCTGCCGTTTGCTAAAACTTTAAATCCCTGTGCCTTAAACTGCCTGGTAAGTTCTTTCAGTTGGGTAATGCTTTTGCACTTATCACACCGGAGCTCTGCATAATCCTTTTTTTCAACGGCATAAATGCCAAACGGGACCTGCTCACTTGCCACCTTCAGGAGCCCCTGGTACTCCATCTGGTTCATTTGGTACTGGCGGTTCATTACCTTGACTTTCATCCACCTTCACCCCTTCCGTATTTAATCCTGGTTCTTCTGTTTCAAAGATCCCCTGCTCAATCTTGATTCGCTTGACTTCCTCTGCCTTTTCATCTTCTGTCAGAGTATCTCCATACATTTCATCAATGGACTTCTCTATACTCATGACTCCACTGGTTCGCGCCTTGCCCACCGTCTCCACGACGGCATCAAAGCCTGGAGCTGCATACTCTCCAAATTTGACGGAGACCTTATACTCCCCAGGGGCCTTTTCCTGCATCTGGTCATAAGTCATCATAATTTTACTTACCAGCTCAGGAAGAACCTTACACAGCACCTTAACCAGTGTCCCTCTGGTATGAGTAGTGATCTTCTCCTTTTCTCTCTGGCTTTCTGCATTGTCGGTCTTTTTCAGATCAATACCAAGAGTGGCAGGAGAAATGATACCCTGCAACACCAGATCCAGAAAGGAAGTATAGCTGTTTAAATACGCTTCGTAGGATATCTGCGGCTGAACTACCTCAATTTTATCGCTGTATCCCTCTTTCTTTACTGCACCGATTGCTATGTAATCATTGTCAAACTCATTCGGTTCTATCAGCTGCCCAGTATTGGGATCCCTGGGAACCATATCCTCTGGGATATACCGGTTGACTCTTCCTTTTCTCACTGCATCAAGCCACTGGCTGATCACTTCGTCCAAAGCGTCCAGATCGTCCGTCTTGCCCTCAAACAGCGCTTTCCCTCGTCCCTTCCACTTGCTTGATGTGAAGAAGATAAGGGGTACTCCCATAATGTAATCCCCGTCATAGGCGGTATCTTCGTAGACTGCTGTCTCCGGAAGAGTCTTAAGCGGAACTTCTCCACCGGCATCATCAAAGAGTTTATAAAGCACGTACCCTTTTCCGTAAGTCTCCTCTAAGCGGTATTCCTTTTCTTTGTTATCCGGATATGAGTAATTTGTAGAAAAAATAATCTCGGTCAGCCTGCCCCGCTGGTATTTATATTCCACCCGATCCGCTTCATAAAATTCTATGATCGGGTATTTACTAACCTGATCCAGGCTTATTTTAAAAGCCCCATCACCGGCTGACAGCGCACCGGCCACTGCTTCACCCAGGAGTCCTTCAAAGTTGTTATCCTCTGCAATCTCATCCCATAGTTCCTTTAAAGGCTGATTGTCTCCCTTTTCCCCAAAGCTGATATCATTTAGATCTGCGGTAATAATATCTTTAAACCGATCAACCACGATTCCCACAATGCCGGAGTGGATCTTCCTTACTTTCCGGAATGGAACGGAAGCCCAGAACCTTGCCTTAAATACATCACAATAAGCGGTCTGTTTGAAAAACTGTTCCAGCTCTGACGGATCTCCACGGTACCAGATCTTATTTTTTAGTACATTGCCCTGAAAGGATAGCGGTTCTTTTATAACCACCTGCCTCTCTTTTGCACTTACAATCTTAAGCAACTTAAAATACATATCCTTAAACCAACCCACTTATGAAGCCCTCCTTCCTGTTCCGATTTTTACTTCGTATGGCAGCCATGCGTACTGCACACTGTTTATCATGTGATCGTTTCTGTCCTCTGGCGTATTGTCCTTGTCTTCTAGCCAGCTGTATACTTCAAGCTCCCGAATATAGTTTGAGCAGGTATCCACGATGTAGAAACATGGCTTTGCTCCTGCATCGGCAAACCAGTTTAACTGATTAATGATACGGTCAATGATCTGCTCTTTCTTCCATGCATCATTGAAATTGTAAACGCTGCCATTCAAGCGCTTGTATTTTAAGAACTCCGTAATGGTTGCCTGATCCGCAGAGTCTATGAAGGTATCTCTGGCAAATCCCCATTCATTCCGGTTGCGATCAAGGAAATCAATATAGTTATGGACAGTATCCGTAGGAGCCAGAGGCGTACCCAAGTCCGCGTTGTTGTAGACCTTCTCATCAAGCACATAGCAGTTACCCCGGTTCGTGATTCCGATAAAACTCATGGAAATGGTATCCGGTGACTTCTGGGAATAAGACGTATCAAGCCCTGCAGAATAGTGTACAAACCACTCTGTCTGGTGGCGGTCATTCTGATTCCGGATAAACTGCTTTGCATGTGCTTTACTGACCACATGCTTTTTACGGTCAAAGTTCGGGAAGATCAGACCGGTTGCCTTACCTCGTAAGCCCTGGATCTTGTTCTTCCAGATCTTCGTACCTTTCGGAGTGTTCCGGATAATGTTTTCCAGCTTCTCCTTTGACAGACCCAAATTATGGGTAAAAGAAAAGAACCAATGCACCCAGCCGGGCTTTGGTTCCTCTCGTAATTCTTCCAATATTTCTTTTGGCGTCTCCTCCTCCCAATCAGGAAGCGGTCGGGAGCAGTTAATATATTCTTTGTAGACCGGCAGGTTTGGATCGTCAGGGTTAAGCGTCCCCATCAGGTAATCACACCGCATGGCTGACTCTCTCACAAACTCAATATCAGCCGTGTTTATCTCGTCAATGTAAAGGCAGCCGTACTGACCGCCCAGGGCTTTCTGCCATTTCTTTTTGTCACCGTAGCCTAAAACATAGATTACTTTATCACCACCGGAAGTATGAAAGAGAATATGGGGGATCTTATCGTCCTTGGTACCGTTACCGTTGTATTCAGTCAGGATCCCGAAGTCGTCTATAATCCCCAGATCCTTGTTGATGATATTCTTCTCAGCGGTACCGGTATCCTTTGCTGCTATGATGTGTAGCTTCTTGGGGCTCTCAGCAACCTTAAGCATGAACTTAAAAAGCCCGACCGTCGTTTTACCTGCAGCCGTTGTCCCCTCCAGGAATTCCACTGGAGCATCGTGTTTAAGAAAGGCTTTGTACTTCTCTGATAGAAGCAGGCGTTCATTGCTCATTATCCATCACCGCCACGCATTTGATTGATCAGATCGTCAAGCTTGGTTTTCTCTGTTTCCAGGGTGCCGGAGACTTCCACCTTATCCTTAAACATACCCAAGTGCCTGCCGATCAGCTCCAGGGCTTTCCCTTTATCATTCAGCTTAATTTCAATACCGTTTGCCCCTTCCTTGATTCCGGCAATGGCTCCAAGCTTATCCCCTGGCATTTCATCTGTAGTCTTAACCTGCACCGCTTTGTAAGGCCCTTTATCCTCAATTGTCACGAAATCAGTGACATCCGCAAAGCCTATCTTTGCAAGTTCCTTTAAAACCATGTCCTGGGTGATCTCAGTACGCTTTTCCCGGTCTTTCATACGTTTCTGGATATAATCCTCAACCTTATCATTTCTTAGCATTCTACTACTATTTGCCGCAGCCGTTTCATCTTTCTTGACCTTTGGGTAAGCCACCTTGTAAGCTCTGGTAGCATTAAGATCAATCAGGTATTCATCTGCAAATATTTTCTGTTTGGCTGTTAATGCCATCAGTCTCACCTCACCTTCCAATCTGGCTAATTTTTATAATAAAAAAGACACCCATCACTGCTGACAGATGCCAAATTTCCTGATAAAATCTATGTATTATACTTGACTCCCACGTATTTACGTGGTATAATTAATATATCTTAAAGGAAAGGAGAAAGTCGATTGGGTAAACGAAAGAAAAAAGAGAACTTGCTCAACCAGATAATCAAAGCAATGGTAGCCGCCGCCGCTTTAATTAGTGCAATAGCACAGTTGATACAAGCTCTCAAATAATCAAATAGGGGGAGAGAAATCTCCCTCCTACAAAGATATTACCACATCGACTATACAAAATCAATGAAGTTTGACACGCTACTCCTCATATTCACAATCGTTTTTGCCCTTGGAACTGACTGGTCAATCCCAGCCTGTATCCTTGTTATATGCTGTTCTCTTTACGTATTACTTGTTACATTCCCTAGAATACGGAGGTTGCACCATGAGATTAAAGCAGATAAGAAATAGCAAAGGCTTAAGTGTCCGGGCGCTATCGGAAATAAGTGATGTTCCCCAACGCACCATAGAAGATCTGGAGCGCCGGGACGATGGCCGGATGTCAACAATGATCAAACTTGCTGACGCCCTTGGCGTTACCCTTGACGAACTATGCAGAGATGAGGCGGCCAATTAGGCTGCCTCATCTCATTCGTTTGTTTTGTGTATTAAAAAAGAGACGGGGTTGGCCGCCTCTTTGGAATCCGAAAATATTTTTATTCTTGTTTTCCAAATATAAAGCCTAAAGTAGCCGTTATAATGGGTGCAATTAACTTCCAAAATTCCAGATTATCTATTACTTTATAGCACGGAGGCAATAATATGTACACAAATCCGATTAATAATAACGACATACAAATAATCCATGCAATAAATAACGAAATTCTTTTAGTGTTATTTCCAAATAACTTACCTAAAAATCCACTTTCCCTATCGCTCTGCCTATCATCATAAGCTGTTTTTATTGCCACATTTTTTATATCATCGTTTAATTGCAAGAAAACTGGTGACTCTATAATTTGAGAAATAGGTTCATCATTTATCTTAAATTTAGAATTATTTTCATTTATCCCCCCCATTATTCGTCTTACCCCTCATAAAAAGTATACGCTATCTGTCGTATACCACCTTTATCACTCGTACGTTTAATAGAAAAGTTAAGCAATAATTTTTTATCATTAATAGTTGCTAAGTCCAACGGCTCTCTCGTAGAAGCATCCTTTGGGAAATTATAACATGTTATATCAATCCTTTTTTCTTCCAAGTTAGGGCGTACTTTAGAGTATGGCTTTCCATTATCGTCGTCATTGAATTTTAGTATAACTTTAAAGGCAGTATCTTCGTCTTCTGTATTTATTAAAAATTCGATATTTGAATTAGCACTATATGTAAGAACTGATCCACTAGATAAAATAATTAATTCATCTGACCTAAGGCTTATATTCATATTTTTCTTCCTCAATAATGTTTTTATTTATTATACATCATATTTTACTAAAAGGAAACACCCATCATCACAATATCAACAGGCTTTTCTAAACGAATTAATCATTATCATTAGTTTATTGATTTCTAAAAATCTATTTAGTCCTTACTTTCTAACCAGTTTTGCATAACATCATCTATTTCTTTAACCAATATTGTCCGATATACAACACCTTCATCCGGTGTATTTGCCCATGATCTGCTTATACAAGTTGAACTTATTATGTATCCATCATCTAAATATTCATTAACGGTACTTTCAAAAGCGTTTGCATCAGACATCTCCACTACCTTTGTTTGTTGTTTCATGGCAATACCTCCTGAACCTTTTTCTTATATTGTACATCATAATATTTCAAAAAGAAACACCCATCGAATGACAATCTTCGACAGGCGTTTTCAAAAAGGAGAATATCAGGAATCAATCAGTCACCGAGCTGTTACGCCCGGCAACCGTAGGGGGTTGAGTTCATCTGTTTACAGATTTCTCATCTTAAATAATATCACAGAAAAACCGCCGAAACCGCCATTTTCAATCTTTTTCCAAAAATCTATCATGTTTCTGCCTGCAACTGCTATCCGTATAACACCGTATCTTCCCCTTGGAGATCTGATCCTTGTACATATCATTCATTTTATGAGCCACCTGCACCCAGTTCATATTCTCCACGTAGTAAAGAGTCATGATGTTCCTGATCTCCACTTTGTCAATTCCAGCTATGTATTCCTCCACCTGATTTATTAATTCCAGAAGCATTTGCTCCTCGTCCATCAGAATGGCGTAACTCCTTTCGTATGCCCTGGCAGCTCTCTGAGACTCTGGTACTGGATAGCCAACAATAACAGCCGTTCCCAGGGGCTTCTTTCCTCTCTTCCCCTTGGTTACAGTATCAGCCACCACATATCCATGTTCACGCAGCCTGTCCAGGTGATCTTCTTTCTTTTGCAGTTGCTCCCTTAAAAGCTTCACTCTGGTCAACGCATCGGAATACTCAATCAAAATGTTTTTATCTATTTTTGTCACCCCCTCGATGTCTTTTTCTCGTAATACGTCCCTACCGCAAACAATCTCCCATGATCCTTACAGTCACAATTTATTCTATCCGTATCAGCAGGATATCTCTTATCACAGTACGGACATTTCTTGCTATTTGATATGGCTCTTGTCTTTTCCATCTCTCTCCACCTCCACCGATACAATTCTCACCCGCTCCTGGGTAACGTCTATGTATTCACCACTATTAAGCAGGATCCCGATCAGACCGTCATTGCTGCCGATCATGGTCCCAAACTTCCTACCAGGATAAACCTGGACAGTGATTTTCTGTTTATCTAAAAGCTTCATACTGCACCTTCTTCCTTGCAGGAGGCTTCCTGCGCTTCGGATCCTGACACAGGCTTGTATATGTATAAGCTGGCATCTGCGCACTGAAGCTCATAACCGGCGGCGCCTTTATAGCTGCATCCGCCTCGGCCTGTATGCGGCTGTTTACGCTGGCTCTGTCTGCTCTGCAGTCTTTTGATGATTTTCTCAATGTATCCCTCCTCACGAAAATTTCAGTTTATTCTGTGAAAATTATATTTCTGTTTTTCTCATCAATTATGTAACACCGATATAAACAACTAATATAATGCTAATAAAGCAAGTGCTTAAAAATAGTTAATTTTATAAGGAGTTAAAATTATGGATATAAAATCTGTTATTGCTTATCGTATTGATGACATTATTAACGTTTTAGTTCTAGCTGACCTGCCACGTCCGTGTGATTATGCCAGAATTTATGGCACATATCCGGGAAATATATATCATGTTGCGGATCCTGGCAAAGCAGAAGTATATATCGAATTTTATGAGAGCCCTGAATCATGTTCTACAGTTATTCAACCATGGTTATCAAGTGTGCAAATAAAAGACACTGCTTATAACGAAGTGGATGTCTTTGTTGATGGTGGAAGCGTATTATCTGTTCCAATATTTAATTATTCTATGCCCCAACCCACAACTTTCTATCTAAGATAAGTTTATCGGTTCAAAATTCATCCACAGCGTCTCCACCCTCGGAAGACTGTTCTGCGCTCTGGCCGAAATCTGTAACTTACGCCAGTCCTTCAAATACTTTTCATACAACTCACAGTCATATCCGGAAAGCATTATCTTTGCCTTGCTACTGATCACCGTCTTCAGTAGCTCCTCATGATCCTGATCCGACATTTCAAACCAGTACTGCTTCCTAGTCCGCGTTGATAGCACATAAGGCGGATCCAGGTAGATCAGCACATTATCATGATCAAAGGCTCTGATCAACTCCAGTGCCGGCTTATTCTCAATCTGTACACCTTTCATCCTGATCGCCATTTCTGCCAGTGATTCCGGAAGACGGTTCCAATTCCTGACTGCGTAAGCCGCTTCTCTGCCGTGAACATCTTTCTTCCAGCCACATTTCTCAGTCAACCGGAAGCCGTGGCTCTGCATTGATCTGACTGCGAAGTACCCAGCCTGCTCCACCGGTGACTGCGGCTCCTTTTCAAAGGACTCATCATACACCTGTCTGGAATACGGTGTATATGTAAGCCACTCCTGCAGTTCCTGACAGCTTTCCGGATTCTGTATCACCCGGAAGAAATTCACCACATCGCCGTCAAGGTCATTCACCGTCTCGATCCTTGATGGAGGCTTTTGAAAGAACATACCCCCTCCACCAAAGTACGGATCCAGATAGCTGTGATGTTCTGGCATATTTTCAATTATCCAGGAGGCAATACGTTTCTTACTTCCGGGGTAATGTAATAATGATTTCATTCGCAATAATCCTCCCAACCAACACCTATGTAATCCAACACCTTGCCCCAGCCGAATTTCTCATCGGTTTCTTTGTCCATACAACATCTGTACATCCAGAACTCCCATTCCTTTGGATTCCGTTCTCTCAGCTTATCAAATCTATGAGGACGCTTTTCCATGTGAATTCCAAAGCCACACATGTTACACCCGGTACGTTGGGCTCCTATTGTACATAGCATTCCGCTTTCGTCCTGCTCTATTGATTCATATATTTCAGGAATAATGGTATCTAATTCTTCGTATTCTCTTAAGTTTCCGTCCTTATTCTTACCGTAAGGCTGCTCATGAAATGCAGCTTCAAAGATATCAATGTGTTCGTGATACCACTTGTCCATTTCCAGGGCTAATGTAAGAATATCTTGCCGCATAAATGGCGCAAACGGTGCACTTCTAATCACTGTCTTACCAAAGTAGTTACACCCATGATCTATAAGCGCTTCTTCCCTCTGGCCTCCTTCGCTTGCCATTAATCCAAGGAAAGGACAGCTTTTATGCTCTTTGGCCCATTTATCACAAGGCTGCTCCTTCATGAATAAGCAACACTTGTTTGAAACAAGAAAATCCGGCATCTGGTAGTTTACACCCTCATTCTCATTTTCATATCCGCCAAACTTGTTAAGCCATTTCTGCGGCAGCTTCATGCGACTGTTCTTCGCATAATGTCCTTGTGCTCCGCATTCTCCTGTTATAATTGCATGGCGAACGGTCCTATTCCTCTCAGTAGGGTGCTGCAATGTATCAATGCGTCCTGCTATCTTTTTTGAGATGACAGGGAAGCCTACTTCATTCAGAACAGCAACTTTACTCTTTCCGGGTGCTATGCTTATGATTCCCAGAGCCTTATGCACTCGCCGTATACTACTGTCCTCCAAAGATGATACTGACACTGCAGGAACATCTATTCCGATACTCTTAAGCCATAGATATAAAACTATACTATCAAGACCACCAACACTTACATGGGCGTTCAGCCCTCGCTGATCCAGCTCTGCTATAAACTCATGAGCTCTCTGTTCTGCCCGCTTGATTTTTACCTCATAAGGGAGATTTTGCATTGCAGTAAACTGCGCCCTCTTTTTCTTCTTTTCCGCTTTCCACTCTTCTGTGGTTAATTCTTTCTTTTCCATCTTTTTGAAAGGAGCCAGGATATCCTGTCACGGTGGCCACCGCTCCAGCCTCCTTTCAGTTTTTAATTAACTTGTTGTTTTTCCCATCACACACTCAAAATGTATGTGCAACTCAGTCCGTCTCTTAGTTTTTATGTACACATGATCCCCATGGATCTCCTTACCACAGTATGAACAGATATGTGTTTCTACTGGCGGAGGTCCACCGGTCTTCTTTTTAGCTGGCATTCTTTTCACACCCTTTCACAATACCGTGAACAATCTCTCTAAGCTGACCGGCATATTCAAGAACCAGATTTGCATCCTGTTGAATGAAAGCTGCCTGACTTGCTTTTTTCATGATTCCGGATTTCCTGATTGCCGTATTGATCTCCAGATATCTCTGATCCGCTTCGGCTCGTTTGATCTGTAAATCTTTAAGCGCTACATCCTGAAGGATCTCCTTGGTCATGGACTGAATGCTTCGTGTAAGCTGTTCATATGGTTTCCTGTACTTTGTTTTCAGCGTTTCAAGAGGCACATTCTCCTTGTTTTTCCTTAGGGAATCTAACAAGGACCGATATTCATTTAATCTTTCTTCCGTCATATCATCACCTTGGTAACCGGATTTCAGGTTACTGTAACCCTTTTTGTCAACATCATAGGTTACCGCTCAAACCCTTATAAAATATAGGTTTTCTTACTACGGTAACCCAGTAACCCACTTTTTTTAGTTTCCCTACGCGCGAGACATTTTTTATAAATGATTGTTAAAATTAATACACATATTTTAATTTTTAACGGGCCTATATGTACGTGCATTTTTTTAGGTTACTGGGTTACTCCCCTATAAAAACGCCCTCAACCCCTGATAAACACTGAGTTTCCTCGGTAACCTGTCGTAGGTTACTCTTTAGTTACTTTGTAATTGATCAGAGCCTCGTAGATACGTTCAGGAAGATAACGCTTATACAACTCAGCAGCCTCCCTAATATGCCTTTCTTTATTGGTCCTGTAATAATCAAACGCTTCATCAAGGGATTTGAATGACTTGGATAAATGACCAGAGCCCCGGTGAAGGGTTGCAATATAGCTTCCGCTGGCACCTCGATTTACTCCCGCCGGAAGCCCGGATTTCTTACTTTTCTTGAATGAAATTAATAAATTAATCCGTTTAGGCAGAAGACAACATGTCTCAGGACTATATATCTTTTCTCCTTTAGAAAATAAATCCTTGTCGATCTCCAGCATCTCACCATTGCAGTCATACAGGTTATCTAAATACCAACTCTTAAATGTCTCAAAGTCCATTAACCACTGATCGCATATTGAACAGTCTATGTAAGCAGGATTGTTTGACGAATAACATCGCCCTTTCATTGACAGCCATATTCCATAAATATCATACATAAGAATTCTCCTCTAGTTAAAAGGCAGCCCTATCTGTTCTTCACTTTCCACTTTTACAAATCCATCTTTATCCGCATCATTATTCAATTTGAGGAATACACAGCGCACCTTGTTTCCTTTGAAACTCTTAATTTTATCCATTTTTTTACCACTGCTTTCCGCCTGGATCAGATCTTTCCGATTCGCCCATGACAGAAAAGAGGTTCTTGAAAATCCTCCCTCTTTACATAGAGCAGTAAACGCTGTCGTGTAAATAATGGCGTACCCATTTTCGATTACGCCCCACTTTTCTATGTTCTCATTCTGAATGTCAAACCGCGCAGGGTTCATGGCGACCTTGTCCAGGATAAACTGATAGCAGCGTTCATTATCGGAAAGCTCGTTCCGGTCTACCAGGACCTCTTTTGCTTCCTCCAGACTGATATACTGCCCATCCTTAAATAGATAATCCGTGGCGATTTTGTCAGCCGTAAGGACGATTGAGAGAGACAGGCTTTGCTTCTGCATCTTTTCATCATCAGCCAGTTTCCTAGCAAATTCCTGTTGAATCTCCCTGATCTTTTCAGTTCCCAGTTCCTTTATAACCTCAACAAACTCACGGCCAGCATGACCATAATTTCTCTTAACCAGTTCCGCTGTGCTGCCAGGGTTTTCAAAAACACGCTCTCCGCACTCTATTTCAAGAATACGGTTGATTGCTCCACCCTGAGTCACATAGGAGCTTAAAGGGCGCTCTCCATTTGTCAGAATACAGTTCTTCCAATGATTCTCACGGTTCAACCCCAATTCCTTGTTAGAACGGGTTTTCCCCTTGCCAGAACAAAGATCGTAGACCAATCCCTCAAAGTTGTCCTCGATCTTCCGATTCTTTTTACTGGAATCGTCCAGGATCAGAGGAAGATTGTTCAGCAAGTCACAGATCGCTTCCAATCCTACCTCTGTTCCCTTATAATCTTTTATGTAAGCATTCTCATCCGGATCGGCCCAAACAGAAGATGCCAGCATGAGAGATACCGTTTTACCTCCTTCAGTTTCCCCCCAAAGATCCACAAAGTAGGGGAGTCCACCAAGTGGCTGCACCAGTACACTGGAGAAAGCGGCAGCCAACATAAACTTGACTTCTATTCTTCCGGCCTTACGCAGCTCTGCTACATGTTCATACCACGCTGTCCGGCTTCCGGACTGCCCTACACTTTCATAAATCTGTCGGAAGCGAGCGTCACCATCGAAGACAATATCCGTATCGTAAGGCAGGAATCCACCCCTGATCCACCCAAGTTTTGATGTAGAATACTGGACTGCGATATGCTCCTCATTGGCATTTTCTACGTCAGCCAAATACCGAACCAGATACTTTGCATTTTCGCTGGTAACAGCTATACCGCGACCTGACAGCGATACAATTTTATTGGCAGATGTGACCATGGTCTTTGGAACAATGATCTCTTCCCACCGACCATTACGCTTATATGCCAGCTTTATCTGCTCTTCCCCAGTCTCTAGGTTCTTCAGGCGTTCTATTGGCAGGATTGGGTGATAACAGGCCAGGATATCGGTATACCCTGTTGATGGGTTTCTGAGACAAATACCGGTTTCTGTTGCAAGCCATTCCTTACACTGCATGTTGTCATAAGGACCGGAAAAGTTTGTCCAATTTTCCAAATAACAGGGAGCCTTAACCTTTTCCCTCTCCTGACGTTTCATTTCTTTCTCAACCTTTTTATAAGCTGATACCATTTCTCTAAATTCTGTCTTTACTCTGAGTTCCGCAGCCTTTAAGCCAAGGGAAGCAAGAAGTTCCGCCCGATACAGCTCATCTTCCTGGTCAAAAACTTCTGTCAGTACCTCGTTGGATAATAATGTTTCTGCCGTGAGCTCATTCAACGGCACCATGCTACCAC
>JAEWYE010000011.1 GCA_023458755.1 Bacillota bacterium | reverse complement strand
GCGTAATTTTCTCATAATAGCCGATGCGGCGTTCAACCGGACGCCTGCTTTGCTATACCCTTTTTGAACCATCTGCTTTTTACCACCTTCCTCAATTTCAGGCTTGACTTTTAATAGTTAATCTTTCCTAATACTATTTTATTTTTCAAATGCCAATTCTTTTTTAAATTCATTGATCAGTTTTGGAATCACAATCGCAGCATCGCCTACAATGCCATATGTTGCAAGCTTCATCATTGGGCATTGAGGGTCGGTATTAATTGCGACAATCGTATCAGCTCCGCTCATGCCAACTGTATGCTGGATTGCACCGGAAATACCCACAGCAAAATATAGTTTAGGAGATACGGTCTGTCCGGTTTGCCCAACCTGATGCTTATAATCTACCAAACCTTTTTCTACAGCTCCTCTGCTGCCACCAACAACTCCACCTAAGATGTGTGCTAATTCCGTAAGGAGCGTGAAAGTTTCTGAGTTTTGTATTCCCCTGCCACCGCTGACAATGATTTTTGCATCCTCAATCTTTAAATTCTCAGCCTTTTCTCTTACAATTTCAAGGACCTTGGTTTTTAAGGACTTTTCTTCTACTACAATATTTTCTTTGATTAAATTACCTTGATGTGATTTCAATGGTTCAGGCATACTCATTACTCGCGGACGAACAGTCGCCATTTGCGGTCGATGGTCCATACAGACGATGGTTGCCATGATATTGCCGCCAAATGCGGGCCTGCTGGCCAGCAATATTTTCTTATCCAGGTCTATCTCAAGTGCTGTGCAATCTGCCGTAAGTCCCGTCTTGAGAGACGTTGCCACAGCACCTGCTAAATCTCTTCCCGTGGTAGTTGCACCCATCAGCAATATTTCCGGTTTATATTTTTCAATTAGATAACAAAAGGCTTTATTATATGTTTCAGCCCGATAATAATGAAATACGGGATCATTGATGAGATAAACGGTATCGGACCCGTATTCAAACAAGGTCGGAATAATTCCTTCCACATTTTCACCTAAGAGTACGGTACTAACTGTAGTGTTTAAATCTGCAGCCAGCTTTCTGGCTGCTCCTATCAGCTCAAGTGTGACAGTTGCAAGTTTACCTTCCAGTTGCTCTGCAAAAATCCAAACTTCTCCATACTTTTCTGAGCCTGATTTATTTTCTTGAATTACTGCTGACATGCAATCAAGCCTCCTTTCAAACGCCCTACAAGTAACTGAACGACATCATCTAGCTGTCCCTCAAGGATTTCTCCGCCTGCACGTTGTTTCGGCGGAAATATTTTTCGTACTGAAGTAGGAGAACCTTTTAATCCCATTTTACTAATATCAGCCTCTAAATCGGCGAAGCCCCATACAGATGGTTCATATTTTGCAGCTCTTATCATATTCGGTAACGGCGAATAACTTAATTCATTTATGCTTTTTTCTACTGTAAGCAGACAAGGGAGTTTCGATTCTACCACTTCATATCCGTTGTCTATCTTTCGGTGAATCTTAATCGTGTGCTTTTGGGAATCAATTGAAGCTATATTTTCCACATAAGTTAATTGCGGAATTCCCAACCGTGAGGCGATACCAGGACCAACCTGTGCAGTATCTCCATCTATTGCCTGCTTGCCGCAAAGCAATAAATCGATTGGTTCTACTAAAATGATTCTTCTAATTGCCATCGAAAGTATATAACTGGTTGCAAGGGTATCTGATCCAGCAAATGATCGATCAGTTAACAGGTACCCACTATCTGCTCCAACCTCAATACATTTTTTAATAACTTCTTTCGCCTGAGGCGGCCCCATTGAAAGAACTGAAACCTTTCCTCCATATTGCTTTTTAATTTTCACAGCTTCTTCCACAGCATGAATATCATATGGATTGATAATAGCAGACGCGCTTGATCTGTCTAATGTATTAGTTTTCGGGTCCATCTTTATCTCCGTCGTATTTGGTACCTGTTTCACGCAAACTAAAATATGCAATATTTTCACACCCTTTTTGAATTTGATATGATAATAACGATTAGTAATGAAGATTTCATGAAGATTCATAAACGTAGCAAGCGGTAATATATGGAACATATCGGATAAGTAGTATTTGTCTGTTTGAGCATGCGTTTTTTTACAATCAAGGACCATGGCTCTAAAAGAAAAAGGTTGCAAACTAAAAGCTTGCAACCTTTTATATTTTCTTATTTAATTAATTCATTAATAATTGTTTTCATCTGGTCTTCCGTTATAGCCCCAACTCTCTTTTGCGCTATTTTGCCATTCTTATCAATGAAAATTGAAACAGGAATAGAGGTTATATTATATAATTCCGAAACATTCTGATCTGAATCCAATAAAACTTTGAAATGGTAGTTGTTTTGATTGATAAAATTGCTTGCAGTAGCTTTATCTTCACCCATATTAACTGCCAGAATCACCAGATTTTTATCTTTATATTCTTGATGAATTTTTTCAATGTCTGGCATCTCTTTTTTGCACCAGGTACACCAAGTTGTCCAAAAGTTTATATATACATTTTTGCCTTTCAAATCCTTTAAACTTACCTTATTTCCATCTAAGTCCGTTAACGTAAAATCAGCGGCGTTTTCTCTCGAATTTGTATTGATTAAGGGTGCATTATCTTGATTATTATTGAAATTACTGCCAACCGAGCTCTGAATTTGTGTAGAAATGGAAGAGGATTGTTTTTGGACTACGTTACTGATACGATTTTGATTTGTTACATAAACGGCGATAATTATAAGAATTAACGCAGCGCCCCATATTATAATGGTCTTTTTCATCTTTCAATCTCCTTTAAAAATTTAAAAAACTAAAATACCGACTAATTAATGTAAGTTTATCAGTGAAAATTAAAATTCCCATGATAATCATCATGATTCCACTAACCGCTGAAACAACAGGAAGGAACTTGTAAAACTTCTTGAAATATTTCGTGATATTACCTATCAGGAAAGCAGAAAGCAAGAAAGGAATCGCAAGCCCTAATGAATAAACAGTAAGGAGCATGATACCTTTATAAATAGTTGCCATACTTCCCGCATAAATCAATATAGTGGACAAGATTGGCCCAATACAAGGCGTCCATCCAGCTGCGAAAGCCATTCCTAAAAATAGCGGTCCAAAATTTTTATTGATATTACCTTGGGGTAAAAACCGCTTCTCCGAATAAAGTAATTTGATTTTAAAGAGTCCTGATGTATGAAGTCCAAAAACGACGATGAGTATTCCGCCTAACTTTTTGAATATTCCAAGATTTGCTGAAAACAGTTTACTGATTGAACTAACAGATACACCTAGTAGGATAAATATCATTGAAAAGCCTATCACAAAGAAAACTGACCGAACCATTAAATTTGTCTTTGCTTTATTCGTGATTATCTCTGAGGCTGCGGTACCTGAGATATAACTCAAATAGGCAGGAATCAGCGGCAAAACGCATGGTGATAAGAAAGAAAGCAGTCCTGCGGAAAGTGCCAGAATGATATCCAAACATTCACACCACCTTTAGAAATTACGTTTCATAATTGTAAGACAGACTAACTATAAAGAAAGGTTGTGAAGATTTTGTGAGTATTAGAAACAGGTGAAATTTACATATGACTCATCTTCATATTTTCTTCACATCGGATTAGTAAGATGAACGCAAATCAATCAAAGGAGTGTATGAAATGGCAAATTCTAAAAACAACAAAACTAATAACAAAAGTATGCTAGGTAAAAAGAATACTCGAAATATCATCATAGGACTCAGCACCATTATTATTTTAGCTGCCGGTATTTTCACTGTAAAAGGAATTACTGAACCAAAAGCAGAAACCTCACAGCAGGGAGTGTCACAGCAAGGTGCAGATATTACAATTAAAAAAAGCCAAATAACAGAGAATGCTACATTCATTCCCTACAACGCCGGTGGAGTTAAGATGGAACTGATTGCTGTAAAAGCACCCGATGGAACCATTCGGACGGCATTTAATACCTGCCAGGTTTGCTATGATTCCGGCAGAGGTTACTACAAGCAGCAAGGTGATGAACTGGTTTGCCAAAACTGCGGTAACCGCTTTAAGATAAGCGCTGTTGAAAAGCAAAAGAACGGATGTAATCCTGTACCGATTTTGGACGAAAATAAAACCGACAATGGCACTACGATTACAATACCGCAAAGCTATCTAAATCAAAACAAAGGACTTTTCAGCAATTGGAAAAAAGCATAAGTAGATCAAGCAGGGTCATCTTTCCATGACTCTGCTTTTGTTTTTATTAAATTGACAATTCATTAAAATCTTCATTAAATCTTCATAACGAATTGATAACATAGGACCAACAAATGAATGGAATCAAGAATTTATCTGCATGGGGGATAATATATGGAACAGAATCTGATTCAAAAAGTTCTGAATATAGATGGCATGACATGTATCAACTGTGAAATGAGAATTGAAAACGGTTTAAAAAAAATGGCGGGCATCAAAGATGTAAAGGTAAGTTATAGCAACTCAACAGCAAAAGTAACTTACGATCCACAAATCACTTCTATGAAAAAGATCATTGAAGCCATTGAAAAATTGGATTACAAAGTAAAAAGCGAACAAAATATAAAAACCATATCTAATAAAAATGAAACGAACCACAACGAAAAACTAAAGATTAACCAATTGATAGGAATTGCAATAATTCTTTTCGCGGGATATCTAATCATCAATAATACGATTGGCTTTAATTTTATTCCAAGTGTATCACAGAATATGGGATACGGAATTTTGTTCGTAGTGGGTTTGATTACTTCTCTCCACTGCGTGGCCATGTGCGGCGGAATCAACCTCTCCCAGTGCGTGTCATATAAATTCACAGAAAATGATTCAAGCAAATGGTCAAAACTTAAACCGAGCCTAATGTATAATGCGGGCAGGGTCATTTCCTATACAGTCATCGGCGGAATTGTCGGTGCGTTGGGCTCCGCCGTTAGTTTTTCAGGTACCGCAAAAGGAATAGTCGCCATCTTATCCGGGATATTCATGGTAATCATGGGACTGAATATGTTAAACATTTTCCCATGGCTTCGCAAGTTTAACCCACACATGCCAAAAATATTTGGTAATAAACTCCATAACGCTGGAAAACATGGCCCGTTCTTAGTGGGTCTCTTAAATGGCCTGATGCCCTGCGGCCCGCTTCAAGCAATGCAGATTTATGCATTAGGCACGGGCAGCTTTATAGCAGGCGCGACTTCCATGTTTGTCTTTAGTCTGGGAACCGTTCCTCTCATGTTTGGATTTGGCGCGATTAGTTCATTATTAAGCAGCAAGTTTACCCATAAAATGATGAGGTTCAGTGCAGTCCTTGTTATGCTTCTAGGTGTTATCATGCTCGGCAGAGGACTTGCCCTATCCGGTATCAGCTTTGCAAGTGAGGTTGCCACTCAGGCGTCCAGTTCAGGCAATGTTGCAAAAATAGAGGGCAATGTTCAAGTTGTAACAACAAAATTGCAGTCAGGCAGATATACCCCATTTATCGTCCAGAAAGGGATTCCTGTCAAATGGACGATTCAGGCCGATGCGAATGAGATCAATGGCTGTAATAAAACAGTAACGATTCCTAAGTACAATATTTCTAAAACCTTGGAGCCAGGTAATAATGAAATTGACTTTACCCCGCAGGAAACCGGTAGTATCCCATACACCTGCTGGATGGGCATGATCAGCAGCAACATTTCAGTGGTTTCGGATTTAACAAATATATCAGCAAAGGATACTGCACAATCGGACAATTCCATTCCCAGCGCTGCGGTTGGCGGAGGTTGCTGTGGCCCTACTCCAGCGAAATTTGCGGGCGGCAAGATTCCTACAGATCAAATCGGGGTGGCTAAAATTAGCGGCAACGAGCAGGATGTAACGGTTACGGTAGATGGTCAGGGCTATACTCCGGCGGTTGTCGTTCTGCAAAAAGGCGTGCCTGCAAAGATAAAATTCAATGCCAGTCAATTAACCGGGTGCAACAGCACGATTGTATTCCCTGAATTTAACGGTCAGCTCGATTTAACCTCACAAAAGGAAACGCCCCTTATCTCCCCTCAAACGGATTTTACCTTCCAGTGCAGCATGGGAATGCTGCATGGATATGTGAAAGTAGTGGATGATTTGAGCAAGGTTGACCTGAATGCAATCAAAAAAGAGGTTGCGAACTATACCCCCGTGGGCGGCAGTGCAGGCGGAGGCGGATGCTGCGGTTAGATTTTAGTAGTAGAGCACCAGTTTTTGTAAAATGTACTCAAAGAGATTGATAAATTGAAAATATAATGGTCTGTAAAAACATGATATTATGCTTTCGGAGGATTAAATAATGAGCAGGAAGACAATAAAAATAGCAGGTATGTCCTGTGCTGCATGTGCATTAAGAATAGAAAAAGGTTTAAGCAAACTGGAAGGAGTTCAATCTGCAAATGTAAACTTCGCTATGGAAAGAGCGACTGTCGAATTTGACAATGCGAAGGTAAGCACTGACAAAATTGAAGAAATCATAGACAAGCTTGGCTATTCTGTAATTAAAGAGACAGAAAAAAATGCAAATAAGGCGGATTTAAAAATCACTGGCATGTCATGTGCGGCCTGTTCTGCCAGAATAGAGAAACAGTTGAGCAAACTGAGTGGAGTGAGTAAAGCCAATGTGAACCTCACGACGGAAAAAGCTACGGTGGAATTTGATCCGTCAGAGATTAAAATTTCTGAAATAATAAAAGCGGTTGAGTCGATCGGATATGGAGCGCAAAAAGCAGAAGACCTCACACAGGACAGGGAAAAAGCAGAGCGGGAAAAAGAAATTAAGAAACTGAAAACTACGTTAATCGCTTCCATTATTTTAAGTTCCCCGCTTCTGCTGGCAATGATTCTATCTATGTTGAGTATAGATGTCCCATTTTTGCATAATGCGTATTTCCAACTGGCGATTGCAACGCCAATTCAGTTTATTATCGGTTTCCGATTCTACAAGCATGCTTTCTACGCATTGCGCTCGGGAAGTTCCAATATGGACGTTCTAATCTCAATGGGAACATCGGCTGCCTATTTCTTCAGTTTATATAATGTCTTTTTTGAGCCTGCCAAAATGGGCGGCATGAAAGACCTCTATTTTGAAGCATCAGCAGTTATTATTACATTGATTCTGCTCGGAAAGTTCATGGAAGCCACCGCAAAAGGCAAAACCTCGGAGGCAATCAAAAAGCTAATGGGTCTTCAGGCCAAAACCGCAAGCGTCATCCGTAACAGTACAGAAGTGGATATACCAATTGAAGAAGTAGAAACCGGAGATATCGTTGTTGTCCGACCGGGTGAAAAAATTCCGGTCGATGGAAAAATTATTGAGGGCAGCTCTTCTATTGATGAATCCATGCTGACCGGTGAAAGCCTTCCTGTAGAAAAGAAAGCTGGGGACCTTTGCATAGGTGCAACAATAAACAAATTCGGCACATTCAAATTTGAAGCAACCAAAATCGGAAAAGACACCGTTCTTTCTCAGATTGTCAAAATGGTAGAAGATGCACAGGGTTCTAAGGCTCCGATTCAGAAAATTGCAGACAAAGTTGCGGGAATATTCGTTCCTGTTGTAATTGGAATTGCTGTATTGACTTTTCTCCTCTGGTTTTTCTCTACCGGAGATCTAACGAAAGCAATTGTCAGCTCGGTTGCGGTGCTTGTCATTGCCTGCCCGTGCGCGCTGGGGCTTGCCACACCAACTGCAATCATGGTAGGTACCGGAAAAGGCGCGGAAAACGGCATTCTCATCAAGGGTGGAGAACACCTTGAAACAGCGTATAAGTTAAATGCTGTCGTGTTGGATAAAACAGGTACCATCACGAAAGGTCAGCCGGAAGTGACCGATGTGATCTCATTGGGTAGTTTAGATCAAAAAGAATTGCTTCAATTGGCCTCCATCACAGAGAAAAAATCAGAACATCCACTGGGTGTCGCAATCTATGAAGACGGAAAAAAACGACTTGGGACGATTCCAGACCCCGATAAATTTGAGACTATCCCAGGTAGAGGAGTGAACGCTGTCTATAAAGGAAAAACTATTTTTATGGGTACACGCAAACTCATGTCAGGAATGAATATTGATATCGGCCAAATCAATGCCACATTGGAATCCTTAGAAAACGACGGTAAAACCGCAATGCTGATGGCAGTTGATTATAAAATGGAAGCTGTCATCGCAGTTGCGGACACACTCAAAGAGAATTCCAAGGAAGCGATTGAGGATTTGCAAAAGATGGGTATTGACGTTTACATGATAACCGGCGACAATCAGAGGACAGCAAATGCAATTGCAAAGCAGGTCGGAGTAAAAAATGTCTTAGCCGAGGTACTGCCGGAAAACAAGGCGGCAGAAGTCGAAAAACTCAAGAAATCCGGCAAAGTCGTGGCAATGGTTGGCGATGGGATTAACGATGCTCCTGCGCTCGCAACAGCTGACATCGGCATGGCAATTGGCACGGGAACCGATGTTGCCATTGAAGCCGCTGACATAACACTTATGCGCGGTGATCTGAGAACTATCCCAGCTGCAATCCGTCTTTCCCGAAAAACGATGCTTAAAATCAAACAAAATTTATTTTGGGCGTTTTTCTATAACATCATCGGAATTCCCTTTGCTGCGTTCGGATTTTTAAACCCTATGATTGCAGGCGGTGCAATGGCATTCAGCTCAGTCTCTGTTGTTACAAATTCACTCAGCTTAAAGCGATATAATCCCGGTAAAGATAATATAGAGAATCAGAAACCTGGCTCATCGGCACTCAATCCGGAATGGAAAATAAAAAAGTAATGAAGGTATTCTTATGTCAAAAATTTCAAACACATTGGATGTCAACGGAATGTCTTGCAGCCACTGCGTACACGCGGTCAAGAAATCAGTAGGTGAATTAAACGGAGTAGATAATGTTTCCGTTGATTTAGAAAACAAGAAGGTTATGGTCGAGTACAATTCGGATAAAGTTACAATCGAAAAAATTAAAGAAGCTATTATTGATCAAGGTTACGATGTGGTATAATAATGCTAATTCCAAGGTGTTTACAAAACACCAAAAAAATTGGCCATAGAAAAAGCAGAAGCTCCTTGTGATGAGGAGCTTCTATCTTTAGAGGCAGGTGTTAAAATGAGCAGTAATACAAAGCGTATTCTAATTGTGGATGATGAGTCCAAAATTGTAGATGTTGTAAAATCCTATCTCGAAAAAAGCGGTTACATTGTTTATGCGGCATATAACGGGAAGGAAGCTTATGAAAAATTCGATCAGAAAAACCCTTCATTAATCATTTTAGACTGGATGCTTCCAGATACCACCGGAGTGGAAATCTGTAAGACTCTTCGTCAAAAGTCGACTATTCCTATTATTATGCTGACCGCTAAAGTTGAAGAAGAAAACATTCTTCAGGGGCTTCGCATCGGCGCGGATGACTATGTTACAAAGCCTTTCAGCCCAAGGCAGCTTATCGCAAGAGTGGAAGCGATTTTGCGCAGAGCGGAAAGCGATTCCCCGGAGGTTCTCTCCTTTCACAATGATGAACTGATTATTGATTTTGCTGCACGGGATGTAAAAAAGGACGGAAATTGGGTTAATGTGACTCCAAACGAATTTAAAATAATATACACCTTAGCAAAGCACCCCAATAAGGTTTTTACTCGTGATGAATTGATTACCATTGTCAGCGGGGCGGACTTTGATGGATTTGACAGAGTTATTGATACCAACATTAAAAATATTCGGCAAAAAATAGAGACGAATACCAAAAGCCCTGAGTTCATTCTGACAGTTCATGGGGTTGGATATAAGTTCGGAGGCAGTTAAAATGAAATTCAGTTTAAGGACAAAATTATCCTTTTCCTATGCGGTGATGGCTCTTCTGCTTGTCGCACTAATCAGTCTATGCATCAATGTCCTATTACAAACTCAGTTTCAAAACTATGTCATAAAAGAACGGGAACAGAAAAATGTCTCATTTGTAGGCCTTATTGAAAAGCAATATAGCACTTCGAATGGCATTTGGAACAAAAATGCAATTGAAAACATTGGCGTAAATGCACTGGAACAAGGTATCATTATGAAAGTGAAGGATGAAAAAGGAAACACAATATGGGATGCCACCATTCATAATAACGGCCTTTGTGCGCAAATGCTTTCACACATGTCCGATAATATGCTCAGCCATTATCCTAATTTCAAAGGTGGATACGAGCAAACGAACTATCCTGTAAAAGTAAACAATAAAGAAGTTGGACATGCCGAAATGGGATATTACGGTCCTTACTATTTCACAGACAATGACATCACTTTTTTAAATAACATCAATCAAATTCTGATTGCAATAGGATTTATTTCTCTTGCACTTGCTTTGCTACTTGGCACCTTCATGGCAAAAAGGGTAAGCGGACCGATTTCAAAGTCTGTCAATGCGGCAGGCCAAATAGCAAAAGGCAATTTCAAGCAAAGAATAACAGAGAAATCCGGTACACGAGAAATTATGCAATTGACCGATACCATCAATCATCTGGCTGATTCTTTAGAAAAGCAGCAGCTTTTAAGAAAGCGGATGGCCGCTGATGTTGCGCATGAATTAAGGACTCCACTGGCCAACCTGCAAAGCTCATTGGAAGCAATGATTGACGGTATTTGGGAGCCGAGCGGTGAACGACTTGAAAGCTGTCATGAAGAAATCATCCGGATTAACCGGCTCGTGGGGGATCTGGAAAAACTGGAACGGTTTGAAGCGGAAAACGCCACGTTGACTATTTCTGAGTTCGATGTTTCAGAATTGATTCAACACATCCTAAACAATTTTGAAACTGAATTTTACAAAAAAGGAATTCAATTGGACTTCTCCGGGAAAACACAGCTTATTCAGGCTGACAAGGATAAAATCAGTCAAGTCATTACCAATCTTGTTTCTAATGCTTTAAAATACACGCCTGAAGGCGGACATGTTGAAGTACAAGTTAATGAAAGAAAGAACTCAATTGAGATAGTTATCACGGACAGCGGCAAAGGAATCCCGTCTGAGGATATCCCCTACATTTTTGAACGGTTTTACCGGGCTGATAAGTCGCGAAACAGACTAACCGGAGGTTCAGGTCTGGGTCTTACCATAACCAAGGCTATCGTGGAATCCCACAAAGGAAAAATCACTGTTCTGAGCGAATTGGATAAGGGAACGACTTTTACAGTTTCACTGCCAAAAGACAATGAATAGAAAGCAATAATACAACAATTTCCATAATATCTTCACAACAATTTCATATAATAACTCCCATAATCTATTTTATGGGAGGAATACAATGTGAGTAATGCAATGACCCATTATATGGAGCTGCTTTCAACAAATCAGCCATGGAACTTAATCCTCTTTATGGCAATTCCAGTCATTTGCGCAGAGACACTGGCA
The DNA here is from genome assembly GCA_023458755.1 of Bacillota bacterium. Lineage (GTDB taxonomy): Bacteria > Bacillota > Clostridia > Oscillospirales > Acutalibacteraceae > JAEWYE01. The sequence goes on along the minus strand of JAEWYE010000011.1, from coordinate 147 downwards.
ATCACTGAGTTTATCATTCTTTTGTAATGGTCAAGCAAATTTGTAACACCACTGTCTAAATTAAGCCAATCCATACCTTGCTTCATATGGCGTTCGAAAATCGTTGTATGAGTGTGGACGAATTTGATTGTACCAAACATAGGCATA
>JAEWYE010000010.1 GCA_023458755.1 Bacillota bacterium | reverse complement strand
TCTGAACTGACAATGAAGCAGTCGTGCTTGTCCTTTGCAACATCGATTCCAACGTAAATCATGGCAATACCTCTTTGCAAATTATTCGATACTGTTTGGGACCACAGAACTCTTTGCGCTTGTAACCGCTTACTTCCGAAACTATCGCCGCTTTAAGGTTGCAAATATAGTGACGGAGGCCTTTGTGAAGCAGGCGTTTGATGCCGAACTGCCTACCTCTTTTGCTTCTCGTGATTCCATGTTACAATAATTATCTTCCGATAGCTGCTCTGCACTGCTCGTTGTTGACGGAATGGGTGCGGAATATTATCCGCTCATTCTTGCTATGGCAAAACGCAGAGGAATGAACATTACAGGCGCAAATATTGCCGCTGTGCGATTGCCATCATCAACTAAATTTAATAACTTGGATTGGGATGCAAACAGAATTATTAAGCCTGAAGTTCACAAAGTCGATAACATATCGCATGATGGCGCAGAAAAATATGAAAATTGTTCATTTGAACAAAACATAGCAGCTACGCTTGATGTGTTTGAAACCATTTTCAACCGCATTGCAAATGGGCTGACAAACTATGAACATATCGTTGTTACCGCCGATCACGGTTCGTCGAGACTTGCTGTTATCGCGCACAATCACAAACTCGATAAAACTCTTCCTTGGAATGGAGATCCACAAGATTGGCGTTATTCCGTCGCACCGCTAAATACAGAACGTCCGCCTGAATTTGAAGCTTACTACAATGTGGAAAGCAACACAACATATTGGGTCGTTCGTGGATATAACCGTTTGCCAAAGCAAGGCGGCAAATTAAGCGTTCATGGCGGTGCTACTCTCGAAGAGCGGCTAGTACCTGTAATCATTTTTTCTAAAATAAAAAATGATAAACCTTTACCACTCAACAAGCCGGTCATTGAACAGCTTATAGAAAAAGATTGGGATATTTAATAAGGACGGTGACCAAGATGTATGATATAGCGAAGTTGCGTCAACACTTTTCAACAACTACGGTCTACAAAGACCCTGCGATTATGGCAATGTTCAAGTCCGCCAAAATAGAGTCATTTCTACGCGATTGGATTATCAAGCGAAAAGCTGATGATAATGGACGGATAAAAAACATAGATGAATTAAGCGAGTATGTCGCTTCAATTATCCCCCACAGAAGTGAAAAAGACAGATTGGAAGACGAGGCCCGCACCAATGGCGAAACGCGACCTTTTCTTGCTAAAATTAGTGTAGTGTTCCATCCTAATGCAAATTTTCACTCTTTTGAGATTGCGGACTTGGGTTTTTCTCACAGCTCTACTGTTATCGAAGATTATGTGTGGGACAGAATAAAGGGCGAGATAATTGGCGAAGCAGGCGGTTGGGGTTTGGTTAAGCTCGGATATATGCCGCCTGAAGGCAACAAGAAAAATGGTCGTTTCACTCTCCTTGATTTCAAGAATTTCTGCCCATATGAGGTAAGTGTCGAGGCGTTCCGTGAAGCACGTACACATTTTGAAACCGAAGAGTGGATGGACATTCTGCTCGGAGCAATTGACTATAACGCTGACGGTTTTATGCGTCCAAGTCTTATGCCGGAAGAGGTGTGGACGGCGAAACACACAATGCTAACAAGACTACTTCCATTCATTCAAGCTAACTTAAACCTAATAGAACTTGCGCCCCAGCAAACAGGCAAGTCGTATATTTTTGGTAAACTATGCAAATACGGTTGGCTTGCAGGAGGTGGCAGTATTAGTCGTGCAAAATTGTTTTTGGACATGCGGCCCGGTGCAAAATCATCGGGATTGGTCACATTCAATGACTTTGTAGCTATTGATGAAATTAAATCAATAAAGTTTACAAACGACAAAGAGATGGCAGGAATTCTGAAAGGATATATGGAGGACGGTCGAGTAAAAGTAGGAGATGTTAATGTTGAAGGTGGCGCAGGTATAATCTTTTTGGGGAATATAAACATAGAAGATATGGATGGGTCAAGGGATATGTTCCGTGAATTACCGGAAATTTTCCGCGATACTGCATTAATCCAGCGCATACACGGCTTCGTGCCTGGCAGAAACATACCGCCGCTTTCACCTAAAATGTATATGAACGGGTGGGCGCTAAATACGGAATACTTTACTGAAATTATGCACTTATTACGTGCCCCCGCCGAAAACATGCGCTATCGTGGATTGGTTGAAGAACTGGTTACGATTGGTGCAAAAGTGGACGAAACATCTGGTCGTGAGCAAGAAGCTATTATGCGTTTGTGTACCGCATATTTAAAGCTATTTTTTCCCCATGCCAACAGTGAACTGATAAAGGAGCCCGAATTTAGAAAGGAGTTCAGTCGCTATTGTCTGCAACCTGCGAAGAGAATGCAAGAAACCGTGCTCAAACAGATGCAGATTATCAATCCAGTAGAATTTGGTAAACGCAGCATGTCATCCTATAAGTTAAGGGAAGATGATTTATGAGCAGGGCGAAACCACAAAAATGCTACCTTTGCGATGCTGAACTCGACAAAATTTCTGTTGGGTTGAATAAAAAACTACTCAGCAGGGATGTAAAACATTTATACTGTCTTTCCTGCCTTGCAAATTATCTTGATGTGACCGTTGAGGACTTACTAGCTAAAGTCGAAGAGTTTAAGGAGCAAGGCTGCACATTATTCTGAGGTGGTGATACTATGATTTATGCTGATAATGCCGCAACAACGCAGATTTCCGATCGTGCATTTGAGCATATGCTTCCATTTTTACACGAACAATACGGCAATGCTTCCAGCCAGTATTCGCTTGGAGCGAAGGCTAACCGAGCCATAGTACAAGCTCGCAAACAAGTCGCATCAAGTATTGGTGCAAACCCTGCAGAAATTACATTTACCTCAGGAGGTTCAGAGGCAAACAGTTGGGTGCTCCGCTGTATTACAGAGACCTTTCAGAATGAACCAATGCACATTATTACCTCCGCCATTGAACACCATTCTGTCCTGAACGCCTGTCGTGCGCTTGAACAAAGTGGTATCGAGGTCACCTACTTACCTGTCAATAATGCGGGACAGGTTTCGGTTGATAGTGTTAAGGCAGCAATTAAGCCCAATACAAAACTGGTATCGATTATGCTCGCAAACAACGAAATTGGGACTGTTCAGCCAATTGCCAAGATTGGTGCATTCTTAAAAGAAAAAGGCATCCTATTCCATACCGACGCAGTTCAAGCAGTAGGGCATATTCCTGTTGATGTCAAAGACTTACAAGTCGATTTTTTAACCGCCTCTGCCCATAAGTTCAACGGGGCAAAAGGCACGGGATTTTTATATAAGCGGTCAGGATTAGAATTACCGCCGCTGGTGTTTGGCGGTGAACAAGAACGCGGGCTTCGTGCCGGAACAGAGAATGTTGCCGGAATAGTCGCGGCAGGTTACGCCATTGAGGAAAGCATAGACGAAATGGCTGAGACAGCAAAGAGAATAAGGGTAATGGTCGAGGCTACTGTAAACAAAATCAAAGAGAAAATACCCTCTGTTAGGATTAATGGTGCTACTGAGTGCCGTCTACCCGGCACAGTCAACCTTGGCTTTGATGGCATTTCGGGCGAATCGCTTATGCACTTGCTTGACTTGAAAGGAGTCTGCGTGTCCACGAGTTCAGCTTGCAATTCCGGCAAAGACGAGCCATCACACGTACTACTTGCATTAGGACTCTCAGAGCAACAGGCAAAATCAGCTATCCGTATTTCCTATGGCAGGTATAACAGCGTAGATGAATTAGATAATGTAGTAACGGCTATTTATGATGCCTTCACAAAAATCGCAAATTGTTAAATATATAAAGCCAAGACAGAAAATCAGAACTATTTTCCTTTATGTTTAATTGTACTGCTTTGTCCTAGTTGGGTCAATAATAGCTAACTGACAAGCTACCCATGTGTATGGAGAGTGGAATCTAATTCAATTTTATTATTCCTCACAATGCACCCTCGACCTTCGGGTTATGAGTAGCACCCTTTCTGAATCATCGTGTAAAATAGTTCCCAAAGCTGCTCGTTTGTGGGTCATAGCGTTAAATGCTTCCCGTTTTGTAAAATGCTTATACTGTCAAATTGACTGTCAAAAATATAGCCTTAAACCTCGATAGAATCAGCAACAGCCTTCGGGTCTTCGACCCGAAGGCTGTTTTTGACCTTGATTAAAACAAGTTACTATTATCCTGCCATTCCTCCAACCCGTGAAAAACAGGTCCTATTCTGAATACTGTTTTAGTCATTCAAATAGCCAATTTTCATAGCAAAAATCATGAGTTTATTTTATGGTTTTGAGGTCAAAACCACCGATTGAGACAAATTCGATCTGATCATCAAAAATACTGGCAAGTGTACTCCTGCTAAAAGAATAATCTCTGTGAACCAACGAATTGAGCTGCGCTTCCCGTAAAGCTTCTTCGAGATAATTTGGATGGTCGATTCGTTAATGCCCGGAAGACTCCGCCTTTGTCCGGTTATATTGTTCAATATAAGCATACATCGTTTAACTGCTTTAAAAGGGATTCCCCAAACTCCCGCCAGTCTCTAAACGCGGTTTTGTTTAACCCTTCAAACATGGTTGCTTTGATGGTATGAACACATCAATCTGACAGCAGCGGACCAGTAGACTAACAATACTCAATGTTATATCGAATGGTATAATAAAAAGCGGATCAAGATATCTCTCGCGGCTGTGAGCCCCAAAGCATCGGGTTAGCGGCGTAAGTATGTCAAGAAAAATGTCCCCACCCCCTTTTAGTCATTTTTATACCGATGTTGACATAATTTTACTCAAACGAAGGGGGTGCGGCACGTTCTACACCAAACATTTTCTCTCTAACGTGACTCAGTTTAAATGACTGTTTATTGGAGTAGAAATTTCATAGTAGAATCTTGAGCTCGCAGATAGAATTCGGCTCTACTTCGCAGGAAACATAACAATTCTGAACTGAAACAGGAGTGTTAACTTCTTTCTCAAATAAGTCTACAGATTTTGCCATACGAACCGGCTTATTGAAGTGTAAGACCACTTTACCTGTTATTCCTTTTACTTCATAAAAACGAGCTATGATTCCACCATCTTCCGTGGGAAGGCTGGAAGAGAGAACCACCGTATCGGAATGAAAAGAAAACAAGCTGTTCTGTAAAGGGAGATTGCCCTTGTGTGCATTCGACGGCTGATAGAACATTGCATGATTGCATCTTTCCGCAAGGTCTTCCGCCATCTTCTCGTCCGCTTTGATGCCGCCTGTCCACAGGGTGACCTTCTGGATGCCGAATTCCGGATACGGGTCAGGACCCGTAGAACTGTTAATCAAAGACAATCCAAGCGATTTATCTAAGCCGCGATAACCGTATTTACTGTCGCTGACCACAATAATGCTGTCGCCCGAAGCGCAGACGGCCACACCGTACTGAAGGGCAGGCACATCGGTCATGCCTGCCGGACGCCGGATTGCTCCGCCGGGAATATCATAAAGAAACTCATTTGTCCTATAAACGGTTGGAACCCTGTATTGTAAAAGCGGAACGGTTTCCCCGCCGATTTCATGCCAGTCGATATGAAGATCCGTCCGAAGAGCCTCAGCATGCCGATCCAGGCTATATGTTACTTCTATTTTTGAGTTTTTGATAACATAATACGCTTTGAAACTCTGGCGAAGCGGCCCTTCCGCAACCTTTTCAATCTTCACACATTCATCGACCGGGATTTCTTTTAGATGACGTCCGATTTCCCAGGCGCTGGATGTTGCCGCCTCCGTCTCCAGAAAGACCAAACCCGCCGATTCACCGTCGGCAATTAATTCCTCATTTGTTGCAGTATTGAGCAGCGAACAGACACGTCCCGAATCAACGGCAACCGTCGCTTTGATCTTGTCATTCTGCAGTACAAGGTTGCCAAAACGGCGCGCAATTCGTTCTCCAGATTGAAAATAATTGCAGTAATTTTCCGCAGTGCCTTCGTAAAGGATAATTGTGGTATAACCCATGGACGGAACTTCCACATCGACCAGTACGCGGAAATACATATGGTCCCAATACTTTTGCCGGGAAGCATCCAGCAGCTGATGATCCACCGGATTATGCAGATGGTCCTGTACCTGTAAATAACGCAGATCTCCCATCCAGTCCCATACCGTCAATTCCACAACTTCGCGGCGCGTCTGCGGAAGCGTATTAAAGATATGAAAAATGCGGGTTTTTCCGGAGCCCCGTTCCGTACTGGGGACGCCGATAAAATTCTCCAATCCATACCCTGCTCCGGCGCCCTCGGACTGCGTGTTGTATGTGTCCACATCGGCCAGAAGGTCAGCAGTATCGATCTTCTGCGAAATCACCTGCATGGCGTTCTGCATTTGTGCATTTGCCGTTGCAGAAGAAGTCTGGTAAAGGCCCATTGCGTGCTCTCTCGTGTCCTGCACACAGGAGCCCGTCAAAATATCGTGAAAATGGGTAAACATGACATCCTGCCATGCTGCCGTCATGCTTTTTTTCGCCAAAGAAAACCCTGCGACCTGCCCGGCAATTACGGCGAAACGTTCCGTATCGCAAAGGGACATTTCCACACGCTTGTTGCCGCGCTTGATTCTGCTTTGTGTCGTATAACAGCCCGGTGCAAAGCAGTTCAGTTCATGGTCGACTACCGGCAGCATTTCTCGCACCGACTCCGCCTCACGGAAATATTCGCGCAGCGTGCCGAAATGAATTTCTGGATAGATTTTCCAGGTCATCATATCGAGTGCGCGCTCCACATCGCGCCGTGTCGGCCCGCCGCCGTGGTCCCCCACGCCGTACACAACCAATCCTGTCTTAAAGCCGGCACATTTACGGGAAATGTCGATCAAGCCTGCGCCAATATGAGGGGTAATGGCACTGTTGTACCAATAGGGTTCACGATAGGAAAGGATTTCCCGGCCGGAGGGAGCCCGATACCGATAGAGCACATAATCCTCTTTCAGACCGCGGCAATGGTAAAAATATTTTACGCCGCCAAATTGGTCGATTTCCGGAATATTGGCGCTATGTCCGAACGTATCCGGAGAAAAGTCAATTTCAAAATGCTGCGCGCCCCAGACCGAGCGTAAATATTCCCGGGTATATTGAATGTGCCGCAGCAGAGATTCCGTGCTCGGCATATTCTTGTCCGTTTCTACCCAGGAGGAAGCCGTCACTTCCCAGCGTCCCTCTTTAATTCTTTGTTTGATCTTTTCCATCATCTCGGGGGCATATTGTTCTATGATTTGATAAGTGCTTGCCTGTGACTGCGAAAAATGGAATTCAGGATATTGATCCATAATATTCAGGACGGAACGGAAGGTCGCAATTACGAGTGCGACCGTTTCATTAAACCCCCACATCCAGTTCATATCCATATGTGCGTGACCGACCAAGATCAAATGATATTCCTTTGCCGCCGCTTGGAGCGGTGACATCATATCTTCGGCCTTTTCACAAGCCTGATTCGTCAGGACGCCTTCTTTCTCCAAAGCGGAGAGCAGATATTCCAACGCTTCTTCCAGTTCAACGGAATAACGATCCCCACTTGCTTGCGACAGATTCAGCGCAAATTCAAGTTCACTCAGAATTCGGATGTTTGCGCGGCTCGGATGTGTGATGTTCAGTTGTTCTTCTTTTGGCAGGCCGAACGTATCTTCAAATCCGTACTTTTCCCGATTGCCGCCAACCGATGTTTTCAGTTTGACATATTTTTCTGTTAATTTCTTCATAATGATAAAGCCTTCCTTTGAGTTGTGAATTTTGTCGCTAATTGTAACCTGAACAGTCCGGCAAGCCAAGGTATACCTGACGCTTGCCGGACTGACAGGACACAACGATGGGTTTTATCGTTTTTCTGTAACTGTTATATGGGCCGCAAACTGTTTGGCCTGCGTTCCATTACTGCTGCGCTTTGTAACGATCGTATTGCGCTTGCTTAACCTTAATATAATCATCGATGCCCATCTTCTGGAGCTGTTTTACATAAGCTTCCCAGTCGCTTGTAAAGTTCCACTTACCGGTCACAAATTTCATGCGCGCTTCCTTAACGTAAGTATCCACGTCCGTCTTAATGGATGACGTTTGGCTGGCTTCATCTGTTGTCGGCATCAGGCCAGGCATCAAATCCGCCTTGTACTTTTGGGAATCCGCCGCGTAGCTTGAGAATTTTTCGCCCTTAAAATCGGCGGAATCCTGCTTGCGTGCCGTTTCCATGGTGGCGCTGTCATAAGATTTCCACGGGAAGTTGCCGCCGTAAACAAATAGGCCGTACTGCCACGCGCCCAACTGAGCGCCGCCTTTGTAGTTCAGAACGCTGTCGGTATAACGGATTTTATTTGCGGAATCAAGCGTGTAGGTTTGGCCTTCCTTACCATAAGCGGCAAATTTCGAACCTTCGTCGCCGTAAAAATAATCCGCCCATTTGATCAGTGTTTCCGGCTCTTTGCAGGCTTTCGTAATCGTAAACGAAGAAGCGCTGCGAACCGGGTAGTCGCACCAGGATTGAATCATGTCGCCGTTCGGACCCTTGAGCGCGGAAATTCCTACATAGTCCTGAGAAGCATCGGAATACAGGAAGTCTGCATTGCCCCAACCGAACATGCCGACCTGTTTTTTCACCTTACCGGCAGTAACCCAGTCTTCATATTCATATTTGCCGAACGTCTGCGGATAGAAATAGCCGGCGCTCCACCAGGCGGACATCTGCTGCCACATCTGCTTCATACCGTCTGCGGTGTAAAGAAACTGAAGCTTGCCGCTTTTGTCAATATAATAATCATCGGAAATAGGTTTAAAGCCGTTATTGCCGACTCCGTAACTGCCGCAGAGCATTTCATTCAGCATTCCGATCCCATCCGGCTGCATATAAATGGGCCATCCATTCGGATTTTGCTTTTTGAAAGTCGCAAATGTTTTGGTCAGGTCGTCAATTGTGGTCGGCGTCTGCAGCGAAGCCGCCTTCAGCCAATTCTTGTTCAGATAGAAACGGGCGTTTGCCTGCGGAAGGTCTGTCATTACCCAAGGCATGGAGTAAATTCCTTTGTCCGGCATGGTAATGGAGGCTAAGCCACCCTTTACGTCCTTCGTGAGCAGCTTTTCCAAATTCGGAGCGTCTTTTTGAATGTATGGTTGAATATTGACAAAGAGGCCCTGACTGCCGTATTTGTTGAGCTCGTCATTGGTCCATGTCACCTGCCAGAACGCATCCGGAAGTTCGCCGGAAGACATAATTACATTTTTCCGGTCATTCATTGCACTTTCCGGAATTTCTGTCCAATTGATATGAATCCCGGTCTTTTTCTCGTATTCCTTCCAAATCCACCAGTCTTTGACCGACGGGTTGGTGTCGCCGCCTGCCAGGCAGACAATATTGAATTCTTTTTTTGCCGCCGTCTGCGTAGAAGCAGTTCCAGAAGCAAAGTTGCTTGATTGCTGCTGGGATGAACCGCACCCGGTAAAAGCGGCCAGGGACATAGCGACTGCCAATCCCATGGCGAGGACTCTCTTAAATCCAGTTTTCATTTTAATCTCCCTTTTCAAAATCTTTCTTTCAAACGCCAACATCTCAGTTACCCCATTGTGGTTCAATGTAGCCTCCTTCATAAAACTTTATTGTAACCTGTTTAAAGTGAAGTTCGCACAGGTTTCAACCTTTTACAGACCCGATCATGACTCCCTTTGAAAAGAACTTTTGAGCAAATGGATAAATGGCCAATATAGGGATGGTTGAAATTACAATAACGGCATATTTCAGTCCCATACGGCTCATCATACGCTCCGCATAAGCGGCGTCCGTTACAACATTCAGCATATTTCCGGCCTGATTTTGCAGAAGAATATCTCGTAGAATCAACTGCAGCGGGTACATGGAACGCTTCGTCAGATACATCATTGCGGTAAAGTAGTCGTTCCAGCGGGCGACCCCGTAATAAAGGGCGATTACAACAATAATGGGAGCCGATAAAGGAAGCACGATACGGATGAGAAAGCGAAAATTGGTGCAGCCGTCCACACTTGCCGCGTCCTCCAGTTCCTGCGGAATATTCGTTTGAAAATACGTTCTCATGACAATCACGTTAAACATGCTGACAGCGCTCGGCAAAATCATTACCCAGAAGTTGTCAAGAAGGTGAAGGTTTCCAATCAGGATGTACGTCGGCACAATTCCTCCGGAAAAAAACATGGTAAACGTAAACAGCAGCATCAAAAAGTTCTTTCCCTTAAGATTCCTTTTCGAAAGGGGATAAGCCGCGCAAATATTCATAACAACGTTCACCAGGGTTCCCACAACGGTATAACACACGGAATTATACATTCCGGTTAAAAAATCGCTGTCACGGAACACCAGTTTATAGCTTTCCAGGGTCATTTTCGACGGCCAAATTAAAAAGATTTTCTGATACAGTTCCGTCGGGTCGCTGAACGACGCAATTACCACCGTCCAGATTGGAAAAATAATCGTAAGCATGACCAGCGCTAATACAAAAAGTGCAACAACATGATAAATACGGTCTCCAAGCGGATCGCGAATTGCCTTTTTCTTCTCCATTCTTGTATTCCTTCCTTTACCACAACGAAGTTTCGGTAAAATACTTAGCCAGTTTATTCGCAATGATCAAAATAATAAAATTAATCAAATTGTTAAACAGTCCGACCATTGAGCCAAAGCTGTACTGCGCCTGCACCAAACCAGACTTGTAAACATAAGTGGAGATGACTTCGGAAGCAGACAGATTGGAGGTACTTTGCAGCAGATAAACCTTTTCATAACCAATGTTCAGAACATTGCCGATTGCCAAAATAGACAGAATGACGATCGTTGGTAGGATGGAAGGCAGGGTCACATACCAAATCTGCTTTATTCGGCTGGCTCCATCCAGACGGGCCACCTCATACAAATCCTGTGAAACCCCTGCAATGGCGGCGGTGTAAATGATGGAGCTCCACCCGACCGACTGCCATATGCCGGACCATACATAAATATGGCTGAACGCATTCGGGTCCGACAATATATTACTGCTGTCAGCATAGCCGAAAAGCCGAAGAATCGCATCAATAAAGCCTGTCTGCGGGGTAAGAAACATGACCAACATACTGCAAAGAACCACAGTGGAAATAAAGTTCGGCGCATACGAAAGAGTCTGTGCAAACACCTTCAGCTTTTTCCCCCGCATTTCGTCAAACAGCAGTGCCAAAATCAACGGAGCGGGAATGCTGACGACCAGACTGTACAGCGACAGTGTAAGGGTATTTTGTATTACTCTACCAAAATAAAAAGAATTGAAAAAACGTTCCAAGTGCTTGAGTCCGACCCATGGACTACCGTTTATTCCCAGCGCGGGAGAATAATCCTTAAATGCAATTTGTAACCCGTACATAGGCCCGTAAGAAAATATTACAAAATAGGCAATGACCGGAATCAGCAGCAAATACAAATCATAATTTTTTCCCAATGATTTTTTCCAGTCAGATAGCTCGCTTTTACCTTTTGACCGAACCTTTTCGGACAACTTAACTTTTTGGGGTTTTGTAGTATCTACAATCCCGGTATTCATCTTCGTCTCCCCCAATTACAGCCGCACCTTGTTAATATTGATTGAAAGGGCGGCTACAAAATCATCAATTTCAATCGACTATCAATAGTATACACCATCGAATTTTTATGTCAATATATCAACTATATGTCAACTTATATATTTGTCAAATAACTGATCTATTTTTATTAAATTTATATTCAATAATTATATTATTTTCAAGATATATATAATTTATGAAAAATTTCTTTACAAAATCAAGAAACTATTATATACTATTCACAACAGTAAAAAGGTAGGTGCTATTGATATGTCGACTTATGAAAAATCGTTAGAGTCTCTCCATGAAATGATTCAAAATGATATTATAGAAAAAATCCAAAAAGGCATATATAAAGCTGGAGATCGAATTCCAAGTGAAAAAGATATCGTTGAAGAATATCACGTCAGCCGTATCACTGCCACAAAAGCGCTCACCGAGCTTTCACTAAACGGCTACATTTACAGGGTACAAGGTAAAGGTTCCTTCGCCAATCCACTCGGTAAGCAATTTCGTCCAGGTGAACTTTCTGTTGTCCCTCAAATGCTTAACGCAGATGGTCCGCACAAGATTGGACTGATCATCCCGGAATTTTACGATTATCATTCCGGCAATATAATTTCCAGTATTATCAAAACGCTGCAGTACCCAGAATATTTTGTAGACATTGTATTAAACCGCAGTAATGCAATGGAAGAATACGCCCTTGATTATTTTTTGAAAAGTAATTTTTCTGGTGTAATACTTTTCCCTTCCGATTGTGAATTCTATAGTGAAATCATTCTTCGAATGCATCTAAACAAATTTCCTCTTGTACTTATTGATCGAACATTTCCAGGTATCAGTTGCAACAGTGTTACCGCAAACAACAAAGCTGGTGCAATTCTGGCGACCGAGCACCTGCTTTCCTTGGGTCACCGAAACATTGCCTTTATAGCAGATTCCACTTATAAAGAACAAATCACATCCATTCGTTACAACGGCTATATTCATACGATTCTGGATCACGAGCTGAAGGCAATAACATATGAAAATTTCTTTCATAGCGATTTGGCTGAAAAAATGCAAATGGATTTCGTTCAGGAAGTAAAAGGCGGAAACATCACGGCAATCGTCGCCTCAAACAGTCATGTCGGTTTACGTATTTATACCCTGTGCAAAGAAAACGGCATTCGCATTCCGGAAGACCTCTCTATTATTTGTTTTGATAATCCCAACCTTTATCAACAGGAAAAGAGCGATTTTTTCACCTACGTAGATCAAGATTCTGTCACGATGGGTCACCAGGCTGGTATCATTTTGCAGGAAGCTATGTCTGGAACCAGAAAAGATGAATGCAGCCAAATTATTTTGGAGCCAAAGCTTGTCGTAAACCATTCTGCCTGCCCTCCAAGTGTAAATGCATAAAAACGGTTAATGCACAACAAAAAGCCTGCCGAACGATAATCCGATGCAAAAAACACATGTACCACCTATCAAAAGTCTCGACAAGCATTATCCATTTAAAAGGGGATAGTAAACAATGTACAACCACATTCCGCCTGTGCTGCTTGAACATGCAAACATACTGACAAGTTATTGTGAAAAGAATTTTCCCTCTTTAGCATCGTTAGCAAAGCCCTGTTTTTTGAGCACAATCGCCACAACCGTCCAATCTTTGGATGAAAAACATACTTTTGTAATTACCGGTGATATTCCTGCCATGTGGCTTCGAGACTCAGCCGCACAGGTCACAAACTATATTCCATTTGCAAAAAAAGACGCCAAACTTCGTAAGCTGTTGGAAGGTGTAATACAAACTCAGGCCGAATGCGTTTGTATCGATCCATATGCAAACGCTTTTAACGCTTCTGCAAACGGCAACGGCGCAAAAGATATTACACTGCAAAACGATATGGTTTGGGAACGAAAATATGAGGTAGATTCGCTCTGCGCTCCCATTTATTTGGCTCACCAATACTGGAAAGAAACGGGATACATTACAGCTTTTTCAGCGGAATTTCATACTGCACTTCAAAAAATCGTATCCGTTTTCACATATGAGCAGGATCATAGCCGCTCACCTTACCTCTTTGAGCGACTCAATTGTGCCCTTACTGATACACTCTCAAATCACGGTAAAGGCTCGCCCGTTAAGCCAACCGGCATGACATGGTCCGGATTTCGCCCCTCGGATGACCGCTGTGAATACGGCTACCTGGTTCCCGCAAACATGATGGCATGTGTGGCACTTGAAAAAGCCTCTGAAATCTGTATGGCTGTATACAACGACTCCATACTGTCCGATCAATGCCTTGCGCTAAAAAAAGCCATTAACATCGGCATTCAAGAATACGCCATTATATCGCACCCAAAATACGGCAATATTTACGCTTATGAAACGGACGGTATGGGACATTATAACCTGATGGACGACGCCAACTCACCAAGTCTGCTTTCCATACCATATTTTGGATATTGCAATTCTGACGAAGAAATCTACCAGAACACACGCCGTTTTATTCTTTCAGCTGACAATCCTTATTTTTATCAAGGTAAATTTGCGAGCGGTATTGGAAGTCCGCACACCGAAGCAGGCTACGTTTGGCCAATCGCTATTATTTTGCAAGCTTTAACCTCGCAAAGCACAAAAGAAATTCTGCACTGCCTCACTATGCTTGCAAATACACACTCCGGAACCAACCAAATGCATGAATCTTTTGACCCTGATGTACCAGAGCATTATTCACGTCCTTGGTTCGCATGGGCTAATACACTGTTTGCCTCTCTGCTGGAAAAATTATTCACTTCGGATTTTAAAGTTTGAATAAGGCTTTTAAGCCTATGACTCAGATTATAAACTCAGATTATAAACAAGGAGCGCAGACGATATAAAACCGCCCGTGCTCCTTAATTCAGCTTTCGTTATCCCACTGAACCAGCCAATCGGTCAGTTCCCCAATCTTTTCGCTATGTGTACAGGATTGCCATGCGATCACGCGTTTCTTTTTCGGTGAAACAAAAATCAGCTGTCCCAGCATCCCGTTTGCCATAAAGGCTTTGGTATCGCTGCGTATCCAAAAGCCATAGCCATAACTGTCACGTACAGATAGATCCGGTGCCGTGTGTTTTTGCGTCATTTCGTAAATCCACCGTTCCGGTATAAGCTGTTTGCCATTCCACCAACCTTGGTTTAATAACAATTCACCAAGCCTTGCCATATCGTAAGCACTTAAGAATAAGCCAGTGGCACCCATTGCATATCCACTTGGACAAGTTGCCCATGCCGCTCCTATAATGCCAAGCGGCGCAAACAGCCAATCACGGGCCAAGTCCTGCAGCATCCGGTTTGTTTTCTGCGAAATAACCCTTGAAAGCAAATAGTAATTTGCATCACAGTAAACCATTCTCTCTCCCGGACGGTATGTAAGAGGCTGATTCAACGTGACTTTTATGAAATCCTGGTTTTCTAAAGCGGTAGTATCTTCCTGATCAATATCCAAACAGTCTTTTCCATATCCTGTTGTATGAGTCAGCAAATGAACAAGCTTTACACCTTTCCACTGTGCCGGGATTACAAGCCCTGAATATTTAAAAATATCCCATACACTTTCCTCATACAAATCAACAGCATTTTGATCTGCCAATATTCCGGTAATTAAAGATGTAATACTTTTTGATACTGAGTAAACATTATTTTTCTCATTTGCTTCCTGCAGCCTTCTTGAAAAGTAAACTCCATTTTCAAGTTGGCAGATTGCATACATATTGATTCCGAGTTCATGTGCCTTTGTTTCAATTTGGTCTATCAGCATATTATCCTCCCATATAACCATTTATTCTTCTATTGTATCGGTATCTAATCGCACATTATATTACTCCAGAAACTATAAACCGTCAAGAGAGTTTGGGTTTATCAGCTAATCTTGCTGTTTGCCAGTATCAATTCATTCATGTGATTTTAGAAAGCCGGGTGATGCAATATGACATTCTAGCACTGACGTAACCATGTGATATTTCTATTAATTTTGAATTGAGGATGATTGATTATGTATGTTAAAAGACATTATTTAAAAAGAGCACTGTCCTTTTTCCTGACGCTTTCATTAATATTCACGCTAATGACCTCTTCTTGTACGGGCACTACCGCAAAAGCGTATACAGCTACTGCAGCTGATGAAGCTATGCATGCATTTCAAACATACTGCTATAATCCAGATACAAAACTATATTGGAACAATACCGATCACGGCGGCATAGCTGCAATTTGGACTCATGCTATCTTTTGGAATATGGTTTTGGATGCATATAAACGTACCGGGAATACCGAATATCTTAATCTCAGCAATAACATTTATCAGGGAGGTTATGATCAATACGGACAGTATGATTGGAACAACCAAAAAGTTTGGTTCGTATTCGATGATTTGATGTGGTGGATTATTTCCATGTCGCGTGCCTATCAATTAACAGGCAATACAAATTGTCTGACAACTGCGAAGGCTGGGTTTGAAAATGTTTACAGCCGCGCATATGATTCGGTGGGTGGAGGAGTATACTGGGGATTCGGAAGTGACGGTAAAGGCAAAGGTCACAAAAGTTCCTGCATCAACTATCCAACAATCATAGCTGCCATGCAACTGTACTCAATCACGAAAGATACGCGTTATTTAAACATTGCAGAAAACATTTACAGTTGGGCGAGAATTCATCTTTTTAACCCAGTAACTGGAAGTGTGCCTGATTTGGTTTCCGATCAGGGCGAAGTTGACTGGACCAATTACACCTATAATCAAGGAACTATGATTGGTGCAGCTTCCATGCTCTATTTAGCGACAAAAGACGAATCCTATTTAAAGGACGCAAATCTTGCCGCCCAATACACGCAGACACAAATGTGCAACAGTGATGGTATTCTTCCTGCTGAGGGAGATTGGAATGAACAGGGCTGTATGAAAGCAATTTTCGCTCACTATATGGGGATTCTGGTTTACGACTGTAACCAACCCCAATGGCTTTCCTGGATTTACAAAAATACAAATGCAGCATGGACGCATCGGGATTCGGAACGAAATCTAACATATCGAGATTATACCGTCAATTGCTCCAGTGGTATGATACAGTCTTACGAAGCTTGTAGCGGGCCAGCCTTTATGCAGGTATTTTCCGCAGATGAGACGGAAAATAAACAAGCACTTACAACTCCACAGGTTACCGTATATCAAAACGACAATTATGGTGGAACCGATATTTCCCTAACTCCCGGACGATACACTGCTGAAGCGCTGACTGCTGCCGGAGTACCACAAAATTGGATGACTTCCTGTAAAATTCCGGCTAATTGTGTTTTGCAAGTGTTCAGTGAAGATAATTTTAGTGGCAAAATGTGGGAACATACTTCTGATTGTGTCAATGTTGGGAATGAAGAAAATGATCAAATGCGTTCCTGTATCATCTATTACAAAAACGGTGCCACATTCTATGAAAATGATTATTTTCAAGGAAAGAATGTCACATTAAGCAAGGGAAGTTATACAGCACAAGATCTTCTTGCAATGGGTATACCGCAAAACTGGACAACTTCACTAGCTGTTCCGGAGGGGTGGAATGTGATCGTATACGACGGCGACAATTTCACTGGGGATTCTTGGAGTTTTAACCGTGGCACACATAATGTTGGTTCATCGTGCAACGATAAAATGTCGTCTGTAAAAATATTTTAATTTTAAATTTATTCTGGCATAGCAAAAGTGGCTGTCTTTTGTAATAAAAAGGCAGCCCTATTTCTTATACAAAAAGCGATATATCGTATGCTATGATAGAACGTGAAAATATTCATCTTTTGCTTATTTGAGCCGGTTACCAGTATGGTATGTTAAAGTATTTCTGAATGAAACAATTAGGTTACATAAAGCGGTAGGCTCTCTGCTAATTTTGGCGTCCATCGTTCTGATTATAAGATTCCACTCTACATGTCCAGTAAAAAAGAGCGTTGCCGTAAAGAGCTCATGAGTTTTGCATGCAACATCTTAAGCGCAACAACTTATCAAAAGCAAAAGGAACAACTAATTAGAAGGAGTCTGACAATCATGATCATTCAAAACAACAGCAAACTCGTTTTTATAGGTGATTCCATCTCAGATTTTGAACGCGCTAGGCCTATTGGAGAGGGCCTGTTTGGAGGGATCGGCAAAAGTTATATTGCTTTGATCGACGCATTTTTAAAAACAGCCTCTCCGCAATCTAAAATTCGTGTAATAAACATGGGCACAGGCGGTAACACCGTAAGAGATTTAAAAAATAGGTGGGACACCGACGTTGTAAACTTAAATCCAGACTGGCTTGTTATCCACATCGGCATTAACGATGTTTGGCGTCAATTCGACACTCCTTTAATCACCGAATCCCATGTTTATCCTGATGAATATGAAACCACATTGAACAGCCTTGTGGAAGATACCGTTTCAAAAGTAGTCGGCTTAATACTGATGACGCCATTCTTTATGGAACCAAATTGTAAAGATCCTATGCGGGCAAAGATGGATGAATATGGCACCATTGTTAAAAAAGTTGCAAAGAGGAATCATGTAATGTGTATTGATTTACAGGCTGCATTTGACTCCTATCTACAGTATTCTTATTCTGCATCCATTACTTGGGACAGAATACACCCTGATATTGTCGGGCATATGATTATAGCAAAGGCATTTTTGAATGCAGTCAGATTTGATTGGAATAAATTTCTGCCAGTTGAAGGTAATAGACTTGAAAATACCTAAAGAAGACAAATTTAAAAAGAGATTTACAGATTATAGTATGTTAGGATAGTAGTGATTTAATGATGTTATTGTTGTAGATGTGTTAAAATACAAGTAACAGCAGCTACGGATGAAACGAGAAATGAATCATAAGCAATTTTAAGATATGGAATATGCCAATCGTTCCCAAAGCTACTCGTTTGTGGGTCATAGCGTTAAATGCTTCCCGTTCTGTAAAATGCTTATACTGTCAAATTGACTGCCATAAATATAGCCTTAATATCATTTGTGAAGGGGCCCCCCATCAATTGATAGGGTTTGAATAGCAGTCAAGGGACTGTTTTGGGAAGGATCTTTCGTATTATTCCCTGTTGTCGCGCCATATATCATATTTGTAATAGCCGCTTTGAGGAACCGTAACACTGAATTTTACAGAGTCACCCAATGAGTTCAAAGACTGTACTTGCTTTCTGCCGGAGCATGCAAAGTTTCCATCCGGATCATTCACAATTTGAGCATTTCCTGCCAAATCGACATTTTCTGCCTCATACAGTTCTCTCCAAGAACCATTATAAACCACCCCAGCTATATCAGAATCAGATGCCTGGGTAACCGTGATATTATATGCAGCAGTTGCATCCATATTTGACATATCAACTGTTACACTTCCATTTTTTACTGCGTAAGTTCCCTGCATAACGACACGAGGTTCTTCTGCAACGCCATGATATCCAGTCCAATAGGTTGCTTCCAATTTTACATTAACCTTCTGTGCATCTTTAAAAGATGTAATTTGATCAATATTGTTAAGGTTAATTTAACTCTGCCCACTTACACCACCAAAAACAATATTTGACTTTTTTATTGTCATCCAGTGATGCCACACCATACAGAGCCGTACGTGCTGTATTCTGCTGTGTAACAGGCAGAGATTCCCCTGACATGTCACCATACCATTTGTACAACCACCAAGCGCCGTTTGCTTCATTGGTATCTGCGGCAATATCATCCAAATTATTGGAAATATGCCAGTATGGCAAACATGCTGAAACTTTATAGTCTTCAAAAAGGCCAATCCATTTTACAAGTTTTCCTGGTGCTGAGCAATCAGACTGCGCCGCATATTCATTAATTATAATTTCTCTTGGCGTAGTTACACCATATGTTTGTTCCAGTGAACGGTAATGATTATACTCATCAGAAAAAGCTGAAAATTGCCAATCTGCTAAGTCATGCCATGTAATTACGTCCGGCATACAATTATTCTGCATGCAGAACTTTACAAATGTATCCATCATCATTTTACTGTAGCAAGCAAGATTCGAACCTGCTATCCTTGCATTCGAGTCTTCTGCCTTAATTACTTTATATATCGTAAGCCAGTCATTACAGAAATTTGATTGTACAGTGCTGTTGCTTCCCAGACCACCATACCAATTACCATCCGGCTCATTGAAAGAAGCATAAACAATTTTACTGCCATAGCCTTTTGCAACCGTTTGATCAACAATTGTTTTCACTTTACCGGAATATTCAGATATACTTTGGAATTCATAAGGCTAGTTTGCATAAATATCCTGCATGTAAATCTGCATTTGTTCGCCGCCCGCCTGCAAAAAAGTGTCAGCAACATCCAACACATCCCCATTAAGGATGCTGCAACCCATTTGGTGCTTTTTGAACAGCAATTTTAGGCTTTAGGGCCATTACACACAGAATGTTACCCTAAGTTATATTGGTATTAACCAAGATCAATTAAGGGGATTTTTACTTTTTACGTTGAAAGTATACCGGAATTGTTTTCATTGCTTTCGACAATTCTTGTCAGAAGTGAAAAGATTGGTTGAATTGTGTGTTCGCGTTATCTAACGCTAAGAGTAGACCTGAGTCTTTTAATTATTCTAATTTTAAATATCACATAAAAAACCGGTAAGCTTGCATTTCGCTTACCGGTTTCTTTTATTCCAACTCTGCCCTGTGATATAAGAATAATAGGAAAATAGATGATTCAGGTGTGAGGAGTATCTTACGAATAATGAAAATGTAATGTTATTTTAGATATAAGGAAGGCAGAGGAGAATACAGTAAAATCAGCATTTTTCCTTGAATTCACGGATCTTTTGCATCAGCATGGGTTTATTGTCATGCAGTTTTAAAATTGCACTGCCGATAAAAGCCCCGTCGCCTCCGGCCTCTTTCACCATTGCGACATCCTTGGGCGCGTGAACACCCACACCGCAGTAAATTGGATTTTTCAGGCCGCGATCCCGCAGATACTCAATACAGGATTTCAGGGTAGGATGTTCGTTTGTTGCTTGATTCGGTGCGGCTACAGCCTGAAGATATGTAAATCCGTTGGATTTCAGCGCGTATTCAACTTCCTGCTCATCCATTTGGAATTGCACATAGCAACTGACACGCAACCCGCTCGCAATGATTTGATTTTTAATGATCTCGTCTTTTAGTCCGACAAGAATAATATCTTGATAATCATTATCGAGACAAAATTGAATAAATTTTGGGGTTCCAATTTCTTCTACTGTGTTTTCATAGACCATCAAAATAAAGCTTGTATTGGGCAGTAGTTCTTTTACCTTAACCATGCCCTCCATATATTTGTCATAATCATCGCAGTTTTTCAAAGCTTCTGCCATACGGCCTGCAATATACTCGCTTTCCAAAAATGGATTATGGGATGGAAAATCGATCTCGATCATATCACAGCCGGCCTCAACATAAGACTTGGCTATCTCAATACTGTCTTCAATGGTAGGATATCCGTTGGATAAGTAACAAATTAAGTTCATATGTGTAGTTCATTCCTTCTATGTTGTATAGGTCGTTATTCTTCAATAAGTGCTGGAATGTAAGAATCAGTATACTTTCTTAAACAATTCAACAAACTGCGGAACATCGGGGATGATTGGATTTGTTTTTGTGCAGCCGTCCGCCAAAGCACATTCTGCCATTTCCTCCAGTTTTGCCTGATAATCGAATTCTTCTTTTACAACGGCTTTTATATTGGCCGGTATGCCGATATTTTTATTGAGGTTACGTACAATTTCAGCAAGATCGATACCGCCTAAATCCGCAGCCAGTTTATCATATACCGCTTTTGCTCTCGGATTGGCACTGTTAAAGTCTATGATATACGGTAAAAGGATGGCATCGCCAAGTCCGTGGGATACATGAAAATAGGATCCCAATGTATGCGCCATAGAATGAACGATACCCAAAGAAACATTTGTAAACGCAAGACCGGCAGTCATGGAAGCATTAATCATAATTTCACGTGCATTCATATCTTGACCGTTTTCACATGCTTTTGGGAGTGTGTTGACAATATCCACTGCCGCTGCGCGGGCAAGGATATTCGTTAAATAATTGGCACGGTTGGAAACCAGCGCTTCCACCGCATGAGTCAGGGCGTCCATTCCCGTTTCCGCAGTAACATGCGGAGGCATGGTAGCAGTCACTTCCGGGTCGCAGATGGCAATATCCGGCATCATCTCCATATTGCCAAGACCATGCTTCATACCGGTTTCATCATCGGAAATAACAACCGAACGGGAAACCTCACTGGCAGTTCCGCTTGTGGATGGAATGCACATAAAACGTGCTTTTTGGCGAAGCTTCGGAAAAGGCTTTGCGGTAAGCACCTGTTCCAAAGTGGTCAATTCCGGATGCTCATAATAAACCCACATGGTTTTTGCGGCATCCATGACGGAACCGCCGCCAAGGGCAACAATTAAATCCGGCTGAAATTGTTTTATTGCATCAGCACCCTTGCGCACAGTTGAAAAACAAGGGTCTGGCTCCACACCCTGAAACACGGTGGTTTCGGCACCGATATCATGGAAATAGCCTTCTACTTTGGCAAGAATACCGCTGTGTTCCATGCTTTTTCCGCCAACAACAATGATCGCTTTTTTGCATGGTACAGATTTAATATATTCAAGGCAGCCTTCTCCAAACATTAGCTCACTGCCGGCTAATTTCATTGGTCGTATCATAGGTTTCATTCTCCTTTATTTGTTCAATCCAGCCAGTACTTCATGTACTAACTCATAAGAAATCGGATTCGTAAGTACTCCGTCTTTTTTCAGGCTGCTGCCGATTACCGCACCATCCGCAATATTTAATTGTTCATCAATGTTATGCGCGTTTACGCCACTGCCTGCAATTACCGGCAGTTTCACAACCTTTTTCACTCTTTGAATCATTTCAATCGGAGTTTCTACACCGACAGCAGTGCCGGTAACAATAATCGCATCTGCCCCACAGCCCACCGCAGCTTTTGCGGAGGATTCAATGGTAACCTGAGGCAAAACCATATTGGTATGCTTTACCTGAATATCCGCAAGCACCATGATATTTTCCGCATCCAGATTCTTTCTGGTCTGCATGCAAAGTCTAGCGCACGGAGTGATAATCCCGCCGTAAAACTCAACGCTGTCCACAAATACCGGTATGCGAACAAAGTCACAGCCGTTAATCTTCGCAATGGAAAGTGAGGCAACACAGTCATTAAAAGCGGCATCCACACCGACCGGAATTTTCACTGCTTTTTTCACCAAAGCAGTTGCGGCGGAAAGTGCTGCGATTTGCGGTGTTTCCAGTAAAGCAGCAAATGGATCGTCACCCATATTTTCCACAATAATTGCATCTACGCCGGCCTTTTCCAGCGTAATCGCATCTTGTACTGCCTGATCTAAAATTTTATTGCAGTCTCCCGCAAATTTTGCGGAACCCGGGAGCGGCAAACAATGCACCATACCGATTACAAACTTTTTCTTACACGCAATAATTTCTCTGATATCCATTTTACAATCTTCCTTTCTGTAATATACCAAGTTTCATTCCTATATAAATCACGCTTGATGCGCGTGATAGCGATAGATACCTTCCAATACAACTCTGCATAATAAATCTTCCGCGTCCGCACGTTCCTGTCCCTGCAAAGTTTCCTTTAGATTCTCAAGAACCGTTGTCATAGTAACAATACAGGTTTTCACTTCCATCAAACGGCCCAACGTAAGCATACATGCGGATTCCATATCCACGCCGGAAACATGGAGTTTCTTCAACTCTTCAAAGGTTTTGCCCATATCGACACAGCATTCCTTTGAAAATTTAGAATCATGCATATGGCTGTAAAAGCCGTCCATCGTACAATTAACGCCATTAAAATATTTTTTACCAAAATCAGCAGCCGTTTGGTTCATTATGTTAACCAAATCAATATCTGCAACAGCCGGATAACTTTCTTCCACATAGGTTTTGCTGGTGCTTTCCCGGCGCATGGCGGCAATTGGAATAATGAAATGTCCCAGCATCTCATCCTGCAGACCCATTACCGTGCCCATACGTACGGCAACTTTCATGCCTGCTTCATACATTTCCTCCATTGCGATAGCGGCAGAAGGTGCGCCGATTCCGGTAGAGGTGGCCGTAATCGAAACGCCTTTATATGTGCCGGTATACGTGTTGAACTCACGTTTAAAAGCTACATGCTGCGGATTGCCAAGATATTTTTTTAACACTTCAACCCGCCAGGGATCCCCTGAAAAAATGACATAAGGTGCTACAGTTGAAGTATCCGCGCCCATATACAATGTTGACATAGTTTGTCTCCTTACTTCGTACATTCTTTAAACTGCTCAAAACGCTTTGACAGATCTGCAAAGGATGGCGCATTGGTACAGCAACCTTCTTTTTCAATAATAAAGGAGGATAGCGTGCTGCCCATTCGGCAGCAGTCCGCCATAGACATTTTATTTAGATAAGCGTACAGGAAGCCTGCCATATAGCCGTCTCCGGAGCCGGTCGTATCCACCACTTCGGTGCAGTCGCAAATCGGTACGCACTGGCTGTCAATGGTACCATCTGCCCTGCGGCTGTAATAGGTGCTGCCCTGTTTGCCGTAGGTTGTAACGATAACATCGGCCTCACCGATCTGAAGTAAATCCGTAATAGATTTGAAGTCAAACATCTTTTCAATCGTTTCACGTTCGGACTCGTTCGTAAAAACAATTTTGCTCTTGGTGAGCAGTTCGCCCAGAAACGGCTTGGGAAAGGCATCAAAGTCCGCTTTCATTCCGAAAACTACGGGGACCTGATGTGCAAGGCATTTTTGAAAAAACTCATCATTGTCTTTGCGTGCGCCGACGGTAATCACACCCATTCCCGCATGTTCAAACAGTTCATCGCTAAGCGGGCAGAAATATTTTTCATCCATAGCTCCCGGATAATAAACGGTAATATGCTGTCCCATATTATCCTGAATCAAATAGCAGACGGAGGTTGCTTCATCCTTCACTACAGTCGTTCCGTCAAGCGGGACGTTTCCGTCTTCCAGAAACTTTTTAAAACCGTTTTTTTCATAATCTTCGCCTACGCGCAGGATCGGCATGGCTGTCAGTCCAAGCTTGCACAGCGCATAGGCGATATTTACTGAACATCCGCCATAATAAATCTCGGTATTCGTTTTATTCTCAATTAATGAGGTAAAGCCGACCGCTGCCGGTGTCTTTATTTTAAGCATATGATCCATGCTTACATAACCGTTTACAACTACATCATACTTTTTCATTACCATTCACCGCTATTCAATTTATCAAAACAAGTTTTCAAATCTACAACCGTACCCAAATACTTTTGAATATCTGTCAGGTGTACCTCATTCACGGTATCCGAGTTGGTTGCAACACATTCACGCACAACAATGGGGTTATAATTCAAATAAAAAGCGTCGGTTACGGTTGCGCGGATGCAGCAGTTTGTTTTTGTGCCCACAATAATTGTGTTTTTAATGTGGTTTTCCCGCAGGACCAAATCCAGATCCGTCCCGAAGAAGCCACTGTAGCGGCGTTTTTGAATCACATAGTCTTTAACAGGGTCTACTTTCAGCATTGGATCAATTTCGATGCCGTCGGTTCCTTCTATGCAGTTCGGGCGCATAGAGGCTGCCTTTTCATCCGGTTTTCCCGCCCGGTTGCAATGCTGCAAAAAAACAACCAATTTATCTTTTTCGCGGCATTTCTTCAGCAGCTGTGCGATGTTGGGGAGAACATCGCGATTCTGCGGGTAATAGACAAGTCCGTTCGGGTCCGTAAAATCTTTTACCATATCCACAATAATAAGAGCTGTCTCATTCATTCTTAAAACCTCTTACCTTGTTGTTTTTATGCTTTACAATGGATACTGCCGTAAGCACACAAACCATAATGATATACGGAATTACATCGAACAATCCCGCAGCGGGACCCGCGTAAATACTCAGGTTTACGGACAGCGCACGCGCTAAGCCAAATAAAATCGCATACATGGCGCACAGGATTGGGGATCCCTGCCCGCAATAAATGGCGGCAATCGCAATAAACCCGCGTCCGGCTGTCATATCGTTTGTGAATAATCCCAATCGTTCTGTCGACAGGTTTGCGCCGGCCAAACCGCAGCACACAGCGCCAATCAGAATTGCCATATACTTATAGAAATCTGTTTTCAAGCCGATGCTCTTGGCCGCATCTTCATTTTCACCTACAACGCGAACATAAATGCCGAATTTGGTTTTGTACATCAAAAGCCACATAACGAAGATTCCAATAAAGCTGATATAGGTAATAAGCGGATGACCGCTTAAAATACGGCCGAGAAGCGGAATGTCCTGAATGATTGGAATGTTGATTTTTAAGTTTGCAACATTCATAAAGCTAAGCGTGATATTAGAGGTATTCATTCTTACCAGAGTAAACCGCGCAATGGCCGAAGCCAATAAATTTATTGCCAGACCGATAATAATCACGTTGCCTTTAAACGTAACGCCCATCAGGGAGAAAATTAATCCGAAGATTAAAGAAGATACCATTGCGAGCAGTATTCCCAACACAATATTGTGCGTGGTATAAGCGGTAATGGTTGAAACAAATGCTCCAATCAGCATCATGCCTTCCAGCGCAATATTCAGTACATTTGCTTTATAAGCGAAGATTCCGCCCAAGACGCACAGAATAATAGGCGCGCTGTGATAAATGGTATCATATAAAATATTACCTAAAATATCCATGTCACGCCTCCTTGCCAGTAGTAACTGGTTTGCTCTTTTTGATAAGCTTAGATAATTTCTTTCTGGCATCGGTATGCTCGTCCACAAATTTTACCGCTAGGAAAAGGATGATTAATCCCTGCAGAACTGAGACGATTTCCTTCGGAACGGTTGAGTACAGATTGATGTGATCCGCGCCGGTTTTTAATGCCGCATAGAAAATCGCAGCCACCAACACGCCAATTGGAGAATGACCGCCCAATAAGGCAATCAACATACCATCCCAGCCAAGTCCAGGATTGCCAGAGAAGCTAAGCGTATATTTGAACTGTTCACTCATCATATAACCTGAACCAGCCAAACCAGCCAACGCGCCGCTGATGATCATAATGGTGATAATCTTTTTATGTACCTTCATGCCGGTAGCTTCCGCAAATTCCGGATTTTTACCAATTGCCGTAATCTCATAGCCTAATTTGGATTTGTTCATGACAAAATACATAACTACAAATCCCACTAATGCAATAAAAAAGAAAATGGTAAGTTTCGAACTGCCAAAACGGGAGAACATTGCGTTCTTATTGATGGTTGGTGTGCAAACATAACCGGAACTGTAATCACGGAATACGCCAGTAGAAAGAAATTCAAGTACTTTAATCATGGCGTAGTTCAGCATAAGTGTTACCACCATCTCATTTACATGGCAGTATGCTTTGAGAATTGCAGGAATCAATGCGAACACAATGCCGCAAAGGATACCCACTGCAATGCAAATTAGCTGGGTTATAACAGGATTTAGGGTTTGAGGCAAAGAACATCCAACAATGCCGCAGAAAAATGCGCCTAGCAGCATTTGGCCTTCTACGCCCATATTAAAAATATTCGCTTTAAAGGTAACCGCAATTGCTAGGCCTGTTAAAATAAGCGGCGAAGCATAATGCAGCGTGTTCAAAAAACCTTTTGTGGTAAAGAGTGATTTACCAAGCAGGATTTGATAAGTTTGAAATGGGTTCTCACCAATCATCACAATAACGATTCCACCAATTAAAAAAGCAAGTAAAACAGGCAGAACCGAGTTGATGAGGCGTTTCCCGAAATTTATTATTTCCATAAAGAATGCCTCTTTTTGCTTCGTTATTTTTGTATGCCCGCCATCAGCAGGCCAATTTCCGAACTGCTTGTATCCTTTGGGGAAACTTCCCCGATAATCTCACCTTTATACATAACAATTATGCGGTCGGACAGACTCATTACCTCTGAAAGTTCACTAGAAATCAGCAGTACAGCATTGCCCTGATTTCGGAAATTCAGAATCTGGTTATGAATAAACTCGATGGAACCAATATCAACGCCGCGGGTTGGCTGGCATGCAATTAAAAGTTTCGGTTGGCTTTCAAATTCTCTTGCGATAATAATTTTTTGCGCGTTACCGCCAGAAAGCTGCCCTACGTTGCCATTTACATCGCCAACTCGAATATCATATTCCCGCAAAAAACCTTCCCGCTTTGCTCTTATATTCTTTTTGTTGAGCAACCCAAATTTACAGACATCCTTCGCGTTGTGATATCCTGCAATGCAGTTGTCCGCAACACTCATCGTACTGCAAAGTCCCTGTGCGTAACGATCTTCCGGAATAATTCCAAGTCCTTCGCGCCTTAACTCATCCGGCCACTTATTTGTGACATCTTTTTTATATATGGTTACTTTTCCCTGCGTAGCTTTCATAATTCCGGTCAGGACTTTGACCAATTCAGACTGGCCATTGCCTTCCACACCGGCTACTCCCAGAATTTCACCTTTGTGCACCGTAAAGGAAATATTGTGCAGAACTTCTTTTCCATAGTCATTAATGGTACAGATTTTTTCGGCTCGATAAGCCACCTCACCGCCAATATTTTCTTCCGATGTATTTTGAACGGTTAAAACAACATTTCTGCCCACCATCATTTGGGCAAGTTCTTCTTCCGATGTATCCTTTGTCAAAACGTTTCCGACAACTTTGCCTTGCTTGATAACTGTTATGCTGTCACTTAATTCCATAACTTCGCGAAGCTTATGGGTGATGACAATAATTGTTTTTCCCTGCGCGCGCAGCTCTTTCAAATTTACAAAAAGCTCGTCCACTTCCTGCGGAGTCAAAACTGCGGTAGGTTCATCAAGAATTAAAATATCCACATTGCGGTACAGCATTTTTAAAATTTCAACGCGCTGCCTGCCGCCTACTGAAATATCTTCAATTTTGTCAGTAGGATTTAGCTCAAATTTATACTTCTCAATTAGTTTTTTAACTTCTGCAATCTCTTTTTTCTCATCAATCAGCGGTGACTTCGAAGATTTTTTGATTTCGGTGCCAAGAAGAATATTCTCATAAACCGTGAGACTGGGCACCAGCTTAAAATGCTGGTGCACCATTCCCAACCCTAGTGCAATTGCGTCCGTTGGACTGTTAATTGCCGTCTCTTTGTCATGAAGTAAAATTTTACCGCTTGTGGGGCGTAGCAAACCATATAGCATATTCATCAAAGTGGATTTACCTGCGCCGTTCTCTCCTACAATGCACTTGATTTCCTGCTTTTCAACTGAAATGTTAATGTGATCGTTAGCAGTAAAATCGCCAAACTTTTTCGTTAAATCTATCGTTTTAATGATGCTCATTTCATTTACGCCCCTTGCATCGTTATTGTTATTTTATTGTGACATTCGGGCAGGTAGACGGATCAAATTTCTCACCAGACTGTGCGTCTACAACTTTAATTTCAGAACCGATTTTGCCTTTAATTTGTGCGATTTTGTCCTGAATTTCTTTCCACTTTGCTTTTGCTGCATCCGTGGTTGCAATGTGTTTGCTGATTTCTGACAAATCCGTAATGCCGGTAGCACCGGAAGCTAATGAGTAAGATTGAAGGTTCTTCATTGAGCTGAGTTTGTCGTTAACTAAAGCGTCGCAGATTTTCATTACCGGAACATTTGTATTTTTCAGCACGCTGGTAAGAACATAGCCCGGTTGCTCGCTGTCTTTGTTGGCATCCACCTGAATCGCCAGTCTTCCGACTTCTTTCGCTTTGGAGGTAATACCTTCACCAACACTGCCTGCGCAGCCGTAAATGATGTTTGCACCTTTTCCATAGAAAGTTCCCGCAACCGTGCTGCCAAGAGCAGAATCTGTAAATCCGGCATCATATTTGGAATAGTAGGTGTAATTTACATTTAATTCTTTCGCAATATAGTTAATGCCTTGAATATAACCATATGAGAAAACAGTAATACCGTTGGAATTTGTTCCGCCGATAAAGCCGATTGTGCGGCCGCCGTTTGCAGGATCAACAAATTTGTATCCGCTGTCGCTGAACAGCACTTTTTCATTTTCATTCACCAAAGCACTTAATGCACCAGCAAGAAACGAACCTTCATGAACGTCAAACATAACGGAAATCACATTTTTGTATTTTGTTGAACCGTCACTTTTTACATTCGGATTGTCATTAAATACTACGAATGTTGTATCCGGATAGGTTTCCGCAAGCGGCTTTGCACCACCAACACCTTTAATCAAGGCATCAAAGTCGTATTCCAGGCTAAAAATAACATTATAGCCATCATCTGCAAGTGCTTCCAATGCAGCCGGTACTCCGTTGGTTGGCTCGACAACTTTATACTGTACACCATAAGTTTTCGCTGCTTCTTTTGCTCCGTTTACAGCGGCCTGATTATAGCCATTATCATTTTGACCTGCTGCAGTGCAGACAATCGCAATTTTTTTATCGCTTTTCGGCGCTGTGGAAGTTGCGCTTGAACTTCCGGCATTTGAAGATGAGCCCGCAGTTTCAGAACCACTGCAGCCTGCCAAGGTAAACAACCCTAAGGCAGCTGCCATTACCAGGCATGCTACTTTTTTGATAGTTTTTTTCATTTTAATACTCCTTCTATTATTTGGTTCAGTTTATAAAATGGGTTTTACTTGACTTGGTTAATATAGAACTTGAACTTGTCACTGCGATAACAGCATTTAAAGTTTTCAACCGGGATTTCTTTACCGTTTACGATTCCATAGGTTATGCAGCCAAACAGTAAAATCGGGATGCCTGGATCCACGTCAAGATATTCGGCAATCTCGTCTTTCGCCAGAATTGCCTCCACAGAGCGCTTAGCCTTTGTGATTTTGATGTCATATTCCTGTTCCAATACTTTATAAAGGGAATCCTTAGAGAAATCATACTTTTCAATACCGGGACAAATTTTGTAAGGAAGATAGGTCAATGTATGGTTGATCGGTTCGTCATCTGCGTAGTACACTCTCTCTAATTCAAATACCTTTTCATTCGGTCCAAGCTCCAGATTGTGACATCTCTTTTTATCTGCCGGAATAACATTCGTAGAGATTACCTTTCTGCTTGGGGTCATGCCCAGTTTCACGATGTCCTGTGTACAACTGGTAATCGAGATTAAGTCCTGACTGTATGCATCCGCTTTCACATAAGTACCTTTTCCTTGTACCTTGTATAAATATCCTTCATTCACTAACTCATCAATCGCTTTACGAACCGTAATGCGGCTGACATCATACATTTGAATTAATTCGCGTTCGCTGGGAATCAGTTCATTCGCTTTAAACTCTTCCTGATCAATTTTCTCAATCAATCTTTGCTTCAAAATATAGTATTTCGGAAGCATAATTTGTTCCATAGAACCCCTCCATTTCATCATATCGACATGACGTCATAACCACTTGGAACACTTTTTATTATACCTACTTTCTCATTTCGGTCAATATGTAATAAGTCCTAAATATAATCCCATTTGGTTGTATAATATGCTATATTTCATCAAAATGTTAATAAATTTTTATCAAATATTTTAAAAAATTAAGTATATAGAATTTTTACTTTAAAATATTTTTTAAATTGTATGTTTAATATTTTTATATTGATAGGATAACTAGTCATGACACGGGATCATAAAAAGCAGGATGATATGCAGTTAAAAGAGCTGGGATTTTCAAAATCAAGATGTGCCAAGCAACTGGGAATCAATCGTGAAACAGTCACTCGCTAAATCCATGGATCGTCTGTATCGTTTGTGCTCCCCGTTAGGACTGAGAATTTCAGCTTTTACGTAATTAATGAAGTCGTTTTTTAGCGTATGCCAGTAACTATTTTCGCTGTTGTTCATATGGTTGCTCCTATTCTGATTTATTTGGAATTGGCTGTAATTCCTGCAATCAGTATAACAGCAATACATTAAAAGTTATCCGAGGAATTCTCCATGAATTCCCCGGATTTCCTATGATTCTTGAATGAAGGGAGGATAACTTTATTTATGGGATATGACAAATTATCCTACTTCTAAGATAAATTATCTGCCATCTTTCACCTACCGCCTAAAAATGGGCATAAGAAAAGACACCCTGTTTTTCAGAGTGTCTAAAGGATCTTATATGCTTGGCTTGCTTATCGAAAAATTGGATATAAAAAAGGAATAACCAGTTCGGCTATTCCTCAAATCTTGTAACACATATCTTCAAAACTTTCACTAACGCAGTTGTATCAAATACGGATGCTATCATAGCATCAAGCAGAACATCAATTTCAATCTTTCTCCATATGACTGTATAGCCATTATATTGTACTAGTTCGCGGATAAATTCTCGTGTTGCTCTGCCATTTCCTTCTCTAAAAGGATGAATGTAATTTAATTCTGAAAAGTAATAAGCTAGTCTTTGAATAAAATCGTCATATGATAATTTAGTAAGATACCGTTCTTTTTTCAGTTCGGCCAACAGCACTTTCATCCTGCAAGATATATCTTTTTCTGAAAGGAATGTAGTTTTCCCTTTCTTGATAGTCTCTGTTCTATAATGTCCAGCAAAACGATATACATCACTAAATAAAAACTTATGGATTCGACAAATATGATTAGGCGTGAAATAACCCGCTATTGGATGAGTTAAAAGATAATTTTGCTTAACAGAAACGATATCCGTCTCTGCCTGCTTTAGTGCGTTCCCGTCATGGATATTTAATTTATTCCGCAAAACATCAGTTTCTGGATAACAGTATTTAGAATTTGTCTCTACGTAAACATCATACTTACTAAACATTTAAATTCTCGCTACTTTATATCTGTTCTTTATTTCTTCAATTGCACTTTCCAAACTAATGGAACCTTCGGCATTTTTTCGGCATAACTCAATGGCAACCTTGCTTGGTTTAAGTTTTTCCATTGCAAAGGTAGAAAGTGTATAATCAATATTTTTTTGAATTTCTTTTGTCATAATTACACCTCCAACAAGTACATGCCTATAGTATACCCGAATCCACGTATTAGTTCAAGATATTAATGAAATTCTAAATTTTAATAAAAACTTATATATCAATGGGTATCACGTCATCAATGAAAAGTTCTCGTTTTGACTTTGCCATCCCATTAAATTGTTTGTGGATTTCCCACTGGTCAAGCAAATCACCGATCGGCATAAGCCAAACATTAGATTCAAAGCGGTGGAGCTGTGTCACACCATAATAAATAAGTCGGGCAAACAGCTCTTCGTCTGTTACCCGACTTGTGTGTTTTTTGAAGGCTCTTCCTCGCTTTCAATATGACGCTTGGTACCTTTCATCATAGCCTCCATGATTGCACTTTTGTAAGGAGAATCACATGCTTCGGGTTATGAGGGAACAGAATTATTTATGACAATGTAAAGTAACCTCTGGTAATCTCTCGCAATCTAAGGTCTTTTTTTGGCGCACTTGCCGTAATCTCTAGCGATTTCACGTTATTGCTTATCTAAATAAACAGCAAATCAGCTTCAACTTGTAGGTTTTTGCTGCTTTTTTTGCGATTCAAATGACCTATTTTTACGGCAAAATTCATGAGTTTATTTTAAGGTTTTGAGCTCAAATGAACAGCAAAAATATGTTCAATGTGGTATAACTTTACGTACAATATTATGAATGTAAGACTAACTATTAAAAGTCAAGCCCAAAAGTGAAAAAGGTACTCACATTAGCCCGTTCTCAATCAAAACAAGCAAAACGTGGAAATGAGTACGACAAAAAGAGCGTCGCTGCAGGCGCTCAAAAAAGTATAGCTGGCAAATTATGCGGCGCGATTGTATGATTGTCCAGATTTCTCCAAAGCGTATATGAGCCGCACAAGCTTTTTTGCGGTATGAGAGATGGCAACGTTGTAATGTTTGCCTTCGGAGCGTTTCTTGGCAAGATAGGTAGCAAAGGTTGAATCCCAGTGGCAAACGAACTTGGTAGCATTAAAAATTGCGTAACGCAGGTACCTCGAGCCTCGTTTCTCCATGTGAGAGTAAGAGGATGTCAATTGTCCAGACTGATATGTAGAGGGCGAAAGCCCTGCAAAGGCCAGAATCTTGTCTGGCGAATCGAACCGTGAGAAATCACCAATCTCAGCAAGGATCATGGCTCCCATGCGGTAGCTGATGCCCGGTATGGTCAGAATTGGGGATTGAAGTTCATCCATGATAGACTTAATTTCCGCCTCGATTTCAGCAATCTCTGCATCCAACTCTTGAATAAGCTTAATGGTGTGGCGCAGTTCAAGCGACTTCGCTGGCATCCGAGAGCCGATGGAACATCTGGCAGTGTCACGGATTTCAATAGCTTTCTCATGACCGTAATGTCCCTTGGAGACATCGCTCAGAAGAGCTTTTAAGTGGGTTAAATTTGCAGCAGCAATTTGATTGGCACCGGGATATTCGCTCAAAAGTGCGTAAACGGAGACCAAGTGGAGTGTCGGAACTAGTTTTTCAAGCTCTGGGAACAAAATCGTGACCAATCTGGAAATAGACTGTTTGAGCCGTGCTCGTTCCGTTACCTTGTCGAAACGGTATGTGCTCCTTTTTCTTGTGATATTCATTGAAACAGGTTTGGTAATCACACCTTTCTTGCCGGGAGATTCTTTGCTTTTTGTTACTGGTGCAATAGCTGCAAGCGGACTGATTAATATTCCTGGCACTGTATTGATGCTGTATATTGCCGCAATCATGGGAGATACCCTCAATTATCATATCGGTCATTTGTTGCGTGAAAAGATTCAGAAACGAGAAAAAATACCTTTTGTTAAAATGGAGAACATCGACAAAGCACAAGAGTTTTTGGAAAGAAACGGCGGGAAAACAATTACAATTGCTCGCTTTATACCAATCATCAGAACGTTTGCCCCATTTGTTGCAGGAGCGGGCAAGATGCATTACAGAAAATTTTTGATGTATAATGTAATTGGCGGCATCTCGTGGGTGACACTGCTTTTTGGAATCGGCTATTTTTTTGGTAATATCCCTTATGTGGCAAATCATTTTAGCCTTGTCACTATTGGAATTATTATAATTTCAGTAATACCCGCGATCGTTGCCTTTATCAATAACAAATTAAAGAAGAAAAACAAAACATCAAACAGATAGCGTACATGTTTTGCTAGGGGTATTGTGCGCTTAAGTATTATTGCTATTATTATATTTGGTGCTTTTTCTAGTACAGTAAAAAATATTTGAGGTGAGCGGATGAAACTGCGTGATTTATCAATACGAAAAAAACTGGTTCTTTCAAATATGATGATGATTGCGATTCCTGTACTAATTGTGATTGCAATCATGGGGTCCATTATAGTAAGCTTTTTCGTATTTACGGGGTCAAGAAGCCGTGCAGGGTTATTGACAACTACCAACGGTACAGTTTCTAATTACCAATTGCAACTGGTTTTTGATTCGATGTGCAAAGAAATCTCACATAATAATAACCTGACAGATAATCGAGAATTGCTTGACTCTTGTGCTGAACTTGAAAAGGAGGGAGCGCAGGTCCTGATTTACAACAATTCAAATACTTATTATCTTACGAGCGGAGTTTCCACAAATAGATTGCGCGAAACAGCACATCAAATAGCAGGAATCAGTAGTTCTCAAACGCTCTTTTACAGGGGCGAAAGCGGTTTGGTATATCAAACAACGGTAAAAGATAAAGACGGCAAATCGCTTACGATTTTAGTGACGTCAGAAAAGTTAAATTATCGTGGGGGAGAACAAAACTTTCTTGGTACAGCTGAACGGTATGTAAAGCTGGGTGTTGTCACTGTTGGCGGATTGGCAATCGTCATCATTATTTTGACTGGAATTTTACTGGCAGAAATGTTAACGAAACGAATTGTCACACCACTGAATAAACTGCGGAAAGCCGCAAATGAAATTAAAAACGGTGATTTAGATAATCGCATTGATTTCACCTCTCAGGATGAACTGGGTCAAGTCTGCGAGGATTTTGACAGTATGCGGCTTAGGTTAAAAGAGTCGGTAGAATTACAAAAAAAATATGAAGAAGACCGCAAGGAACTAATTGCTGGAATTTCTCATGATCTATCCACCCCCCTCACTTCAATTAAAGGGTATGTCAGCGGATTGATGGACGGTATTGCCAACACCCCCGAAAAGCAAGAACACTATCTTCGCACCATTTATGATACTGCCTGTAATATGGATAAATTGGTAGACAGCTTGTTTTTATTTTCCAAGTTGGATTTGGGGCGAATTGAGTTCCAATTAGAAACGGTTGATCTTGTGAGCTATTTCGAAGACTATTGTTCCGAAATGCAAAGCCAGCTAAATCAGTTGAATATGCAGCTATCTTTTTCCAATCACTGTAGCAGAAAAGCGGAAGTTGAGATTGACCGGGTACAGTTTAATCGTGTGCTTTCCAATTTGATTGATAACAGTGTAAAATATAAAAAAGACGGCCTAGGCAAAGTTGAAATAACGATTGAGGAAAAACAGAAAAATATTTGCATCCAATTCACTGATGACGGGCAAGGCGTAAGTGACGACGAAGCAGATAAAATTTTTGATAGCTTTTACCGTACGGATCCGGCGAGAAGTACCGCGGTAAAGGGCAATGGACTTGGGCTTGCCATCACAAAACAGATTGTGCAGCATATGAACGGACACATTTGCGCAAGAGGATGTTTAAACGATGGTTTGACCATAAGCATCACACTTCCCAAATCAGATGAGGTGTCTTTGAAATGAAACATATTTTAATTATTGAAGATGACAAAAACATTGCCGAATTGGAACGTGATTATCTGGAAGCCAACGGCTTTGAAGTAAAAATGATAGATACCGGGGATATGGGACTAAAAGAAGCACTCGATGGTAACTATGACTTGATTTTGTTGGATTTGATGCTTCCCGGAATGGACGGGTTTGCTGTATGCCGTAGTATTCGTGAGAATAAAAACACGCCGATTTTGATGGTTTCTGCCAGACGGGATGATATTGATAAAATCCGTGGTTTAGGCTTGGGCGCAGATGATTACATGGTAAAACCATTCAGTCCTTCCGAACTGGTAGCCAGAGTGAAGGCGCACATTGCGCGTTATGAACGACTAACATCAAAGGACGAAATACCACCACATCACATCATTTTGATCAATGACCTTGAAATTGATATGGACGCAAGGCGCGTCTATGTCAATCATACAGAAATTTACCTTACAAATAAAGAATTTGATCTACTGGAGTTTTTCGCTGAGAATCCCAATATTGTATTCAGCAAGGATATGTTGTTTGATCGGATTTGGGGACTTGATTCCATGGGGGACACTTCCACAGTGACGGTACACATTAACCGCATCCGCGAAAAAATAGAGACTGACACAGCAAATCCACAATATATTGAAACTGTCTGGGGTGCTGGGTACCGCTTCCACGCTTGATGATCATTTCTTTTATGGCGCCTTGTTAGGCGGCATTTTTCTCTTTCTTTATCTGCTGTTTATCTTTTGTTTAGAACTGTCGGATATAATAAGGACATTGCTTCAATTACAGTAATCTTCTCAGTTTTTATCGTTATTTTGGCATGTTGTTTTACAAAAAGAGAATCAAAAGCAAAAAGAAAGTTGATAGAACCCGAAAATCTATCAATCATGGGGGAAAGTATAATGCTATGGATTCAAATGATTGATAACAATATTCTAGGGTTTATTCAAGCAAATCTGCATAACTCTATATTAGATAAAATTTTTCCGTTGATTAGTATGATCGGAGATGTCGCCGCAGTATGGATTGCAATTGCAATAGTGTTTCTATTTATCCCAAAGTACAGAATGTATGGAATCACGATTGTGCTTGCTGTTTTACTTACAGCTCTAACAGGGGAAGTTATTCTGAAGCCCTTGATAGAAAGAGTACGGCCTTGTAATTTAAATACGCTTGTTCCGATGCTCATTCCCAGGCCTACTGATTACTCCTTTCCATCCGGCCATACATCAGCCTCCTTCGCAGCTACGATTATAATATGGAAAGCAAACCGAAAATTTGGAATTTTTGCATTACTATTGGCTTTTCTTATTGCGTTTTCAAGACTGTATCTTTATGTTCACTATCCAACAGATATCTTAGCAGGAATGGCTTTAGGTTTATTGTGTGGTGCAGCGGCAATAGGTGTTATTCATTTGACTTACAAGAAAAATCACTTACTGTTTTAGACTTTATAATGATTGTATTAACAATTTTAGAATATAAGAGAATTAAAAAGGAGTTAAAAGTATGAGTATCATCCAAGCCATTATATATGGTTGTAATGGTCAAGCAAATTTGTAACACCACTGTCTAAATTAAGCCAATCCATACCTTGCTTCATATGGCGTTCGAAAATCGTTGTATGAGTGTGGACGAATTTGATTGTACCAAACATAGGCATAT
>JAEWYE010000009.1 GCA_023458755.1 Bacillota bacterium | reverse complement strand
GCGTAATTTTCTCATAATAGCCGATGCGGCGTTCAACCGGACGCCTGCTTTGCTATACCCTTTTTGAACCATCTGCTTTTTACCACCTTCCTCAATTTCAGGCTTGACTTTTAATAGTTAATCTTTCTGTTGCCCGCCTCAAGACGGACGCTGATGAATTGAGCGGAGACTTGCCCTGCTCCTTTTTCTGTTTCTTGTAAAAAACTACCGGACTTCTTCAGCAGAAATCCGATAGTATTTATAAACCTAGCATTTTGTCAAGCAGTTTGCAACCGATTTTGTACAAGCGGTTAAAAATTTGCATAAGCGGATAAACCATTTCTTTTACCGTTTATTTTGGTGCAAGCCTTCCGCAGAGCGAAAAAGCATGAATTCGGTTCTTTTCCGCTTAGCCCGGTGCTGTCATTATTCGAAAACATCAGACCCTGTGGGTTTTACTGAAATATTTGACTTTGAATCTGGGAGTCTTTTAATCAGGATTCCTTTTTGATTTTGTACATCTTCCGGCGCTTTATAAGAGCTGTACCTGCCGCCACGCTTCCCAAAAACAGCGCCAGCGGGATGATCAGCCAACTGCCGGAACCGGTCTTCGGATTTTCCGCCGTGCCAGATGTTGCACTAGAACTTGCACCGGAACCGGATGTTGTGGTGGAACTTGTACCAGAAGACTTGAACTGAGCAATGGTATAATAGCTGAAATGATTGGTTTCAAATACCAAATAACCGTCTTTCTGCGTTGCAGTCATGTCCGTGAGTGTACCGTCCGCCGGATTGTACCAAAATACCTTTAGGTCTCCGCTCATTCCGGTAGGAATCGGCAGCTTCACCTTGATTTTCCCCTTGAATTTTTCGATCGGTTTTCCGTGTTGGTCGAGCAGCTTAAGGTCATAAACCGTTAACCCGCTTAAATCGCCGAGCTTTTTGTTCTGCCCAATCAGTTTTTCCACAACCGCATAGGCAGAAGCAGAACTGCCTTGCACGGTACTGCCGAGTGAAACAGAGGTAACGCCCGCTGGCAGTGCAGCGCCGGTTAAATCAAGCTGCGTGTTGGAACTGTCAGTTAGAAGAGATGTTACCGTTACTGGCACATTGCAGGTAACCGTACTGTAATGATCCGTATCTGTTGGAGTAAAGGTTACTTCATAATTACCGGATTTTGTTATAACTGTATCGGGATTCGTCCAGCTGAATGTGCCGGGCACACTTGCTTTGCCGCCCGTCAGTTTGCTGGAGGAGAGTTTGCCAATTACCGTTATATTGGAAGCGGTCGGTGCTGTCTGAACGGCCGGTGCTGAAGGAATAATTGCAGTCCATACTGCATAGAAAGTTACATCTGTTGTTCCTATTGTATAGGTAGTTACTGCTTTTCCGTTCTGAGTTAATGACCATCCGCCGAATGTATATCCTTTTTTTGCAAGATTCCCTGGATTGCCTGCAAGCGTAATCACATCATTTTGATGCTTCGTGTTGTCTTCCGCCGGAGCAGTTCCGCCTGTTGCGCCATTGCCGTTATAGGTGACTTTATGTGTTGGAATAACAACATTACTAAATCTTAGATTCATACCCTCGCCAGAAAATTTATTTTCCATGTCTGCCGGTGTAGCTGAAAAGTACAATCCGATAGTTTTGCCGTTTGCATCCTTAATCGCAGTAATATTTGGCTGATCAGCAAAAAATGCCCAGCTACCATCTGGATCATTCTCACCAAACAGCTTTGGTGTCACGTCATAGACTGCACCGACTGCAGGAGGTGTTATTTCAGCATAGTATCCTGTATCACCTTGCATTGCAAGAGTACCGTCTGTATCAATAGGAAGACCCGAAAGAGTAACAGCTCCGTTTATCGGTGCAGCAACACCGCTGTAAATCTTCATTGCGGACTTGTTATAGTTTATATCATAGCTCTTGTGTGAAGTTGCCAAGCCGCTAATTTCAACTAAATTAATGGAATCATTATTATTACCAATATCAGGCATTGTAAATGTAACATTACCATTTGCATATGCACCGGTTACTTGAATACCACCACCATTCATGCTAACAGTAGGTGTGCCTGTTATTGTATAACCGGCAGCATATACCGGAATTGTTACTGTATCTCCGTAAGAAATCGTATCATCTACAGTTACCTCGGATTTGTGAGTCCAGGTAATATTCTGATCTGCAGTGATATTTTCATCACTTATTAGTATGGTTCCATTTATCGGTAAAGCTGTACCATCATACTCTTCGA
The DNA here is from genome assembly GCA_023458755.1 of Bacillota bacterium. Classification (GTDB taxonomy): domain Bacteria; phylum Bacillota; class Clostridia; order Oscillospirales; family Acutalibacteraceae; genus JAEWYE01. The sequence goes on along the minus strand of JAEWYE010000009.1, from coordinate 87,468 downwards.
GTGTAACAACACTTGAAACGCCCGCTGCCAAAGCAACTGTCACATTACCTGTTACGTTTGCAATAGTAAGAACGCCATTTGAATATGTACCTTTTGTACCACCAGTTACAACAAATGAATCAGCTGTAAGTGCATTAAGGCTATATCCAGCAGCTGGAGCAATTGCCATTGTTACACTATCCCCATAATTTGCAGTCGTTGTTGCAGTATCTCCCTTTTTATATGAAGCTGTTGCATTTGTTAATGTTGGTGCAGTAAGTGTGCAATTGATTGCTGTTGCTTCCCATACATTCGAAATAAATAGTCCATATGAGCCTGAATCACCAGCCTGGGTAGTAAACGAACCCGTATATGTTCCGTCCGCTTGCTTTGTAAATGCAACAGCACTAGAATTATAATTAACTATATCATACTCAATTCCGGTTCCGTCTACTTCTCCACGTAGAGTTGCAGTAATTTCATAACCTGCAGCAGGCACAATTTTTACATAGACAGTTGCTCCAACAGCATAAGGCTTAAATACACCATTCTCTGTAGGGATAAGAGTTGTCATAGCTGCGTCTGAATAAAGTGCAGCCAAGACATGTGAACCATTATTGGTGAGCTTCAATGCGTAGTTAGAGTTTTCTGTAACTCCAAAAACTGAAATACCATTAATTTTAGTTACTGCTGTAATGGTATCGTCAAACGCTATAACAATATTGCCACTTCCGTCTGTTATGGCTGTAGCTGTAAGTACAGCACTGGCAACACTGGAACCGTTTTTAGTTCCATCGCCTATAACCTGAACAGTTAGTGTATCACCAGTGAATGTATAACCCGCCTGAGGAGCAATTGTAATTGTACCTGTACCTCCGGAAATTGTACCTGGGTGATTTATTCCACCACCACCGACAAGAGTTGGCATAGTAACACCACTAAGGTCAACGTTTGATGCTGCACTTACGCTTAAATTGAATCCGCACAAATCCTGATTTGTGCCTGTCGGCATTCCTGCAAATAAAATCATTAGTGCTATAGATAAACTCAGCACCCTAAGTATTAATTTTTTTGGTTGAGTCTTCATTAATCTCTGCCACCTTTTTCATTATAATTTATTCTTCATAGACCGCTGCATATTTGCATTAACTGTACGCCCTAACCGCAAAAGACCTTGCCAGCCGGAGATAAATAAAACTGACATAATGCTTCATATAGTAAATACTATACGCATTGCTGCTGCCTGCATTTCCGTCCAAATCGCCGCGCATACTGCAAAATCCATGTGGCTGCCTCCCTTTCCTGTTTCTTACAAAAAACTACCGGACTCCTTTTGAAGAAATCCGGTAGTTTTTATAAAGCTAGCATTTTGTCAAGCAGTTTGCAACCAGTTTTGCACAAGCGGTTAAAAATCTGCACAAGCGGTCATCCATTTTCTCCAATTTGTGGTATACTGTTAAATGGATTATTATAGGAATACGCCGATCATGCCATCAGACAATAATTTGAAGTCCCCAAAAACATAAAGGATGGAATCTAGGATGAATATCGCAATCGTAGACGATATGGTATCAGAATGTGAGGCACTTCGCAGTCTTTTAAAACAATATGAAAACGAGCGGAAACATCCAATACAGATTAAGGAATTTCACAGCGGCAAAGAACTGCTGCGGGACTACATACCGAACTCCTATGATGTGATTTTTCTGGATATCTTTATAAATGATGAAAATGGGGTAGACTGCGCGCTGAAACTGCGTCAGCTTGACGGGAACGTGAACCTCATTTTTCTTACCACAAGCCCGGAATTCGGCGTAAAAAGCTACGATGTTCGGGCGGCGGATTATATCGTAAAGCCCGCAACACTGGATAAGCTGGAACGGGCGCTGAACTACTGCAAAATTGCTGAACTGGCGGACAAACCGTTCGTTACGGTTACCGCTAAGCAGCAACCGCTCAAAATTGAACTTGACCGCATCTTTTACGCTGATTTTCAGAACCGTACCGCTTGTATTCATTTGACCGACTGCTTGATTCCGGTATCCGGCAGTTTTACGGAGCTTTCCGAGCGGCTGACGGAGTACCCGCAGTTTATGCCCTGTTTCAAGGGAATTGTGGTGAATTTATTGGAAGTACAGGATGTTTTTAACGACAGCCTAATCCTGAAAAATGGGGAGCACCTGCCGGTCAGCCGCCGCCTGCAACGGCAGGTACAGCGGCGTCGACTGAGTCTTTCCGCAGGTTCGTTACGGGGAGATTGGAAATGAAAGTAAAACAGATATTCTCACTTGTTTTCGCTATTTTGCTGCTTAGCGGGGCGTGCGCACCTTCTGTGCTGGCACAGGATCAGGCTTTACTTTCAACCGGTGCGGATACAGGTTCAGTAGTCCTAACCTGCTTTGATGAGCCGGACAGGACAGACGCCGTGGCCCTTGCTGTCGGGACCTCGCAGAAGGAGCTTTCCGATTATTTTGCTGATTATTATGGCGGTTTCACCGGCTATGACGCACAGGGGAATGCCTATGACCTGATGACGGGTACATGGTCTTTGAAAAATGTGGACAATGCTGTCCCTGGCGTATACTACGCTTCCGCTGCCCCTGATTTAGGCAATGCCTATATTCTTGGCGACGGTGTGTCTTTGCCCAAGCAGTTTTGTGCAGTATCCATCCAGACACCCGGCAGACCGGATATCAATTGCTGTGTCTCGGCGCGTGGCTTTGTGCATTTCCCGTGGGTACTTTCCCCGGAGCAGCAGAACCAACTGGAGCAATTTACCGTTTTGCTGCGGCAGGATGCCGGAACGTGGGAAACTCTGCGTGAGGGATTTTGCTTTACTTCCGATGACCTTCAGCTTTCCCAGCGTATCTTCGAAAAGGGGGGCACTTACGGTCTTCAAGTCTTATATCCCGGAGGCCGAACAGGCATTCTCACGTTTAAGTATGATGATGAGTTTCTCATTGTTGACTACTCCGGAGGAGATCGGGATGGCGGCGATGTAAATGGCGGCAGTCAATCCACAGGCACACAGCCAGCCCCGAGTTCTCCGCAAGTACCGGATAATTCATCATCCACCCCGAATAAAGCTCCGGCAGAGTCCATTCCTGCATCTGGTGAGCCAAATTCTACTGCTCCAACCGTTTCTGTTGCAGAAAGCGCGGCCACTTCGTCGGGCGCAGAATCTCAGGGTGCATCAAAGGAGCAGAATAGCGCTCAGGCTATATCAAATAATATACGTGAGAATTATGTAAAAAATACTGGAAACACACAAGCACAAGCCAGCACGGCATCACAGGGTACAATTTCCACCGTGCAGGAGTCTTATTCCCCCTCGCAAACCGTGATTTCCGGATTGCGCCTGCGTGATCTTTGCGCGGGTGAAAAGAGCGTTGTGTTCGGAGCAGGCAACCTGACGGTCAGCATTCTCAGTGAACATTTACTGGCGTTGAAGCTGGAAGATACAGATACTCTGTCTGTCAGATTGACACAGCCGGAGAAAAATAAAGTAACACTTACCGTGCATGCATCCGGAAGCGACATAACCGAATTACCGGGGACTGTGCTGCGGCTGCACTATATGCCGCAGTCAAAGGACGCGGTTATCACTGTTTATAGTGAAGAGGGAAAAAAGATAGCAAATGCTGAATTTGACGGTGAATTATTGCGTTTTACAATCAATGCAACAGGAACGTATCGAATTTCCGAAGCAGCGGTTGTACCGAAAGAATCCGCAGCCGCGCAGAGCAGCGCCGGACCGCTGTTTCCTCTGATGGGCGGTGGTCTGCTTCTTGCTGCGGGCGGGACTGCGCTCGTCAGGAGGAAGCATCATGGATAAGCGAACCTCTGTGTGGGGGCGCTCTCTGGCACTGATTTTGATAGTCCTTCTTTCTTCCGCACTGTTTCTCTTCTTGAATCGCTATGACAACAAATACACGCAGGACGCGCCCCAAGCTATTAACGGAGCCTTGTATGTTTCGAAGCAGGATTGGGTCAACACGCCCATCCGCTATTTGTGTAACGGCTGGCGCTGCTATGCGGGGCGCCTGCTGACACCGCAAACACTGGAACAGCAGGGAGACGGTTACCAATATATCTCCATTGGCGAAAAGTCCAACTTTGCCCTTGGTAATTTACATCCTTCTCCGCACGGCAGTTCCAGTTATGCCATGACGCTGTATCTCCCGGAAGAGGAACATACCTATGCAATAGAATTGCCGGAAATTTATTCCGCCTACCGTTTTTATATCAATGGAAAGCAAAAACTGCAAATGGGTGAGCCAGGAGAGAATGCTTACCGCGATGAGACCCAGTGCCGTCTGATCACTTTTGAAGCTTCCGGTAAGGTCACGCTGCTGCTGGCTGTCAGTGACTACTCATGGGTATACAGCGGTCTGGTTTATCCACCGGCTTTTGGTGAACCGCTGAATCTAAACACCAGTCGTGGGCTGCGTGTCGGTCTCAGTTTGATTATGGTCACAGTGACGATGGTGCTCGTCATTTTCACATTATATCTTGCAATCCGTACACGGACTCGCAGGAACAACATCTGGCTTTTCTTTCTGCTGTGCCTTGTGACTGCGGTGTTTACTTCCCATGCTGTTATCCATGGCATTGTTCCGTTGCCAATTCAGCCATGGTATACGATGGAACTATGCAGCGGATATCTGGTAACGCTGTTTGTAATTTTTCTGCACAACCGCATTTGTGATACAGAACGCCGGACACAACTTATCAGCGGCGCTGCGGCAGGTATGCTCAGCTTTTTGGCATTGCTCTACGGGCTGTTTGCCGCGCATCTTACACTGCCGGTGATGCTTGCCTATTCCTATTTGGTTTTTGGAGCGAAGCTAGTTATTGTCGTTTATCTGCTGCTGACTGCCGCGATTGCTGTGCGCCGCAGCATTCAAAAAGCGAGTGTGCTTCTGTATGCGGATATTGTGTATGCCAGTTCTTTTTTGTGGGATCGGCTTCTGCCGAATTATGAACCTATCCTGAGCGGTTGGTTTCAGGAATGGGGCAGTCTGAGTCTCATCGCGGCAATTGCTATTGTGCTATGGTACGATGTGGCAACGGGATACCGGAACAGCCTTTTATATGCGGAAGAACAGCGGCAGATGAAACGCCAGCTTTCCATGCAGGTGGAGCATCTGCGGCAAATGAATAATAAAGTAGCGGAAAGCAGTAAACAGCGCCATGATTTCCGTCATCATTTGCGTACTTTGATGACACTTTCCGAAGAGGGGCGTAAGGAAGAACTGGAAGAATACATCCGCGGTATCACAGAAATCAATGAGGGTACCCGCTTTGTTCGACTGACAGATAATATCGAATTGGATGCTCTGATACAGTACTACTGCAATTTAGCTCAGTCTAACGGTATTCTCTTTCGTACACGGCTTCAGTTCCCAGCAAAACTGGACTTCCCGATTGTCGACCTATGCGGCCTTCTTGGAAATTTGCTGGAGAATGCGGTGGAAGCCTGCCAACGTCAGAAATCCGGAGATAAATCGATCTTTTTTGCCGGCCGGATGCAGGATGGTCAAATCGAATTTGTTCTGGATAACAGCTTTGACGGGGAGATTCAAACCAGGGGCGGAAAATATCTCTCTTCCAAGCGTAATGATTTTGGCCTTGGTATCTCTTCTGTTTTAGAAACCGTAGAGCGGTATGACGGCGTTATTAATCTGTATACCGATAGCAAAGGGTTTCACGCAGAGGTTTCTTTGCCACTGAAAATGGGAAAAAAAGCGCATTTACCGGTATGACAGTGCGTCCATAAAATATATGAAATACAAGAAAAATTCCCTTGAAGGTATCTTTTCCGAACCTTTTGGGGAATTGTTTTTTAGTGTACGAACGAATGGCTTTGTGTTACACCACTTTGCTTTTTCACTGTTTATAAGCAATATGAAAATAGATTCTTGTTTCCGGCAGGTCTCATGAGGAATCGTGCTGTGTCCTATCATGGTATCCTCTTTCTATATTTGGCTGAATTGACAAACAGATATTAGCTGGAATATCGTATTGTCCCGGTCCTTCTCAATATCTGCCTAAATAAATTTACACACAAAAAGTAAAGGACGCAGCGAGCACTTTAAGTGCGGACTGCGTCCTTTGTTAGAATGAATTTGCCTTTGCGGAAATACTTAGGTAATGCTTGTGACCGTCGCATTACAGATTTAAGCGGATCCAGAGTATTCAGTTGTTCAGCAGATATTATATGATTTGTTCTGTTTCTTCAATTATATTTTTTTTAAAATATAACGTTTTCTTTTGATACCATAAACCGTACCGCCCACGGGCAAAGCGGCTAGCAGCCACCATATAGGGCTGAAACCATTGCCGCCGGTTTTTGGATTTTCAACCGGTGGAGTGGAAGACCCAAACGATGCAATAGCATAGTAGCTGAAGTGTGAAGTCTCAAAGACCAGATAATTGTTTTCACGAACGGCGTGCATATCGGTAAGCGTACCTTTATCTGTATTGTACCAGAAAATATGAAGATCTCCGCTTACACCCTCCGGTATCGGAATCTTCACTTTGATTTTTCCAGTGAAGTTTTCCACGGGTTTACCATTCTGATCCAATAAGGAAAGGTCATAAACCGTCAGCTTTTTGAGGCTTCCAAGAGCCTGATTGTCTCCGATTAGTTTAACAACGACCGTATAAGCGGAACCGCCGGACGTCGGCGTCTGAGAACTGCCGCTGAGCGTAACGGAGGTAACCCCATTTGGCATAGAGCAACCGCTTAAATCCACCGTCACGTTAGTGCCGCTGTCTGTGACTTGCTGGCTGACCGTGACAGGTACCATGCAGGTGCAGGTCACGTAGTCTGTTGTATCAGTTGGTAGGAAAGTCACTTTATAGCTATCGGATTCCTTTACTACGGTATCAGGTTTTGCCCAGACAAAATTGCCCGGTACACTGGCTGTACCGCCGGAAAGGGTGCTTGACGAAAGTGGGCCGGCGGAAATGAGCTGCGTTGATTTTGGAAGTGTTTTGACGGATGGTATGGCTTTATCAACACGGATTGTAAGTGCCGCCGTCGCCTGATTAAAACTGCCGTCCGCAGCCTTGATAGCTGTTATAACAGCACTGCCCGCCTTTTTAATGGTTACCCTGCCGGTTTGAGTATCCACAGAAACAATGTCGCTGCCGCCAGACACCGCGTAGGTGACATTGCCGCTGCCTTGTCCGCCGGCTGCTAAAATGGTAAACGGCGCATCTCCATAGGTTTTGACGAGTATTGTGTCAGAAAAGCCGAAATTGGACTGGTCAGAGCTGTTGACGGTGATCGCCGCCTGCCCGAATTTTGCAGGATTGGCTATTGAAGCAGCTTTTACCGTCAAGGCTTCTGCCGATTCGTCAGAGGAAATATACAGCTTGCCCGTAGCATCAATGGTGGTATCGTCGCTCTTGTTGCCTGTTACACTCCATTTTACTGAAGCGGATGGATTATTGGTGCCGGAGACGGAGGCATGAAATTGCTGTGTGTTGCCGTGATTGAGGGAAATCGAGCCCGGCGTTACAGTAACGTCGTTCACTTTTGGCGCGGCATCTTTGTTTACGTTTATCACTACCGTTTGGGCACTGTTTCCTGAGTTGTCCTGCGCGTTGATGGTTACGTCGTAATTTCCGTCCGGCAGGCTGGCAATGTTGAAATTATAAGTCTTCGTAAGATCATTGTAGAGCTCCGAGGTTAAATCTACAGTTTGTACAGAGCCGCCATTGATCTGATAAGTGATTATACCGATACCTGCACCGTTATCTGCAACAGTAACAGGGATGGATGCGTTTTTATCTATCGTTGTCAAAGAAGAGACTCCGCCGTTTGCAGTGATGTTCGGAGCGGTTTTATCCACCACCAGCAACTTCGTAACATACCCGGAAACATTGCCTGCCTTATCCGCCGCGCGGACGTAGAGTGTACCTTTAAAGTCCGGGCTGATTGAGAGGGCAGCGGTTTGCCAGTTCCCGTTTTCATCAAAGTTTTCGCCTACGCTCACTTTTTGGTACTCATAATGGTCGATACCGCTATTCCCGTCGTCGGCGGTGAAGGTAACGCCCACCGTATCGCCGAAGAAAAGCCCGAAAGTTACAAAGTGTGCGATGCTCTTGAACGGATTTTGCGAGAAATGGATGGCTGTATTTACCGGTGCGATTGTATCAAGCCGAACAGTATAGTTCACAATCTGGCTTGCTTTGCCAGCGGCGCTCGTAGCCTGAAGTTCTAGCTGTGTGGTACCTTCCGCGGATATATTAACGATTCCGTTCACAGCAGTTTGCCATATGCTTTCGCCAACGATTCTATACTGATAGGTGGCAGTGCCGAGGTTCGTAACGGCGTCCGAAAGATTCAGTTCGACCGCTTGATTTGCCCAATCACCGTTTGTGTAGCTTTTACTGCCGGAAACTCCGCTGACACTGACAACCGGCTGCGCCAAGTCAATCTGGGTTACGTTCACAGGAGAGGTATCAGCGGTAAGGCCGGAACCGCTTGTTACGGTAAATCGGTAAGTACCGTTGTCCAGCGTATGATAACTGCAAGTGTAGCTGCCGTCTTGATTTTTAATTTTGGTAACAGTGACTCCGATTACTGGTTCCCATGTATTGCTTCCTGTTTCTCGGCTGACCGTTATGTCTTTAATGCCGGAAGCGGCAGAAGCGGGAAAGATCAAGTCTGCCGCTTGAGCAGGAGCAGTCGGATTCCCGCTGACGGTGCCGACTACAGGGTTTGCAGAGTCAATGTTGCCGACGGTTATACTGCTGTCTGCCATATAGCCCGCACCGTCAGTCACCGTAAAGGTAAAGGTATCGTTTTGTACCGCTGAATAGTTGTATTCAATAGTGCCTGATGGCAAAGGTGTTCCGCCCGTCAGCGTCTGCGGATGAGCGGAGTCGGACGCTTTGGTTACTGTCACACTTGCGATGCCGGAACTGCCCACCGTTACACCTGCTTTCAGCGTGACACTGCCGGTAGTCCAGTCAGTCGGGTCAGCGCTGACTGTGACACCCGGGGCTTTTTCGATTGTATAGCTGCCGGAAAGCGAACCGGTATAATTCCCCTTTCCGGTGAGAGTTACCGTTGGCGGGTTCGTATCCGTCGAAGCTGCGATGTTTGTGTTATTGGTATAGACGGCGGTATAATTGTAGCTTGGGAGTGTCACACCGCCGTCCGACACAGTAAAGCTAGGGTTGACAGGGCTCCCGCCGCCGTATTTATAGGTGGAATGCGCATTGTTAAAGGTCAGAGTGCAGCCCGAAATGCTTTTCGGAGTAATGGAAATACCAATCTTTACATTGTACGAACTGAGGATGGGATAGAAGGAATCATCCCCTAAACTTGTCACCTGCACTTGATAGGTACCGTAATCGGTCGGTCCAACATCGCTGTTGTAGGACGTGCTTGTGGCAGTGTCTGTGCCGGTGTAGTGAAAAGTAGTATTCGCCGATTCGGCCGTTGTAATTATGGGCATGCCGTTATAGCCGAATGTCGTTGACATATTGCCGGTGCCGTCCCATCGCGCGTTGTTGACAAAAATGTTCTGATCTATCGGATTTATTTTGAGCCAACTGGAGCCGTAGGTGTTGACTGTTCCGCTATAACGGTATGCCGGATTGCGCGATACGCCGTCTAAAGATATGTCCATCGATTCGTCTCCGGCAGGCAGGTAAGGATAAAGAAAACCGGAGGAATCGGTTTTGCTTCCCGCCAGTGCGTATGTGGAACAGGAAGTTACCATAGTCGGAGCAGTAATATTTGGAATCCGGAGGGTAGTCATGTATACCGGACCGCTGCCGTTTGTTGGCACTGCGTCTAAGTTTTTGTCGCTTGTTGCCCCTTTTGCGTATACAGAACCGCCGAAAATAGTGTAGCTACCGGCTAAACCGTAATTTCCCGAGTCGGACGCCGCGCCCGCACCTATACCGTAATTGTAAACTGAATTATTCGGGCCTCCGGCGAGAGCCTGCACCGTACCGCTGTAGATGGTCACCGCCGACCCGTTTCCGGCACATTGGTCGTCGTCCGCGCTGCTGCCTCCGCCGATACCTGTGCCGCCTGCACCACCGACGGCCTTGACCCATGATCCCCAGACGAACAAAGAACCGCCATCGCCGCCATGCCTTACAATTCCGGTTGTGCCCCCTTCATCAACACGTATGCAGGCGCCGCCGCCGATTCCTGCGGCAAAAGCACCGCCGGTGGCCGTCACCGTACTATTTCCTTTGATTGTCACTTTGCCACCATCGCCGTAGCAGGAGCCGCCGATACCGGCACCGCCCCCCAAACCACCGGAACCTGTGCTGCCGTTTGCAATCACCGTGGCACCGTAAATTAACACCTCGCCGCAATCATTATCTTCATTGGAGTTGACAAGGGCAGCACCGCCAATACCGGCGCCGCCGTCAGTGCCGTCCGCCTCTAAACTGCCTGAGCCGTTGATACTCAGATACGCGCCGTCCTTCGGCACCCCAATACCGGGTCGTGCATTACCGCCCACGAGCTTATTCGTACCCATAAGCGTTAAATTTGCTTGTGAAGTTCGCGCCTGATAAGGAACATCCGGGTTTAAAAGGCTGCTCGTTATGTATAACGCGGGCGTACCGGGATACATTGGACTGGCTGAATTGCTTCCGTAAATTGTCGCATTGTCAAGCGTGATATTAGCCGCGACGCTGTACTGCACGACAATTTCTGTGTCTGTGGCACTTCCTGAGATATTGTAATCGCCGTTGGTCAGAAGGGTTATGACGGTGCTCGTACCGTTAATCTGTGTTTGATATGTGCCGCCGTTCGACGTCTGTATCGTAAGGGTACTGGCGGCTTTCGCAGTCAATACGCCTCCCGGCAGCATCGTGAGTATTAGTGTCACCGCAAGTATAAGCGACAGGATTTTAGGAAATTCGTGTCTTGCTTTTTGTACCATATTCATTCTCCTCTGCTGTTATTTTTATAATCAATGAGGTCTGGGTGATTCTGTACCGTCTTTTTGGGTAATTTGGCCCTTTGCTCATCTTAGAAAAAGGGTGGGGAATATGCTCCGTACCGCCGCGATATAAGTGTTTTTCTCCACCGCGATATACCCGGCAACCCACTCAAAAGGCCTGTGCCGACTTCCTCTCGGCAGGATGGGGATAGATTTGCCATCCTCTGTAAGAAGGATATCCCCGCGTTCGGGAGGCCTTGAGCGGCTGCCAATTTCGCCGACTATGAGGAAGTTCTCACATGGATAGAGCACCCGTATTTCTTTCACAGTACGATAAGGCAGTCTGCACCTGCTGCGCGGCTCCGTAAAAATCCATGTTTTTTCTGTCTGCGGGTAAAGCCGGAAGGTCATCGTGATTTCCTTTCTTTTCATACCTCTTCTATCAATGCGAATGCTTTTCCTACCGGTATTCCGTAATTACGAATCTTTCTTTCCATTATAATTGTAAATTCAATAAAACCTAAGGAATTGCGAAATTGACCCTATTAATGGCGAAATTGGCATAAAAATACCCTGTAAAAACGTTTTACAGGGTAAGAAGGTGATTAAAGAGGTTCGGAAGATGCCGAGGGAGGGGAATTCGGAAAAACTACCATCAGAGTGAAGGTGGTTTGGCTGTGCTCCATTTTGACGAAGCCACCGTAAGAGTTTACAACCTTTTTAATATTTTGCAGGCCAATCCCGTGATGTTCGCTGCCTTTTGTGGAAATATAACGGCCGCCGCGCTGATTGAGGAGACCGTTATATGAGTTTTCTATTTTAATCAGCAGTTTTCCGTTTATGCTTCTTGTTTCCGCTGAAACATATCGCTTCTCCCGATGCTCCAATTTCCCGCAGGCTTCCATCGCGTTTTCCAACGCATTGCCAAGAACAACGCAGAGGTCACTATTGTTGACCAAAAGCTGTTTTGAAATATGGCAGGTGCAGTTGAACGGAATTTCGTGTTCTCTGAAACGCAGAAAATAATAGCCGAGAATCGAGTTTGCAACAATATTTTCGCAGAATACCGGCAGCGGCGAGGATGTGGTTTTCTCACCATATTCATTCAGAAGTCTGTCTAACTCCTCATATTGCCCTTCTTCGGACAGTCGCCTGATCGTACCCACAAAATGATGCAGATCATGTCGAATAGCGCGGACTTCGTTCATCTGTGCGCTGAGCGCATCGTAATACTCTGCCTGCATGGCAATTTGTGCTCTTGCCTGAGACAGCCGGGCAGATGACACGGCAAAATCACGGTATACATCTGCAGCCTGCATGGATGAAATCAGACTAAGTATCATCAGGTATACCGAAAACGTAACCAACAGGGCCAATGATAGATTGAGGTAGATGTTGCCATTGATATAATAGCAGTCAACAATCAGCCCGGTTATTGCAAGCACGGTGCCCCAGTAAACCAGCAACTCGTGCTTTTTCATCTGCTGCCGATTATGATAGACCTTAAAGAACGCATATATTTCTATTGCAAAGGCACAGACCGGCAGTAGGATAGTCAGATGTCGGTTGTAGATTCCGCGCGGGATGAAAAGATACAGGAGAAACAGAGCGGCATAATAAATCAGAAAACCCAGCTTTTCTTTTTTGGAAAATGCAATTCCCAGCAGTTCCTCAATCAGAAAAATCAGCAGATACTTAAACGCAAAGGAAATTAGGAACATCAGCGGGTTGGTAAGTTCATAGGATAGGTGAAAAAACGCGGTATCCTGCCAGAAGCTGTAAAACTCTGTGGTAAGCATGATACGCAGCATGACACAAAAGCCCATAACCGGGAGCCAGACAGAATGCGTATTTCCCCTGAATGACAGAATGTAAGCAACAAGCAGAATAAAAAAGGAAAACAGTACCATTCCGAACAGAATCAGCCGAAGATTGTTCCGTTCGCTGTTCTCCTGAACGGCAGCAATGTAATCTTTGAGGACAGGGGCCATGTACAGCCCGGAAAAGCGTGTAGTCGAGACCTCAATCACAATCTCGTGTTCCTGCCCCGCAGACAGTGTCACCGGGTAAAGATTCGCCTTGGTTGTCGTGAAGACCTCTGCCATGTTTTCGGAAATTGTACCGCTTTCCGCGGTGAGCTTGCCGTCAAGAAACACCCGGTAGGCTCTGCCGAAATCCGGTAAATAAACCGTAACGGGTCGGGAAGCGTTCAATCCTTTTAACATCAACCGGTAGCTTGCAAACCCGCCCACAGGAAGGTAGTTACCGTTGATTTTGTACCGTGACCAGTAATCCGGCACCTGAATAAAAAAATCAGGGGCTGTTGCCTGCTTAGGTTTGGTGACAATCAGACGATTCCAGTAAAATTCCCATTGTCCATCCAAAATAGTATGTTGTTGGGACAAATTTCCGGCAAGGTTTATGTTTCCTTTTTCCGATGTAGGCACACCGGTCAAGTCGTGGTAAAAAAGCGTGTAAATTACCGGAAGATGAGAGATTAAAACAACAAACAGGATTCCGGAAATCAGCAGCCCTTTGGTGTATTTCGGCTTTTTCATTGCGGCTTCCCTCCCCCCATATGGGAAAACAGGTACGCATAGTACCGATCATTTGCTTCTTTCCTGTATTTTCTTGAAACGCTAATCATAGCCGAACCTACACGTAAATAGTTTTCACCCATTTCTGTCACTTGAGCGAGATTGATAAGAAAGCTTTGATGGCAGCGAAGAAAAAATTGCCCCGGCAGTTCTTTTTGTATTTCTTCTAGTCTTCCGTAACACTGCAGAACGTTTTCATCCGCAAGGTGAAACAGGAGCAGTTTATCTCGGCTTTCAAGGTATAGAATGTCACGGCAGTTTACGCTGTGCGTGGTTCCTTTGTACTGGACACGGATTTTATAGCCACTCTCTTTTCGAAGCTCATCAAGGGCGCAGTTCAGCACGGCATACAGACGTTCCCTGTCAAATGGCTTTATTATGTAATTAAACGCGAACACCTCATAGGCCTGTGAGTAATGATCCTTACTTGATGAAAGAAAGATAATTTTAACATCCTTGCGCATGGCACGTATTTTCTGTGCTGTTTCAATACCGTCAATCCCTGGCATGTAAATATCCAGAAACAGAAGATCAACCAAAATGTTATTTTCCAACAATTCATCAATCAGCGTTTTTCCGTTGGTAAAGGTGGTGATTTCAAATAAGGGGTCATATGCGAAAAGTGCACTTGATAATTGCACGATGTCATCCTCAGCGTCATCACATATTACTATTTTGATTGACATATGATTTCCTCCCATTTTTGATACTATTATACAAATTATACCATGTTTTATGGAAATGGTAAATTATAAAGTTAAGGCCGCTCTTTCATTGTTTAGCGTATGTTTGGTCAGTATCATTTTATGAGGTTTAAAAAAGCAATGGCCTTGGAGCCAAAAACCTTTAGCCTTTTATTACATCGACATAGCAAGTGCTTTTTGCTAAAGACCATAAAAAATATCCATAACACGGATAAGTGTTATGGATATTACTGGGCTAAGGGAAAATTGAATATAACGGGGGATACCATTTTTTAACTTATAATAATTTCATTTTTCTGCTTTCATGCGGATAACATTCCATGAAGCAGCTGGCAGACAAATGGAAAGCATATTATCTTCTTCACGGCCGGTGTCTCCCAAGTCTGTATGAATAGGCTGCCTTTCAGCGGTATTGACCGCCTTCAGGTCGCCTCCGCTCATTTGTAAATGTTCCAGTACACGATAGCTGCCAAATCCATCGATTTGGCAGGAAAGTTCCATCGGTTCCTCTAAATTCCGGTTTACGGCAAATATGATAATTTCGTTCGTTTCCTCATTCCAAACAGCGGTGCTTTCGAGATAAGGCACGTCAGTATAGTTTTTACTGTCATATTTATCGCATATGCATACCGGGCGCAAAACCATACCGTCCGCATAACGGGAAACATGAAGAAACGGATCATAAATGGTTTGCTTCCATGCCTTGCCGCCGGGTGCGGTCATAATAGGAGCAATTACGTTGACAAGCTGGGCAAGACATGCCATTTTTACGCGATCTGCGTGATTCAGTAAGGTAATCAGCAAAGTACCAACTACAAGGGCATCTTCCAGATTATATACATCTTCCAGCAAGTGCGGCGCTTTACCCCAGGGGTGATTTTTGGTGATGTCTTCTTCTTCCGCACTGGAATGAAACCACACGTTCCATTCGTCAAAGCTGAGCTGCATGGTTTTGGAAGAACGTTTCTTTGCCTTTACATAGTCGCATACCGCTGTAACCGTATGAATGAATTGATCCATTTCCAGTGACTGCGCCAAATAATCCTTTGTATCATTGTCACGGTTACCATAATATTGATGCAGTGAGATAAAGTCCACATCGTCATAGGTGTTCGTTAAAATCTCATCTTCCCACATCGGGAACGTGGGCATAGTTGACATGGAACTGCCGCAGGCCACAAGTTGAATATCGGGATCAATTTGGCGCATGGCCCGTGCGGTTTCACAGGCAAGGCGGCCATATTCCTGTGCCGTTTTGTGTCCGATCTGCCACGGACCGTCCATTTCATTGCCAAGGCACCATGTTTTAATGTTATGCGGTTGAGTCACGCCGTGTGTGCGGCGCAGATCACTGTAATAACTGCCCTTTTCAATGTTGCAGTATTCCAGCAGGTTACATGCATCCTGAATACCCCGAGTGCCAAGGTTGACCGCCATCATAACGTCCGCATCCACCAGTTTGCACCAGGACGAAAACTCGTTCACACCGATTTCGTTGGTTTCCAGCGTGCGCCAAGCGAGGTCCAGTTTGTGCGGCCTGTTTTTCACGGGGCCGACACCGTCCTCCCAGCGGTAGCCGGAAACAAAATTTCCGCCGGGATAACGAATGATTGGTACGTGCAGGTCTTTCACAAGCTGTATCACATCTTTACGAAAACCGTTCTTATTTGCATGGGGGTGGCCCGATTCGTAAATGCCGGTATATACTGCTCGCCCAAGATGCTCAATAAATGAGCCGAACAGGCGTCTGTCTGCTTTTGCAATTGTAAAATCTTTTTCCAGCAGCAGTTTTGCTTTTGTCATTCTTCATTTCTCCTGTTAAAAATATCAGAGGAATCCACTGCGTTTTCTTCCGTTTGCTGCTGTTCATAAGGAATAATAATACGCTTTTGAACTGGTACATTGATGATGCAGCACAGTGCCAACTGTACCCATGAGATCAGGCACACGGCCAGCACCGGAAGTGAATAGGGAAATAACGCCAAACCAGCCGCCGCCGCGAGTATAGTTACGCCCATAACACAGAAAGTGGCTTTCCATTCGGCAATAATTAAGATTAAGGAGTCTTTTAAGATTGCCGTCAGCGGAAGGGTCAGCATCGCTTTCAAAACAAAAACATAACTGCCCAGAAGAAGTCCGAAAATCAGCCAGAAAATGCCGAAAGCAAAAACCATGCCGTTGCCCTGCTTTCCGGAAGACATACTGAGCAGGTAATAGCTGTAGGTAAGCGGAAGCGCGCATACAATACCCGCAGGCAGGCTTTTGACAAGCTGATTTTTCCATTCCTTCCAGTAATCATTCAACGAAAAGCCAAAACCGTCGCGAACCATTTTGATCAGGTAACGGTTGAGTGCACACAGACTTGTAGGAATGGTAATTACCGGTAAGCAGCACAGTACAAACAGCAGATTAATTCCAATTAAGTTCCAAAAATAAGTGGCAAAAAGGAAGAAAAAGCGAGCAGGTCCCTTTTGGGGCGAAGACTGAAAAACCCCCTTGCCCGGTGCAAACCGTTTGGCTCGGATTTGTTCCATCCAACTCATTGCTTTTTCTCCCTTCCGAAGATTTCGTGTTTAGTTTTTCATACCGGTCAGTACAATACCTTCCACAAAACTGCGCTGACCCAAAAGATAAATAATAATACCCGGTGCAATGGTCATACAGGTGGCGCCCATCGCGTAGTTCCATTTCGTGCCGAACGCGCCGGTAAAGGTGGTAAGTCCGATTGCGAATGTGTACTTATCCATTGTATTGATATAAATCATCTGTTGTAAAAGGTCGTTCCAAAGCTGAATGAACAGCAGCATAACAACTACCACAATAGCGGGTTTGATGGACGGAACCAGAATCGACCACAAAATGCGCATGTGGGACGCACCGTCGATTTCCGCTGCCTCATCCAGTTCTTTCGGTACGGTTTCCATAAACTGTTTGATAAGAAAGATATTGAAGAAACCGCCGCCGGTGAAAAACGGGAGAATAAGAGGCCAGTAGGTATCATTCAGTCCGCACCCGCGCGTCCAGAAAATGTACAGCGGAATCAGTGTGACCATGCCCGGCAGCAAAATAGTACCGACGCACAAGGTGAAAATCAGTTTTTTACCTTTAAACTTCAGCCTTGCAAAGGCATAAGCGCTGAAAATTCCGGTAATTGTACCGGCAAACACGGCCGGTATAATAATTGTAAATGTATTTTTTAAATAAGTCCAGTATGCAAAGGATTCCAACGTACGGGAGTAGTTGGACCACAGCCATTCCTGCGGAAGGAATTTAGGAGGATACGCGTATAACTCTCCGTTGCTGATGACCGAGGAACGAAAAATCCAGTAAATCGGCAGCACAACCATAGCAGCCAAAATCGCAACGACTAGAAGGGAAAGCCCGTTTGAAAGCTGTTCGGAACGCTTTCTGCTGGCAAGTATTCCGGTCTTCTTTATTTCTTTTACCTGTTCCATCAATCTTTTCCTCCTTCCACACTGAACTGAGATTTTGAAGTTTTAAACAAAATCGCCGTTGCAATGCCTACAATGACAAAGAAGACTGCCGCGTAGGCGCACCCGTAGCCGATTTTATTCTTTGTGAATGCATAGAGATAAATGAGATAGGACATAAACATAGACCCGTTTTCCGGGCCGCCGTTTGTAATGGCGAGTGCCGGATTGATAACCTGAAGATTGCTGATGAGTGCCATAAGAACATTATAGAAGATAATCGGAGAAATGCTTGGAATAGTAATATGCCAAAATTTTTGCCATGCATTTGCGCCGTCAATTTCCGCTGCTTCCAAATAGACACGCGGAACATTTTGCAAACCGGCAAGAAAAATAACAATCAGGTTGCCGCTGCACCAAACTGCGATTAAAGCAAGGGAAGGCAGCACTTGCTGCGGACTTTGCAAAAACTGTTGAGGCGGCAGTCCCAAAAGACGGATTCCGTAGTTAATTAAGCCGTAGTTTACTTCGTACATCCAGCGCCAGGTGGTAAAAACGCCTACCGCGGGCAGCAAATACGGAATAAAGTAAATGGCACGCCAGAATGCGCGGGCCGGTATTTTGCGGTTAAGCAGCAATGCGATAATCAGGGAATAGAGCAGTGACCATAATACTGCCATAAATGCATAGAGGATGGTTACACGTAAAGAATCAATGAAATACATATCATTGGTAAAAATCTTGATGAAATTATCCAACCCAACAAATTTTGGCTTTGACAGTCCGTTCCAATTGAACAGGCTCAGAACAAAAACAGAAACGGTGGGGATGTAACTGATAATTGAGAGCCCCAGGAATACAGGAATCAAACAAAGGTATGCGATTCTGGATTCCTTCTTCTGCCGCCTGCCTCTGCCCGAAATCTTGCGGGGTTTGTTTGTTATTGACGCAATGCCGGACTGCAACGCCTGTTCCGCACCGCTTTGTGTTGTATCTGCCACGAATTGGGCCCCCTTTAATGAAGTTACAGGGGGCACCGGTTCCGTTGAGCCGATACCCCGCTGCTTCAACTTTACATAATCAATTTGCTAATTTGCCTGTTATTTTGCTTTTCCGTTTTCAAATGCTTCATTTAATTTGGAATAATATTTGTTAATTGCATCTTTAGCGGTCATGTCACCGTTCCATACATGAGAAAGTACAGAATCCAGAGTTGTGTTGAAAACATCCGTTCCGCCTACATAGTACCACGCAGTGGATTTTGAATTGTTATGTGCATAATCCACGACTGCGCTCTTATACATATTGTGCTCCGGGAAGTTCTTATTGTCAATCCATTTGTTGGTTTTTGCGCTGTCTGTATACCAGGATTCCAAAATAGGCATCCATGTGCCGACTTTAATTAGATTATCCCAGTTGTTTTCTTCCTGCGAGTACCATTTGAGCCAAGTCATAGCTTCCTGCGGATGCTTTGTGGTGGCAAACACAACATTCGGGCCGCCGGTGCAGATGGTAACTTTATTCTTGAAATAGGGCAGAACACCAACGCCGTATTTGAATTTTGCATCCGGTCCAAGATAGGTTCCAACGTTCCATGCACCGTCCGTGGCCATTACAACTTTTTGCGTGCCAAGGGTGGTACTGAGCGCGGTGGTGGAAGCACCTGGCTGCGGGGCACAATGATTTTTGAGGTACAAATCCGCTACTGCCTGAATCGCATCTGTTGCGGCTGGATCATTAATGGTGCATTTGCTTCCGTCTGCGGAATAGAAGCCGCCGCCGTTGGACAATGGCCAAACTTCCATCTGCCATGGCAATGTATTGACGGAGCAGCCGTAGGTTGCGATATTCTTTGCGTCAAAACTTGAGTCATTGGCGTTTTTACCTTTGGTATCCAGTGTTAAGGTCTTCGCAACTTTTACATATTCATCCCAAGTCCACGCCTTATCCGCAGTGGCGGGAGGCGTATAGTCTTCTGCTTTTAAGCCTTGCTTTTTGCAAACCTGCTCCAGTAAGTCTTTGTTGTACCAGATGTTCAAAATTTCGTTAGCGGCGGAATACGCGACCGTTTTGCCGTTGTGTTTGAAAGCAAGACTTTCAAGCGGTTTTGGTGCATTGCTATCATACATGCCGGAAATGTCAGCCAGCATATCGTTATTCGCAAAGGTCAGAACACCGGCTTCGCTCATGATACCGGTATCCGGCAGCTGCCCCGCGGTTGCCATGGCATTCAGTTTTGATATGTAACTTTCGTGGTCAATCTGCATAATATCAACTTTGATATGATTCTGAGATGCATTGAACTTTGCGGCAACCTCTTTTGCTGCCTTTGTTTCAGTGTCATTGCCCCACTGTGCATAGGTAATGGTGACCTTTTCTCCCCCAGCGGAATTGGTTGCCTGAGAGCCTGCGGAAGAAGTCGGCGTGCCCGAATTGCAAGCGGACAACGCGCCGGTGAGCGTAGAAACTGCTAAAAGCAGTGCCAGAACTTTTGATACCTTTTTCACATTATTTCCCCCTTAGTAAATTTTAGTTGGTTTGAAAGCAACTTTTATTGTCTGGCAAGTTATTTGCTTGCCTTACAACCGAATGTACTACCTTATCGTTTAGGTAACCTTGAAAAAATAAAGGAAGCTTTTCAGCTTCTCATTTTTCTTTTCATAGGGATAACTAACAAAAAACCGCTTGAATTTTTATCATTAAGGCGATTATATCACTTTGTTTTAAAAAAATAAAGTGTTTTTTGTTTAGAATCACGAATTCAGCATTATTACCAAAACGTTTAGGTTAGTTTTTACATCCGGCTTTCTAAATATAATATAGCTTTGCTGAGTCAGGCCATCCTAGTTCTTTCACACACAGCCCACAGAATTGCGTTCCAGAATGTCACATGGCAGAAGGATTCGTTCCGGTTCCACTTTGTTTCCAGCCACCTGCTGCAGCACGAGTTCCGCGCTTTTGCGTCCGATTTCATTGAGAGGCAGCTCTACGGTCGATATTTTATGGGTATATCCGCGGCTTATGTCGCGATTATCAAAGCCAAAAATGGAAATATCGCTGCCGATCTCCATACCCTGCTCGGTGAACCACTCATAAAGTCCGCTTGCCATTAAGTCATTAAAGCTGAAAACGGCCGTACAGCCCATGTTATTCATCTCATTTGCCGCTTCATAGCCGGAATTTCTTGTCCAGTCACCATACAGCACTGCAGAAGCATTATACAGAATGCCGTGGTCAAACAAGGCTTTCTGAACTCCCTTTAGTCTGCATTGTGTGTGAAAACTGGAAATCGGCCCGCACAAAACACCGATATTTCGATGCCCTTTTGCAATCAGTGAGCAGGTAACGTCATACGCTGCTTTTTCATCGTCATACAGTACCGCCGAGTATTGCATATTCTGCGGAAAGCAGTAGGCATACACCAGCGGAACCGACAGCAGGGATGGCAGACAGTGGATTTCACGGCAGTGGTAACCCACATAAATCAGACCTTCAATTTGTTTTGCCATCATGTTGCGCACCAACTCATCCAAAAGGCTTTGATGTTGGGGTGTATCGGTAAAATCGTTATTGTAGCGCTTGAAAAGCCGCATGTTTGCCAAGATGATTTCATAACCGTTCTCTTCACAGTAAGCGTCAATACCATCCACGATTTCCGGAGCATTGAATACGGTAAGATCCTCCGTGATGATTCCGATACTGTTGCTTTTTTGCTGCTTCAGGTTTTTTGCGAACGCATTCGGTGTATAGGAGAGCTGGCGGGCCAGGTCAAAAATCTCCTTTGCCTTGGCATCACTGGCCGCACCGGGCTTTCCATTCAGCACATTGGAGACCGTCGTTGTGGACACCTCCGCCATGTGTGCAATTTCCTTTATCGTTGCCATAGAAGATTCTCCTTTTGCCGTACCTAAAGCTTTAGGTATGCTTTACAAATTTTAATAACCGCTTCTATTAATTTATACCATATTTTTGCGAAAATGAAAAGTTTTTTATTTTAAGCCTTGCATTTTTGTGTTTAGTAAAGTATATTTGTAGTGTACCCAATCGTTTAACTAAACGTACGAAAAGAGGTTATACTTATGGAACACCCAAGGCTCGCCGCACTTTCTCTCTCCAACATCCATATTGATGATTCCTACTGGAATCGCTACATACAACTGATCCCCTCTGTCGTATTGCCATATCAGTGGAATGTCCTAAACGATAAAGTTCCGGACGCGCCGCCCAGCTTCTGTCTGCAGAATTTCAGAATTGCAGCGGGGGAGGCGACGGGAAAGCGTCAAGGTACTGTCTTTCAGGATTCCGATGTTGCAAAATGGCTGGAGGCTGTCGCATACAGTTTGGCTTCTCATCCAAACGCTCAGCTGGAAGCGACTGCGGATGATGTTATTGCCTTGATTGGACGCGCCCAATGCGAAGACGGTTATTTAAATACTTACTTTACACTCGTGGAAAACGGCGTACGCTGGAAAAACTTAACCGAGGGACATGAATTGTACGTCGCAGGGCATTTTATCGAGGCTGCGGTGGCATATTATGAAACGACCGGAAAGCGAAATCTGCTGGATATTATGTGCAGAAACGCAGATTTAATCTGTCAGGTGTTCGGCCCGGCGGAAGATCAGATGCACGGCTACCCCGGACATTCGGAAATAGAGCTTGCGTTGGTACGCTTGTACCATGCAACCGGAGCACGGCGTTATTTGGAATTGGCTAAATATTTTATTGATATGCACGGGCAATCCCCAAATTATTTTCTGGAAGAAATGCGCAGGCCGGATTATAAGCTGATATTTCCTGAGTTTGCGGGTTACCGTCCGATTTATTCCCAGTCACATCTTCCGGTGCGGGAACAGCATACTGCCGAGGGGCACGCAGTACGTGCTGTTTATTTATACTGCGGGATGGCGGATATTGCACAGGAATACCAGGATGTCTCTTTACTGGAAGCCTGCATGGATTTATGGAATAGCATTGTTGATAAACGCATGTACATTACCGGCAGCATTGGTTCGTCCGGTTTTTGGGAACGCTTTACTGTCGACTATGATCTGCCGAATGCTTCGAATTACTCCGAAACCTGTGCGTCCATCGGTTTGGCACGGTTCGGTTTGCGCATGTCGCGAATTTTCCGGGATGCCTCTTATATCGATGTTGTGGAACGTGTGCTTTATAATACGGTACGTGCCGGTATTTCTATGGAAGGCAATACCTATTTTTATGTAAATCCACTGGAGGTTTGGCCGAAACGTTTTGTCGAAAACACCTCAGATGCCCATGTGAAGCCGGTTCGCCAGAAATGGTTCGACGTAGCCTGCTGTCCGACCAATCTGGCACGCACCTTTACCGCTCTGGGGCAGTACATGTACTCGGCCGATTCGGAAAATCTGTTTGTGAATTTGTTTATTCAAAATGAAACGAATTTTGAGATAAATGAAAAGCCGGTTCATGTTTCGCTGAAAACGGATTTCCCGCGCACTGGAATGGTCTCAATGGCTGTTCAAGGAAAAAACGTACCGTTTGAACTGCATTTGCGTATTCCCAACTATGCGGAAGATTGGAGCGTGACCGTGAACGGTAAACCTGCCGATGGTGTGCTGGAAAAAGGATATTACCGGATTGACCGTACATGGAACGATGATACTGTTGTGCTGAAATTTGATATTGTACCGCACTTTGTGTTTGCGAATCCTGCTGTTCATGCCGATAGTGGAAAAATGGCACTGGTGCGCGGACCGGAAGTGTATTGTTTGGAAGAAACCGACAACGGTGCCGATTTGACATCCATCTTTGTACACAGCAATACTCCTATCACCGAGCAATGGGATAATGAAATGCTCGGGGGAACCATGCTTTTGCACCTTGACGGTTTACGTCTAACTGATACAACCGGAGCCGTTTCGTCTGTCTGCACGCAGGCACCTGTTTTCAAACCTACAGAGTTGACTGCCGTTCCATATGGCTCTTGGGGGAACCGCGAAAAAGGCGAAATGCTGGTTTGGATTCATGCATTACTGCAATGATCTATAAATTATGATTTCTTATTTTTACGGAATACAGTATAGATACACTTGCTTTGTTTCTGTGCTCAAGAGTAAAGTTACACATTTTATATTTTCTTCCAGTTTTATTTTTATTTATTGAATTTTGCTTACCTGTACGCGGATAATATTTTTGCAGGTAAGCAAAAATTCTATCCCTTCCATTAAGTAGATTTCTCTATATAAAATTCCTAAAGAAACTAACTTTAGATTTTATTTCCTAACAACAATTTTCAGTATTACAGGCATAGTTGGCCTTATCATGATGACGAATAAATGGTCGGAGAACAGATCGTACCTCTGGGCTTGCAAAATAACGAACAGAGGCGCAAGCAATTTTAACGACACGATCGTTCAAATGCGTGAGGCGGCAGAACAAGTTTCCAACGGTTCTGAGCAAGTATCCGACATCGAGGATATTGCCTTCCAAACAATATTCTTAATTGAACGCGGCTGTTGAAGCGGCGAGAGCAGGAGCGGAACCAATGCAATTGGAAATTGCGAAATAATGCTTTAAATAATAAGTATCAGCTATTTTTTAAATTTGACAATATGAAAGCACGTATTCTGTTAAGAATACGTTGAAAGATGACCCAGGAACTAACCGGCAATAACGGTTTGTTCTTGGGTCGTCTACTTGTTGCACTTAGTAAGAATTTTTTTCGACCTTGGACAGACTCTCTCCCAAAATTTGGACCTTTTGTGAGACTGAACTGCTTCCACAAGCCATTGGAGAGATTTGACGTTGCCAATCCCAAGAATGGCACCAATCCAGAAACATCAGATAACGGCACGGTTCCGTTTACTCTCATTCCTGCAATTGAAATTTGCCGACAAGGTTGTTTAATGTATGCGCTTGCTCCGAGAGCAGTTTGCTTGCGACGGCACTTTCTTCGGCAGTGGCAGTGTTTGTCTGTACGACACCCGAAATTTGGTCAACGCCCAATTTCACCTGCTCAATGGCATCGGACTGCCGCCTTGATACCTGTGCGATTTTTTTGATTGTGTCATGAACAGTCTGTGCGCTTCCAACGACTTGCAAAAGAGATTTTGCGGTTTCATCAGCTATTTGCGTGCCGCTTTCAATTTGCTTTATGGAATTGTCAATCAAAGCAGTTGTATTTTTTGCTGCCTGTGCGCTCTTGCCGGCCAAATTTCTTACTTCATCTGCTACAACGGCAAACCCTTTGCCCGCTGTGCCGGCTCTTGCGGCTTCCACCGCTGCGTTTAATGCAAGAATGTTGGTTTGAAAAGCAATATCTTCAATGGTTTTAATGATTTTTCCAATCTCACCGGAGGACTCCTGAATTTGGGACATGGCAGCGACCATCTCATCCATATGACGGTTGCTTGCTTCTATTTCTAAACTGACGTGATTTACATTTTCAAGCGCGTCAGCGGCATGCTCCGCGTTGTCCTTAACATGGGAGGATATTTCTGAAATGGATGCGGATAATTCCTGCACAGAGCTTGCTTGTTCGGTTGCTCCTTGTGACAATACTTGTGCCCCGTCCGAAACCTGTTTTGAACCAGCCGCAACCTGTCCGGAAGCCTCCTGAATCTGTGTGAAAGCATCGTTCAGGGACGAAGCAATACAGTTTATGGAATCCTTAAGAGCGGTAAAGTCGCCTTTATAGTCCAATGCAGTGCAGACATTCAATTCTCCGTTTGACATTTTTGAGAGGGTTTCTTGTATTTCGGTTATGTATGCTTTGATTTGTATAATTGTTTCCGAAAAGGCAGCACTTAACTGCCCGATTTCATCCTTCGAATTCACACTGACTTGTACACTCAAATCACCCTGCGCCATTCTCTGTGCGGCGTTTGCCATTTCTTTTACAGGCTTACTAATACTGCTCGAAATCCTTAGTGCAATGAAAAAAGACAGAAGCAGAGAAGCGAGAATAATGGAAAGAATAAAAATGACAGCGAGTGTTCCCTGAGAAGACAGACTTGCGGATAATTGATCACCGGTAGTTGTTTTTAAAGCGACCAATGCGTTTACAGCAGCTAATATTTTATCGGAATGCGGGGAGCCATCCGTTTCAAAAAGCTCAAATGCAGCTGTTTTGTTATATTCTTTGGCCATTGTGACTACTTTATCTTCCACTTCCCGATACTTCGCGTACTCGCTTTGAATGGTATTGTAATAGCTTATTTCCTTTTGATTAACCATGGTTTTTTTCATGGTTTGTAAATATTGATCAATTTTTTTATTTGATTTTTCAAGTTCTGCAGCTGCATTCAGCATTTTTGTCTCGTTGGTATTCAGAAGGACACTTTGCGTATAGGCGCGGCTGACATCAAATTCCGCATTAAACTTGCCAACATCACCCTGCGAAAACCCATAATTGATTAATGCGTTGCTGTAGTTGGTATTCATGTTTGTCATCTCAACAAGGCCGATTATGCTTGCAATGCTGGAGATGATTCCAACCAAAATAAAGAACAAAATTAGTTTTTTCCCAATTTTCATATTCTTAAACATTTTTCTCTCCCCTTCTGCCAAGCTCCAATTATAAAATCAAATCAAAATTCAACTGAGTTTTGACAAGCTCCCTGAACTTTATGAGTTGCTGAAATCTCACCTTTCAGTGTATCGGCATACCTGCATAAAGTCGATACATAAATCGGATATTTTTTGTACAATTTGGCTATTTTAGCAGAATATTGTCTAAAGTTTTCTGAAAAAGGGGGAGTCACCTTTTCTATGGTAATGTGTTATAATATTTTATACACGTTCCCCCTTTTTTTGTTTGACTTTAATAGTTAAATGCGCTACCATGAAGTTGTACTGACAACTTTTCTGATAGGGGAGAGAAAATGAATCATGTATAAAATGATAATCGCCGACGACGAACCAAAGATTCGAAACGGTCTGCGGAAAATGCTGGATTATGGAAAATATGGCATAGAAGTGGTGGGAGAAGCAGAAGACGGCGAAATTGCGCTGCATGAAGTAATGAAAGTACAGCCGGATATTCTGTTTTTGGATATTTGTATGCCGTTTTTAAATGGTTTGGATCTGATTCGTAAACTAAGAGAGAACGCACAGGACTGTCAAATTATCATCATTACGGGTTTTGATCAGTTCGCGTATATGCAGGAAGCAATCAAACTGCAGGTGTTCGATTATCTGCTCAAGCCGGTAACCATATCCAATCTTACCGAGACCATCAGCCGTGTATGCGCCGAACTAAATAAGCGCCGCCGTAAAGACCGGTATTATAAATGGGTGAATGAGCGGTTGGATGAAAGTATTGATACAGTAAGGGAAAAATTCTTTCAGAATCTGCTGAAAACAAATGCCAATGCGGATGAGATTGCGGGAGGATTCAGCTTTCTGAATTTAAGTTTCACCGAACAGTTTGGAATTGCTGCCTTTCGTATCAGCAAACATTCCGGATTTGAAAAGGATTCCAGCAGCTTAGACCACAATTTGATTCTGTTTGGAATCAAAAAGATGGTAGCGGAACTGTTGGGTGCATTCAGTTCCATTTGTTTCTTTGACGATGCAGGCAATATTATCGTGATCGGCAGTACGCCGGATACGGCACAGTGGTCAAAATCCTGCGATCAGATTTACGCATACATAGCAGAGCATGTGAGCAGTGCTGTCATTTTTGAGTATGACACAGTAAGTTCCCTTGCAGCGATTACCGATGCGTATCGGCAGATTACAGGGAAGCTGAAGGATAAATCGAGTTTAAAGCCCATTACCGCTTCCATTCTGCAATATATGCAGGAGCATTATTACGACAACAATTTTTCACTGGAAAGCGCAGCGGAAAAATTTAAAATCACGCCGCCTTATCTCAGCAAACTTTTGAAAGCAGATACCGGAACCTCTTTTGTGGACGCATTGACCAATATACGAATCCAAAAGGCAATTAAAATGATGGATACCTCTTCGCTTAAAATTTACGAGATAGCCGAACTGGTGGGGTACAGCAATCAATATTATTTCAGCCGTTCGTTTAAAAAGGTCACGGGTCTTTCTCCGGTGCAGTATAAGGAGGGGAAAGATCTTTGAAAATAAGGAAAAAGTGGCTTGCACTCATTGCTTGCGCAATTCTTGTTGTTGCAGCGGGTATCATTTTTACAGTAGTTTCCGGCAACCGAAAAAATGACGGTTACCAGTTTGTCATCGGTATGTCGCAGGCAAATCTGAATGAGCCATGGCGCATTGCCATGAATGAGGAGATTGCGCAGGAGGCGCAGAAATACAGCAATATCAAGGTGGTGTTCCGCGATGCGGGCGGCAGTACGGAAAAACAGGCAAACGATATTAAAGAACTGCGCAACAGCGGGATTGATTTGTTGATTGTCTCAATGGACGACTCCAAAAATCTGACTTCGGTGGTCAGCGGAGTTTACAAGTCCATTCCGGTCATTGTACTGGACCGTGCGGTAGAAGGCTATGATTATACTCTGTACATCGGCAATGATAACCGTTCGATCGGGCGTCAGGTGGGCACTCTTGTTTCCGGTCTGCTTGGTCAGAAAGGCGGAAATATTATAGAAATTCAGGGCTCGTTGGACTCGGCAACCACAATAGAACGCAGCGAGGGATTTCGCGACGTACTGCAAATGCATCCAAACATTAATCTGCGCAGGACACTAATCTGCAACTGGAAACTGGACGATGCTGCGGCAGACGTGAATCAGGTGCTGTCCGAGACGAACGAAAAAATCGACTTAATTTTTGCCGCAAGCGACTTTATGGCATATGGCGCATATCAGGCGGCCAATGCCAAGGGGATAAATCCTATCGTTATCGGCATTGACGGGCTCAGCGGGAAAAACGGCGGGCTGAATCTTGTCAAATCGGGTGTCTTGCGGGGAACGTTTACCTGTTCCACAGGAGGAAAAGAAGCGGTGGACTATGCAGTGAAAATCTTAAACAAGGAAGGCGATATTCCGAAAAAAATTATGCTGCGGAGCAATTTGGTAACTAAAGACAATGTAGATCAGTATTTACAGGCAAATACGGTCGTACCCAAAAAGGATAAAATTGTACTTGGCTATGCGCAGTTGAATTCGGAAAGTAAGTGGCGCGATGCCAATGCAAAATCCATTAAGCAAGCGGCGCAGAAGGCGGGCGTTGATTTGGTCTTTTTGGAATCCGGCAATACACAAGATGATCAGAAGGCACTCATTCGGGAATTGATTCGCCGAAAAGTGGATGTCATTTCTTTTTCCCCTGTTGTGCAGTCCGGATGGGATGATGTGCTGACCGAAGCGAAAAAAGCTAATATTCCGGTTATCATCTGTGACCGCAATGTCGATTCCAATGAATCGCTTTGGGCGTGCAGCATCGGTTCGGATTTTACGGAAGAGGCGCGCCGTATCGGCCGGCTGATTATACAGTACTGCAAGGAGAATGCCCCAAATCAAAAGATGAATGTGCTGCAGATTATGGGCACCCAGGGTTCCAGCGCGGAAATGGATCGCACGCAGGGACTTCACGAGGTACTTGCCGGTTATAAAAATATTACCTGCACCGATTCGGATTACGGTGATTTTACATATGAAAGCGGGAAAAAAGAAATGGCCAAATATCTGCAGCAATACGGTAACAAGTTTACCGTCGTCTACGCGCAAAATGATGATATGGCCATTGGAGCAATTCAAGCAATCAAAGAGTACGGCTTGAAGCCGGGGAAAGATGTTATCGTCTTCGGTACAGACGGTACCCAGCAGGCGCTTTTGGCGGTAAAAAGCGGAGAAATGTACAACACGGTGGAGTGTAATCCTCTGCTTGGTTCCCAGCTTATGCTTGCCGCAAAAAAAGTAGTGAACGGTGAAACAGTACCGCTGCGTATCATTAATTCCGAGAACATTTTCAGCCGCGATATGTCTTACTGGGCAATTTTTAGCCGAAGTTATTGAACAACTTGTCCCGACTCGAAAATCAGAGCCGGGATTTTTTGTTCGTCGCGAATTGTATAAAAAAAGATAGATATGTGCATTTCTTATGTGCATATGGTGAGCTATAATAACGGCACAGTCCAAAATTTGAAAGGGAGTTGTGAGTATGAAATTGAAAAAGTCCTTAGCGTTGTTGACAGCTGCACTTATGTTAGGTTCCGTGTTTGCAGGCTGCTCAAGTTCCTCCGGCGCAAGCAGCGCCGCAGACAGCACCGGTGACAAGGTTGCGAGCGCCGCTGAAAGTGCCGCGAGCACCAGCGGAAAGAAAATTGTTCTAGGCTTTGCGCAGGTTGGCGCGGAGAGCGGATGGAGAACTGCTGAAACAGCCTCCATTAAGGAAATCCCGACAAAATATCCGAACATTGAACTGAAATTTTCCGATGCACAGCAAAAGCAAGAAAATCAACTGAAGGCAGTCCGGACATTTATTGCACAAAAGGTTGATGTCATCGCAATTGACCCTGTTGTTTCCACCGGTTGGGACACCGTACTGAAGGAAGCACAGCAGGCAAAAATTCCGGTAATTATCGTGGACAGAAGTGTGGATGCGGATGCGTCTCTGTACACTGCTTTCTTAGGCTCCAATATGGAAGAGGAAGGCAAGAAGGCCGCTCAGGTCGTTATTGACAAATTCGGTACCCAGCCATGCAACATTGTTGAAATTCAGGGCACTATGGGTTCCAGTGCACAAACCGGACGTGACAAGGGCTTTGACGAAACAATTGCCGGTCACGCTAACATTAAAGTCATTAAGAAACAATCCGGTGACTTTGTTCGCGCAAAGGGCAAAGAAGTTATGGAAGCTTTCTTAAAGGCAGATACTAAAAATGAGATTAACTGCATGGTATCTCAAAACGATGATATGGCAGTCGGCGCAGTACAGGCAATTGAAGATGCAGGCAAAAAGCCAGGTTCCGATATCTTCATCGTTTCTTATGATGGCATCAAAGACATGTTCCAGGTTATGGCAGACGGCAAATCCAATGCGATTGTAGAATGCAATCCGCTGCTTGGGCCTCAACTTGCAGAATTGGCTACAGCAGTTGCCAATGGCGGTACATATGAAAAGGTTATCCAGTCCAAAGAAAGTGTGTTCCTGCAAAATCAGGCTGCTGCGGAACTCCCGAACAGAAAGTATTAATTCACAATAAACGGTATCATGATAATGTAAGAGCTTGGGTGCAATACTCGGCTCTTACATTATTAAGGAGGAAACTATAATGGCTGAACATGAGTCCGTCCTTCAGATGCAGCACATCTACAAGTCCTTTCCAGGGGTTAAAGCATTAAACGATGTGGATTTTGAGCTGAGAAAAGGTGAAATTCACTCGCTAATGGGAGAAAACGGTGCCGGGAAATCCACCTTAATTAAAGTCCTGACCGGTGTCTATGAAATAGATGGAGGCACCATAGTATTAAACGGAAAAGAAATTAAGATTTATTCCACCAGTGATGCCCAGAAAAACGGCATCAGCACAGTTTACCAAGAAATTAACCTTTGCGCCAACTTAAGCGTGGCGGAAAATATTTATATTGGCCGAGAGCCCAAAAAACATGGCTCTATCGACTGGAAGAAAATCAATCAGGATGCGAAATCGCTGCTCGACAAGCTGGAAATCCATATTGATGTGGAAAAGAAGCTTTCCGATTATTCTCTTGCCGTTCAGCAAATGGTCGCGATTGCACGTGCGGTTGATACTTCAAGCGGTATTCTTATTTTGGATGAGCCAACCTCCAGCTTGGATACCAATGAGGTAAACCAGCTTTTCAGTATTATGCGGAAACTGAAAGAGGAAGGTATGTCCATCATTTTTGTTTCGCATTTTCTCGATCAAATCTATGAAATTTGTGACCGCGTTACAATTCTTCGCAATGGCAATCTGGTTGGTACATATGACGTGGAAAGTCTTTCCCGAATTGATCTGGTTTCCAAAATGATCGGTAAAGATTTGGCGGAATTGGAAAAGCTGAATGACATTAAAAAGAATGCCGGTAAGGAAATCAGTCAGGATAATCTGCTGCAAACCCATGATTACGGAAAGCGCGGTACCATCGAGCCATTCAACCTGAATCTTCGAAAAGGCGAGGTGCTTGGACTGGCCGGATTACTTGGCTCCGGAAGAACAGAAGTTGCCAGTATGCTGTTCGGAATTAACAAAGCAGACCGCGGTACCATGACAATCGGCGGAAAAACCTACTCTTACATTTACCCGAAAAAAGCAATTGCGGAAAGCTTCAGCTTCTGCCCGGAAGACCGAAAAGCGCAGGGCATTGCGGGTGAATTGAGCATTCGGGAAAATATTATTCTTGCCATTCAGTCCAGTAAAGGCTTGTTCCAGTATATCCCGATGAAGAAGCAGCAGGAAATTGCACAGAAGTATATCGACCTGCTGGCAATTAAAACACCGAGCATGGAACAGCGTGTGGACAACTTGAGCGGCGGAAATCAGCAAAAGGTTATTTTGGCACGCTGGCTTGCGACCGATCCTCAGCTCCTAATTCTTGATGAGCCTACCCGAGGAATTGATGTTGGCGCAAAAAGCGAGCTGCAAAAATTGATTATCGAGCTTTCGAATCAAGGTATGACCATCCTTTTTATTTCATCCGAGCTAAAAGAATTGGTAACCTGCTGTGACCGAATTGTTGTACTTCGCGATCAAAAGATCATCGGCGAACTGAACAAGGAGGATATCAGCGAAGAAATGATTATGAAGACAATTGCGGAGGGAGGGTTAAAAGTTGGCTGAGAGAAAAAACACTTCTATTCTCATGAAATTTGTGCACAGTAAATTGTTTTGGCCGCTTGTTGCTTTGGCAGTACTGCTGTTTTTCAACGTGTTTATGTCACCCGGATTCTTCAATATACAGATGAAGGACGGACATCTTTACGGCAGCTTATTTGATATTTTAAACCATGCCACACCATTGATTCTTATTTCACTGGGCATGACGATTGTTATCGCTACGCAGGGCATTGATATTTCGGTCGGTTCCATTGTGGCTATCAGCGCGGTGGTTGCCGCTACCATAGTGGTGGATACGGGAAATGTGTTTTTAGCTGTTATGTCCGGCATTGTGGCGGGAATTGTCTGCGGTATTTGGAACGGGCTGCTTGTTTCCTATATTGGAATTCAGCCAATGGTCGGTACCCTGATTTTGTACATAGTGGGCCGCGGAATCGCGCAGTTGATTACTTCGGGCCAGCAAATGCCGTTTACCAATCCGGCGTTTGTATTTATCGGCACCGGGTATTGGCTTGTCCCTGTTGCTTGCTATGTGGCGATTGTGGTTATTCTGATTATGTACATACTCATGCGGAAAACAGCGTTGGGCCTGTTTGTGGAATCCATCGGAGTCAACAGCACGGCCAGCCGGTTTTCAGGCATTAACGCAAAAAGAGTGATTTTTTTCACCTATGTGATTTGCGGTATTTTATCCAGCATTGCCGGCATTCTCATTTGCTCCAATATAAAAAGCGCCGATGCCAACAACGCCGGGCTTTGGATTGAACTCGATGCCATCCTTGCCACGGTAATCGGCGGCACCTCCATGAACGGCGGACGGTTCTATTTGGGCGGCACTGTCGTTGGCGCACTCTTTATTCAAACATTGACCACTACGATTTACCGGCTTGGTATTACGCCGGAAGTTACACTGGTCGCGAAAGCAATAGTCGTTATTCTTGTCTGTTTGATTCAGACACCTGCTTTCCACAAAATGCTTATGAAAAAGAAACCGGTTCCTGTAATGAAACCGGCAACGGAGAATAAATAAGATTTTCATAAGTGATCTTTTAATCGGATTCTATTCAGAAATAGTATGACAATATATAAAGAAGGTGGTCAACGAATGAAGTGGCTGAGTAAGTTAAAACCCAATAGCAACTATGTATCCATTTATGCCACGGTTGCTTTGTTTCTGGTGTTGTTTTTCTCCGGCTCTGTTCTGTACACCGGATTTTTCTCTGCGCAGGTAGTGTCAAATTTGTTCATTGATAACGCGTACCTTATTGTAATTGCAATTGGAGAAATGCTTACCATTCTTACGGCCGGAATAGATTTATCGGTTGGAGCAATGGTAGCGTTTGTCAGTATGATAGCGGCTGATCTTCTGAAAAAGGGAGTCAATCCTTATCTGGTTATTCTCATTGTGCTGATGGTCGGCGTTATCTTTGGCTGCGTTCAGGGAATCTTGATTCAAAAATTTAATCTTCATCCATGGATTGTTACATTAGCCGGCATGTTTTTTGCGCGGGGCTGCAGCTATTTAATCAGCATTGATACCATCGCAATCGAAAACCAGACGTTCGTACAATTATCGAGCACACAGGTTCCGCTTGGCGGAGGGGTTTACACTTCTATCAGTGTGATTGTCTGTCTGATTGTGGTGGCGGCTATGATTTATCTGCTTCAACACACCAAATTCGGCCGTACGGTCTATGCAATTGGCGGAAACATGAATTCTGCTCTTCTCATGGGGCTGCCTGTGGGCCGCACGAAAATTCTTGTGTATACGCTCAGCGGCTTTTGTTCCGCTTTAGGCGGCCTTATGTTCACCATTTATACGCTGTCCGGTTATGGCCTGCACTGCAACGGAACCGAAATGGATGCCATTGCGGCCTGTGTGGTAGGCGGCATTCTTCTTACCGGCGGCTCCGGTTACGCCATTGGCCCGATGTTTGGCGTTTTGGTTACCGGTATTATACAAAATCTTATCATGTTCAACGGAACTTTAAACTCCTGGTGGACGAAAGTTGCAGTTGGCGGTCTGTTGTTTTTGTTTATTGTTTTACAGCGTATCATTGTGGTTCGCGGAGAAAAGCAAAAGGTCATCGATGTTAAGATTTCTGCCAAACCAGCCACTCCTCCGGCTGTTTGACGTACCCCTCATTTTTTTCATTTTCTTCTTCTTCCTAGAGGCGTCGGGTATCATCTTCCCCGGCGCCTATTTTTATAGGTTGAATTTAACGGTTTGATTTGTTATCATAATGTTAATCTCCAAGAAAAGGATAAATAGCAATCGTAAAAGACGGTGATCGGTTTGAAAAAAATCATACGTTTATTTATAGACAGCAGCATTCGAACCAAGCTGATCTGTTACTTCGTTTTTGTTATTTTGCTCACTGCGGTATTAATCGCATCACTTGGCGGGATGATGTACCGCAAAGAAATGATAAATGATCAAAATTCCAACACCCGTCAAATGGTCTGCCAAATCAGCGATAATGTGGATTTCCATATCGAAGAAATGGAGCATGTTATTGACTCGTTGGGGGACGATCCCCGAATCCTTGCGTATTTGTCCCAGAAAGCTCATCAAAATGCGAAATCTCTGGAAAATTCCGCCTATGAAGCGGTGCTGTCCGCTTCCAATATTCATCAGGAGATTGCGGGCATTATGGTCGTAAGTCCCTATGATATTTATGTAAGCAATGTAATGAACCGTATTTCCAGTGAACCGCTTGTGCAGGAAAACTGGTACACACAGGCGGTGCAAAATCCGGGCAGGGTGCAACTTTTCAGCAAACCGATCGGCCGCAACATTTACAACATTTTTCAATACTCGGCGGATGACGTGGTTTCCATTTCCAAAGCTGTCATCAATGAAAGAACCGGAGAATGTATGGGTATTATTCTAATTGATATGAAGCTGGATATTATTAAAAATATCATTGAGAGCAACCATCCCAGCAACATGGGATTTATCTATATTATTGATTCCAAGAATGAAATTGTCTATTCGCCGGTCAACACGACTGTCAACCGTATAAAAAATGAATGGTTCGATACGATTTCCATGGGAATGCAGACGAAAAATATTGAAGGAAAAAATGAACTGCTTTTCCACGATAAGTCCACCTATACTCAATGGAAAACAGTGGGTGTATTTCCGCTGGACGAATCCGAAAAGGTTGTAACTTTGATTTCCTATGCTTCCTACGGAACTGCTCTTCTCATTATGGTATTTGCAATTATTCTGGCTGTTCTGTTTGCCCGTACAATTGCGAATCCTATCACGAGTCTGCGGCTTTTGATGAAAAGTGCGGAAGCGGGAAATTTTGATGTCCGGTTCCACCAAAAATACAATGATGAAATCGGTCAGCTCGGAAAGTCATACAATACCATGATTGATAAAATAGCGGAATTGATTAACATGGTGCAGATGCAGGAGAAAAGTAAGCGCAAGGCTGAAATTCAAATATTGGAGGCACAGATTAACCCGCATTTTCTTTACAATACCTTAGATACGATTCAGTGGATGGCACAGGAACACGATGCGGAAGGCGTTGTGAATCTTGTGGACAGTCTTACCAATATGCTTCGTATTGGGTTGAGCAAAGGCAACGAAATTATTACCGTGCGTATGGAAATTAAGCACGTGGAAAGCTATTTGATTATTCAAAAAACACGTTATGAGGATAAACTGAACTATGCCATTCAAGTAGAGGAACAGCTGATGTCCTGCCGTATGGTGAAACTGATTCTCCAGCCCTTGGTTGAAAATGCCATCTACCATGGCATTAAGGAAAAACGCGGGGAAGGGCAGATTCAAATTTTCGGGCGGATTGATAACGGAAAAATCCATTTTCAGGTGATCGATAACGGAATTGGAATGACACCGGAAAAACTGGAGCAAATTAACCGGCTGTTAAAGGAAAACAGCCTGCAGCCAAACGAGGTAGGCTACGGGATTTTTAATGTAAATGCAAAAATAAAGCTGAATTTCGGTGATGACTACGGCATAAGCTTCAAAAGCATTTATGGGGAGGGCACGACAGTCGATGTGTGGCATCCCATACTCGATGACAATGCTGTCCTCTGATTCTAATCCCTTTGCGTTCCTGCTACATACTAATAATGGATCTGTCTATTTGTTATCAATGTGGAAAATGCCGATTTCTTTGTAGTGGCTGAGCTTATAGTTTATCGTTTCCAAACTGGAATTCAGTACCTCGATTTGTTTTAGAATATCTGCTTTGTGCTGTTCCAATATTTCCTTTCGCTGTTCGCAGGTGGAAGAGCCTTTTAGACAAAATGTCATGAAACGCTTAATCATTTTAAGTGGCATACCGCTGTTTTTCAGGCAGCAAACTAATTGCAGCCAGCTTATATCCACATCGGAAAATTTGCGTATGCCGGAGTCCGTTCTCCCCAATAATGGCATCAACCCTTCTTTATCATAATAGCGGAGTGTGGAAGGGGACAAATGGGTACGCTCCGAAACCTCTTTGATTGTATATTCCATAATAAGCCTCCATATTTAATTTTTTCATGAAACCATTGACTTAAAGTTAACTTTAGCATTTATACGCAATGAAGTCAAATTAAGTTTTCCGATTGATCCGGGGGTAATACGAAAACTCAGTTTTCAACAGGAAAAAAGGGGGCGCTGCAAAACTTTCGTTTCGCAGCGCTCCCTTCAGCTAATGAATGTTTAAGAAATAAAGAGGATTACCTAAGAAATTTTATTCTTGTGCCTTTCCTACGCCGGAAAGCGAAGACTGTTATCACCGCTGCATTGACGATTAGCAAGTATATTAGAAGAACTTTTGAACTATCGTCGCCGGTAGAAGGACTTGTCACCGGGGCTTTAACGGCCGCTTTCGCTATAACGTATGTGCTGAAATGTGTGGTTGTAAATGTAGCTGTGCCTTTTACTAAATCAAAGGCTGCATTCAAATTTTCGAGTGTATTAGTTGTCGGATTGTAATAATAGACTGCCGGAACAGCTCCCTGAAGCTTTGCAATTTGGTCTAGGGTAAGCTGAATGGTTACGGTTACTGCCTGGCCCAACTGATGAATATTACCGTTAGTGCCTATCAAGTTCAGATCAAATACATCTACAACATTTTCATTTCCAGCGATGACTTGAATTGAACTAAATGTACTGGAACTTGTGGGTCCTTGAGAAATGCTCAGTGCGCCATTACTGGCTTCCGCAGTTTGAAGCACGGAAGACGGAATATTCAACGTTACACGGCCAAGAACAAATTTTACCATTTGGCCAGCTGGCAGTAAAGCGGGTTTTGGTACGCTTGCGATGTATTTGCCGGTTAAATTCGGTACAGAAACAGTAACGGAAGATATAGGGGTACTGGGGTTACTGCCGGTGTTTTTCGCAATCAGACCATTTACCGCCGCACGTAGATTTTGAACAGAGTCTGCAATTTCGTCAGCACTGGCTTGTGTGTTTTCACTGACGGAAATGGCCTTTTTCAGCGCTGCTTCTAATCTTTCAGCAGTCAGGTCGGTGTAATCATTCATAGCTTTCCCTTTTGCCTGCTGAATAACAGTATTCAGTTCTACTTTGCTTGGCAGTAATTTGAGCCCTCCGGCTGCTTTTTGCAGCAGTTGCAGCGTTTCATCTACCTGATCCTGATCTTCCGGATTGGAGAGAACTGCCTTGGCGGTACTCAATGCGGAGATAAACGCATCTTTTCCATTGTCATAATAATCGGAAAGATGCAGGGAATTCGCTTTATCAATTTCCGCTTTCAGAGCGTCGGTTTTTACGGGTTCCTTTTTCGGTTCCACCGCTCCGAGTATTTCCACATTATTGACTCCATAGCCAATTCCGTCCTGAAATTTGACAATCTGGTTGCGTTGGCCGATCTGCGCATTTTTTGTACCGACCCCGATGCCGTTAATGATATGCTCAAAGCCGCGTGGAATAAGATCTGCATCGGAAAGGCAAGTAATACATGCATTTTCAATCGTTACGTTGGGCTGATGCGGTACTTCAACGGCATTTGCAATCAAAATGGATGACTTTTCGCCACCGATATCAATTCCGTGCTCGGCATCCTGATTTTTATAATTGTTTATCAGTACGTCATACATACGTCTGCAATCATTTTGCTGAAAGTATCACTGGATAAAACACAGATTACAGCACTGCTGCTATTGCTTGATCGTGTAGAAACTATCAAAAAGACTTTTTTATCCGTGTCATTTTGGAATGTCCTGCATTTTACGATGAACTGCAAAGCGGATTCCGAAGAGGGTATATGTATTCTCCAATTGTGGAACCTGCTTATGTTTCCGAAAAAATTGAAATAGAAATGCAAAAGGAATAAAATCTCAGCTTGATATGCTGCCCCCAGAGCAGACAGAGTAAAAAATAAAACTCTGGCTGCTCTGGGGGTGTTGTTTTGCCACATAAGGAAAAACAAACGAAGAATATTATTGCTTTTCTAACTTTACTTTGCTAACATGGGGATAAGCGGAATGGTAAAACAAACCAATAAAGCAACCGGTACAAATTCACTTGAATGGGGAAGAAGGATTGAATATGGATTTTAACGGCAGGCTTACCTATACCAAATCCTTGCGGGGAAAAAAAGCAGTGCAGTCGCTGGATTTTACACAGAGTGTGGAAACACCGGACGTTATGCTCGCGGTAAATTGTGCAGCACTGAGCGGAGGCAGCCGAATTATGGTAATTTTAACACCAAAAACTGAAATTGAAATCTGTGAGTGCCGCCTTATGACGAGCGAGCGGCTGGAAGAAGAAAATCCGATATTTCTCAACGGGTATCAAACATGGACGGACAGCCGCGAAACAACTCTTCACGAATCCATCCCCAAACTAAACAAACTCTTGTGGCCAATCACACATATGTACGGGGACTATTCCTTTTATCCCTATAGGCGAAACAAACTTCAAAGCTGGACATATACCTATATCCGGCATAGTGAAAATCAGCACATTACCCTTTACGGTTCACTGAATGAGTATACCGGCTATACCGCTTTTGAATACGACAAAATCCAAAAGAGCCTGAGCGTTTTGAAAGATTGTAAGGGGCTTGTGCCGCAGGTTGGGAAACCCTATGGCATGTTCGACATTTTTACCGCTTACGGGGAAGAAAATGAGGCTTTCGACTGTTACTTTGCGGCGGCAGAAATTCCAAAACCGCGAGTACAGCCCTGCACGGGATGGACGAGTTGGTACAACTACTATACGAATGTGACACAAAAGGATATTCTCGAGAATCTCAATGCCTTCCACTCCCAAAACATACCGATTGATATTTTACAAATTGATGACGGCTATCAGCAGGCTGTGGGTGATTGGCTGAATATAAACAATAAATTTCCAAGTGGAATGCGGTATCTTGCGCAGGAGATTCAAAAAAGCGGATATAAGGCGGGATTGTGGCTGGCACCGCTGATTTGTGAGAAAACTTCACGCATTTACAGGGAACATCCCGATTGGGTGTTGGGAAAGGCCGGCTTTAATCCGGGTTGGAGCGGGATTTTTTACGTGCTTGATTTTTATAACGAAGGCGTGCGCGATTATCTGCGTGACGTTTTTGATACGGTACTCAATCAATGGAATTACGACATGGTGAAGCTTGACTTTTTATACGCCGCTGCGCTGATACCGCGCAAAGATAAAACACGGGGTCAGGTTATGTATGAATGTATGCGCTTCCTTCGTGAAACAGCAGGCGATAAAATCATTCTCGGCTGCGGCGTGCCGCTTGGTTGCTCATTTGGGCTGGTCGATTACTGCCGTGTCAGCAGCGATGTGGCACTGAAATGGGAAGACCGTCTGCTTGCGGCTTTGCATTACCGTGAGCGTGTTTCCACAAGCAATGCCCTGACAAGCACCATCGGGCGCCGGCATTTGAACGGGCGTGCTTTTTATAATGACCCGGATGTTTTTATTTTGCGAAACGACAGCAATCAGCTTTCAAAAGATCAAAGATATACACTCTTTTTGATTAACCGTGTTTTAGGCGGACTGGTTTTTACTTCCGATAATATCAAGGAATATTCGGAAGACCAAATGAAGCTCTATCAAACCTTGTTCACCCTGAAAGATAAGGTCATACTTCGTGCGGAAATGGGAGACTTGTTTCAATTGGTCTACACTGCGGGAGGCAAGCCATTTTGCCTCATCAGCAATCTGACCGCAAAAAACGTGGAAACCGAAGCACCCTGTACAGGCATGGTACAGAGTGCTGACGAGCCTAACATAAAAATAAGCAAAGGCCAAAAACTAAAACTGCGTCCTTATCAGTCGGTCTGTATACAAACGGACTATAAAAGATTTTCGAAAATTTCGAATATTTTTATAGATTGACAATAAAAGTGTTTACTTGAAGAATAAAATTGTATATACTGTGGACATATTCGCAAGGACTTGTCACGAAAATTCTTAGTTGTGAAATTCTAATGGCAAGTCAATTTGCTGCAAATCCATATGCGGTGCAACTTTGATATGAGTTTTTGAATTTTGGGGAATGCAGTTACAAAAGACTGGAAGGGGTACAATGAAAGGAATTCTTGCGGCGTTGGCAGCTGCTTTGGTGATTATAGGAGTTTTATTTTACGGTTTATATGAAACGTCGAACAGCGGAGGAACGGAAAAAGCGGAACAAGCCCATCCGAAATACCATTTGCAGGTGATTACGCAGAATTCGGATGAACATTTCTGGACTATGTTTAAAAAAGGAGCGTCCGCTGCGGGCACTGCCCTCAATACTTATGTGGAATTTGTGGATATCGCGCAGAAGGATACCGATACTTCCGTGCAGGCGGTTGAAAAAGCGATTTTTTCAAAAGTAGACGGTGTTGCATTGCAGGCACAGGATATTACAAAAACAGCTGCAGTACTCGAAACCGCCAGAAGAAATAATATTGCGGCAGTTACCTTTGAAAATGAACTAGGCGATATTCCGGATGTTCCGATTGTAAGTTCCAACAGCTACGCGATTGGTGAAAAAGAGGGCGAGATGGGTGTTGAAGTATGCAATGGCAACGCGAATGTCGCGGTCATTGTAAACGGAGCGCAGGAACAGAACAGTCAGTATAAAAATTTAAAGCTGCAGGGCATTCTTCATGCTTTTTCCGCCTATTCCGGAATGAAAGTGCAGAACGTTTACTCACTGAACTCCGGCATGTTTGAAATCGAAAAGCTGATGAATACCATTCTGGCGCAAAATCCCAAACTGAATTTGATTATCTGCACCGATGAACGCAGTACGCCGGGCGTGGCGCAGATGCTTGTGGATACGAATAAGCTGGAGAATATCTCTGTGGTCGGTTACGGTGCCATGCCGCAGACACTAAACTACATTAAAAGCGGGGTAATTTACGGAGCAGTCTGCCCGGACGCCTATCAGATCGGCTATCAAACGGTAGCGCAGCTTTGCGCTCTTTTGGATAAAAAGCAGATAACCGACAGCCTCAATACGGAATTGATTACGATTGACCGGTTCAATGCGGATAAGTATATGGTGAAATCCGATGAAAAATAGAATTATGCCCAGTACAATGTTCTCCAATCTCTCGCGAAGTTTTGCAAAAGCCGGCGGAATGAAATTTCGCACTCGGCTGATTATTTTCTTTTTGGCTTCCGCAGTCATTATTATGCTTGCCAGCATATATACTTTTGTATCATCCCAATTATTGATGCAGGACACATCCGAGATGTTCCGTAAGAACCTGGAACTTACGGGAGCGTACAGCAGAATCAGCAAAATCCAGAATGATGTGGAACTTTACCTTTCCACCAACAATTCGGACAGCCTGCTGGCGTTTTACAGCGACAGCAGCGCGGTGAACGATAACGTAAACAAACTGCTTGCCGAGGTTACTTATACACCGCGCGGTGTTAAAATCAAAAATGCAGCCAATATGATTACCAATTATCTGAGAGATGCTGAAAGTGCCATTAACGCCAAGCGCGGCAGAAATGTGGATGCCTATACCACAGATTATGAGCTGACCGTAAAAGAAAGCAATCAGATTACAGTCTATATGGAAGAAATCATGAGCCAGGATATTATCGACAGTGCCGAGAAATATCAGGCTATCAGTATAAAACAGCAGCAGGCCACCGTTTTTAATAACTGTTTTATCGCAGCCGTCATGATTTATGTTATCATCATGATTATTCTTTTCAGCTTTGAAATCACCAAACCGATTACCAAGCTGGCCTCTTACGCCACCGAAATTTCCAAGGGTAATTTCGATGTGGAAATCTCTCCTGCCAAATCCAGCCGTGAAGTGAACATGCTGTACCGCGTGTTTCAGTCTATGGCGGTCAGTGTGAAAGATTACGTGAACGAATTGCAGGAAAAGCGGCGGCTGGAGCGCACGCTCAACGAACAGAAGGTAAACAATTTAAAAATGAAAAACGCGCTGCATGAGTCGGAACTTTTGGCTTTGCAGTCGCAGGTGAATCCGCATTTTATTTTTAACACAATTAATATTGGTGCCAAAATCGCCATGCTGCAGGGCGATCAGACTACCTGCACATACCTTGAAAACGCGGCGGATATTTTTCGCTATAATTTGAACGGTCTGGATATCAATGCGACGCTGAAGGATGAAATCAATAATGTGGTATCCTATATGTATCTGCTGCAAACGCGTTTTGGCGACCGCGTTCGGTTTTCCTTGGAGATTAACGAATCCGACCAGAAGCTGCTGGATTTTGTTGTGCCGCGCATGACACTGCAGCCCATTGTGGAAAACGCTTATATTCACGGTATCGGAGAAATGGAAGACGGAGGCACCATTCGGGTTTCCGCCGGCCGGGACGACAAAAACGTATATGTAACGGTCAGCGATAACGGCAAAGGCATTGGGCAGGAGAAAATTGATGCAATTTTGAACGGGGCATCGGAAGAGATGATTCGGGAAAAACCGAAGCAGAAGGGCCACACGACCGGTATCGGTGTGGACAATGTGCTCAAGCGTCTGCGGCTTTTTTACGGTAAGCACGATGTGATGCGAATTACTTGTAAAGACGGCGAAACGAAATTTATTTTTGTGCTGCCGATTCAAAAAGGACAGGAGGAGTAGACGTGTATCGCGTATTGATTGTGGATGACGAGCCAATTGCGGTAAAATCGATTGAATATATTATCAACAATCGGTTTACTACCGTAAAAGTGGAAGATACCGCGCATTCCGGCAGAACAGCCATTGAAAAAGCGGACAGTGCGCATCCCGACATTATTCTTATGGACATCAATATGCCCGGTGTTAATGGGCTGGATGCAATGCGACAGATACGCAAACAAAATCCGAATGTCCGGTTCCTTGTAATTTCCGCTTTTGACTATTTTGATTATGCAGTAGAGGCGGTCGCCCTCAATGTGGATGATTATCTTTTGAAGCCGGTCAAAGAAGATAAGCTGGTTGAAGCGCTGCAACAGGTAGTGGAAAAGCTGGATGCACGGCGCGATAAGGCGCAGCGTGAAATAGAGCTGAAAGAAAAGTTCGAAATGGTCACGCCTATTTTGGAAACCGGCTTTATCAACTCGGTTTGCATGTTTGATGACGGTACGGACGATTTGCAGAATTATTGTCGTTTGTTTGATTTTCAAAGTACCAGCGGGTATGTGGTTGCCATTCAATTCGGCGAAAAAGAGGGCGGCGAGGTAAAAAATAAAATCGGTGCCGGTGTACAAAGTCAGAAGCTGTACCAATATTACCGCGGTATTCTAAAGTCTTTGTGCGCGTGTGTGGTAGGACCGATGATGCTGAATCGCCTGATCGTTTATATTTTGGATGAGGGCAGCAGCGCGTTTGAGCAAAAGCTTGCCGCGGAAAACGCCATGCAGAATTTTTACAGCCGCGCGGAAAAATTGGATTTGGAGATAACCATCGGTGTTGGCAGATATTGTCCGAATGTTGACGGTGCGCGGGAATCTTACCGGCAGGCGCTAAAGGCTTTGCAGGTGCTTTCGGTCTCTGAATTTGACTGCCCGATTCTGCATTATGACGACATATTGGAGGATAATACAGAGAGCAGCGATCATTTTGAAAAGCAGTTTTTGCAAACTTTTCAGCGCAGTGTGGAAACAGAGGACGCTTCGGCGGCTTTGCTTACGTTTGAAAATTTATTTTCGCAAATGTGTGCCGAAGTCATGCCGGACTTTGATGAAGTGAAAAATAAATGTATCTCGCTGATACTCAGTTTCAGTAAGCAGTGGGGAAATTTGGAGCGGAATTATTCAGAAAGCCTTGGTGAAATTCTTGCTGCGCAAAGCCCCAATGAACTGCGCGGCCGGTGCTGCCGTTATATTTCAGCGGCAGTGAACCAAATTGCCCTCAGCAGGCAGAAGAAAATCAACAGGCTGATTGAAAAAGCAAATACGTATATGGAAAGCCATTACAGTGAAGAAATAACACTGGACAGCATTGCAAAGGAAGTAAACCTCAGCCCGTACTATTTCAGTCATTTTTATAAGGAAGAAACAGGTGTTAACTTTATTGACCAATTACTGACTATCCGAATCGAAAAGGCAAAGGAATTTCTGGCCAACACAGATGCTTCCATTAAAGATGTTTCCAGACAGGTCGGCTATGCAGATCCCAACTATTTTTCAAAGCTGTTTAAAAAGAT
The DNA here is from genome assembly GCA_023458755.1 of Bacillota bacterium. Classification (GTDB taxonomy): domain Bacteria; phylum Bacillota; class Clostridia; order Oscillospirales; family Acutalibacteraceae; genus JAEWYE01. The sequence goes on along the minus strand of JAEWYE010000009.1, from coordinate 42,488 downwards.
CACCGGAGTTACGGCAACCGAGTATAAGGAACGATATGGAAAGTGAGGAGCTTATTATGTCGGTAAAGCTTATCAAAAGGCGTTCGATGGAATGCCTGGGTTTGGTTTTGGCCTGCACTTTACTGTGCGGTATACTTGCGGGCTGCGACAGCAAAAACAATGTTCCCACAGGTTCTTCCGGTACCAAAAAAATAACGGTCGGCTTTTCCATGGCAACGCTCAAAGAGGACCGCTGGCTGCGTGACCGCGATATTTTTACCGCGAAGGCCAAGCAGGCGAACATTGATGTAATTGTATCCAATGCCAACAACAATGCAGATGTTCAGTATCAGCAGGTACAGGATATGATCAACAGGGGAATTGATGTACTGGTAATTGCTCCGCAGGACTGTGAAAAAGCAGCGGCGTGTGTGCAGATTGCAAAAAAGGCAGGAATTCCAGTTGTTTCTTATGACCGCTTGGTTCGCAACGCCAATGAAGATGTTTATGTGTCTTTTGACAATGTAAAAGTCGGACAGCTGCAGGCGGAGGAGCTTTTAAGCAAAGTCCCGCAGGGTGGTTACCTTATTTTAAACGGCGCCGAGACCGACAATAACAGCGCGATGTTTAAGCAGGGCTACATGGGTAAGCTGCAGCCGTCCATAGACAGCGGAAAAATTCAGATTGTGGCACAGACAGCAGTGGCAGATTGGCGCAGAGAAACCGCTTACGCCTTTGTCAGCGACCAATTGAAAATAAATGCCACCAGAATCAAGGCGATTCTTGCCGCCAATGATTCCCTCGCTTATGGCGCAATTGACGCATTGTCCGAAGCGAAACTTACCAAAAAGGTAGTGGTGGTCGGGCATGACGCTGATTTACCCGCCTGTCAGCGGATTGTGGACGGTACTCAGGATATGACCGTTTACAAGCAGATTGACAAACTGGTTGACAAAACCGTGGAAATCTGCAAAACATTGGCACAGAAGCAGAAGATCGAGTATGCACGCACCATTAATAACGGTACGGACAATATCCCTTATGTTATGATCGACGTAATTGCGGTTACCAAAAGCAATATTGACGAAACCGTGATAAAAGACGGTTTTCAGTTAAAGGAAGACGTTTACCGCAACGTACGAAATGCTTCTTCCGCCAACAGCAACTCTTAATTGAAAATTCGTATTACACCGCAGATAAGGAAAAGGGCGGATTGCAGAATGAAAATTCATTCTGCAATCCGTCTTTCTTTATTTGCCGCAATATATTCCTACACAAGTTTTCTGCGAAAAATCTCAACAATATAGTTATATTACACAGCAATTCAGTTCATTGTAAAGAAATTATTGATATAGTATCATAAATACAACAAAAGGACAGCAAGCTGCACCGAAAATTCTGTGCATTTGTTATCCAAGAGTTGCATTGATGAAAGGTGGAGAAAAAATGAAAAAGTTCTTAGCATTAGCACTGACTGTTTTGATGCTCATGGGTACAGCTGCATGCAGCAGCAATCCGGGGTCCAGCAGCGGCTCTGACAGTAAAACAGCGACATCTTCCGAAGTGAAAAAAGGTTCTGTCGATATCGGTATCGTTCTTCCAACCAAGGATGAACCAAGATGGGTACAGGATGAAACAAGATTTACCGACGCTCTGAAAACAACTTCATATACCTCAAGCGTATTGTTCAGCCAAGGCTCGTCCGCAAAAGAGAAAGAAAATGTAGAAGCTTTGATCACAAAAGGTATTAAAGTTTTGATTATTTGCCCGCAGGACGGTGCAGCAGCCGCAGCAGCGGTTGATGAAGCCAAAAAAGCAGGAATCACTGTTATTTCTTACGACAGATTGATTACCGATACCGCTTCGGTTGACTATTACTGCACATTCGACAGCGTGTCTGTCGGTAAGGCACAAGGCCAATACTTAATTGACAATGCAGCCGGTAAAAAGGGTGCTCCGCTGTATCTGTATGCAGGCGCTGCAACCGATAACAACGCGTTCCTGTTCTTCGAAGGCGCATGGTCCGTTCTTCAGCCGAAAATCGCGGACGGTACATTTGTAATTAAGAATTCTACCACAGCAGTCGGCTTGAAAGACAAAGCGACTCTTACCCATGATGAAGAAAGCAAAATCATCGCGCAGGTTACCACAAACTGGGACTTCAACGAAGCCAAAAACAAAGCGGAAGCTCATTTAACATCCGCAAAAGCAGCCGATAAGGGCGATGTCTTTATCCTTGCTCCGAACGACGGTACTGCTCGTTCCATCGCAGACGTATTCAAGGCCGATAAAGATATCAAATCCTATAAGATTACCGGTCAGGATGCTGAAAAAGCTTCCATCCAGTACATCATTGACGGCAAACAATCCATGACAGTCTTTAAGGATGTTCGTATTCTCGTAAAAGATTCCATCGCAATGGCAATTTCCATTCTGGAAGGCAAAACTCCGGAAACAACCGGCTCTTACAACAACAACAAGGTTGATGTAAAAGCAAAGCAAACCGCAGTTTTGGTTGTTGATCAAAAGAATGTAAAGAGCGCAATCGTTGATTCCGGCTACTATCCGGCTTCTGATTTCCAAAACTTAAAGTAATCAAGTAACGCACGAAAAAACAGATGGGATACTGGCGACAAAAACCCAGCGCCCATCTGTTTTCTAATGCAGGCTCTGCAGCAAAACACTGAATCAATATCTATTCATCCGTCAAAGCGGCGCGGTGAGTTCGATACAACTGAAGTGTTTCATAAGGGGGAATATAGGTATGGAAGATTACATACTCGAAATGAACGACATAACAAAAGAATTCCCGGGAGTAAAGGCACTGGATACAGTAAATTTCAAGGTAAAACGGGGCGAAATTCATTGCCTGGTCGGTGAAAACGGAGCGGGAAAATCAACGCTGATGAAGGTCCTTTCCGGTGTTTATCCGCACGGAACTTACAGCGGCAGCATCGTTTTAAACGGCGAGGAACAGCATTTTTCCAATATTGCAGACAGTGAAAAAGCGGGTATTGCCATTATTTATCAGGAACTTGCGCTGATTCCCGAACTCACTGTGTACGAAAACATTTATTTTGGTCACGAAATCATGAGCGGCCAAACCATTGATTGGAACAAAACCATTATTGAAGCACAAAAAGTCCTTAAGCAGGTTGGTGCGAACGCCAGTGCGATTGCAAAGGTAAAAGAGTACGGCGTGGGAACCCAACAGCTGATTGAAATTGCAAAAGCGCTCAGTAAAGATGTGAAACTGTTGATTCTGGATGAGCCGACAGCGGCGTTAACGGAAACCGACAGTGAAAATTTACTGAATTTATTACGAGAACTCAAAAAGCAGGGCGTTACCTGCATTATGATTTCCCATAAATTGAAAGAGATTATTTCCATTGCGGATACCATTACCATCCTGCGCGACGGTAAAACCATTTGCTCTATGGATGCAAGGGAACACCAGGTTACCGAAAATCAGATTATCAAGCACATGGTCGGCCGTGAAATCGATAACGTATATCCGACCAGAGAGAAACATGAGTACGGTGATGTCAGTTTTGAGGTGAAAAACTGGACGGTGTATGATCCGGGTGTCGGAAGAGAAATTCTGCACGATGTCAACCTGAATGTCCGCAAGGGCGAGATTGTGGGAATAGCTGGCTTAATGGGTGCCGGACGCACCGAATTTGCATTGAGCGTGTTCGGTAATCCGCGCGGCTATAAAATACAGGGGCAGCTCGAAGTAAACGGGCAGCCAAAAACCTACAGCCATCCCCAAAAAGCAATTAAAGACGGTCTTGCCTACGTAACCGAGGATAGAAAAGGCGACGGGCTGATTTTGGTGCAGGATATCAAGCAGAATATCACCATGGCAAATTTGCAGGGAATCTGCAAAAGCGGCATTATCAATCAGAATGAAGAAGTACGTGTCGCAAACGAATACCTGAAATCCATTAATATCAAGGCGCCGTCGGTTGACCAAATTGTCGGCAATCTGAGCGGCGGCAATCAACAGAAGGTATCTATCGGCAAATCGTTGTTTATCGGGCCGCATACCTTAATTCTGGATGAACCGACACGCGGCATTGATGTAGGCGCCAAGTATGAAATTTATACAATTATGAACAAACTGGTGGAAGAGGGAATGAGCATTATCATGATCTCCTCCGAACTGTTGGAAGTTCTGGGTATGAGCGACCGAATCTATGTAATGTCCGAAGGAAAGATTACCGGCGAAATCAACACAGAGGACGCGACCGAAGAAAAAATTATGGCTATGGCCACAGTTGGTTAGGAGTGATTGAATATGAGTATTTTTGCTGAAGCAAAAACTTTATTAAAAAAGAACATACGCGATTACGGTATGTACATAGCACTTGCAGCTATCATTGTCATTTTTACAATCGGAACGAACGGTGACTTTATTTCCCCAAGAAATATTAGTAACTGGGTAAACCAAACGGGTTATATCGCGGTTTTAGCGGTTGGCATGACGCTGATTTTAATTATCCGTCACATTGATATTTCAGTTGGCTACATGTGCGGATTTATTGGTGCGGTTTCGGCTGTTTTAATGGTACAGCAGCATTTTCCATGGTGGCTGTCCATCCTTGCATCCCTTGCACTTGGACTTCTTATCGGCATGTTTGCCGGATTTTTGGTGGCTAAGGTCGGAGTTCCTTCCTTCGTTGTTACTCTTGCAGGCATGCTGGTATGGAGAGGCATGCTGATGCTCGTAACACAGGCGACCGGCACGATTATTGTCAGCGATGATACTTATAACGCAATCGGCAACGGCTTTATTCCGGAGGTTACCCAAATCGGTGGCTTCAATTTTCTTACCATGCTGGTAGGCGCTCTGACAATCATTTTGTTGATTGTATCGCAAGTGAAAAACCGGAACAATCAAATCCGTTATCATTTCCAAGTGTTGTCCCTGCCAATGTTTATTATCAAATTAGTGTTCATTTCCATAATTATCGGCTATGTGATTTATATTCTGGCCGGTTATGAAGGCATTTCCTGGACATTGGTAATTGTTGCGGCAGTTGTTGCTATTTATAATTTTGTTTTGAATAAAACCCCGTTTGGCCGCCATGTTTACGGTGTCGGCGGCAACGCGCAGGCCGCACAGCTCTCTGGCGTGAACGTAAAGAAAGTTACCTTTATGGTATTCGCTTCCATGGGCCTTCTTGCAGCACTGGCTGGTATCCTGTTTACCGCAAGATCCAAATCCGCGACTCCGACCGCAGGTACCGCATTTGAAATGGATGCCATTGCGGCGGCCTATGTCGGCGGTGTATCCGCAGACGGCGGCATCGGTAAAGTAACCGGTACCATTGTTGGTGCGTTTGTTATGTCGTCCTTAATGAACGGTATGAATCTGATGGGCGTGGATATATCCTATCAATATATCATTAAGGGTGCCATCCTTGTTTTGGCTGTTGTTTTTGATATCACAACCCGTAAGAACAAAAAGGCAGCTTAATCTTAATTACTACTTTTCTCATTTCATATTCAATATTCCTCCCGTTTATGAAGTTCCAATCGTTTGCAGAGCATGGCTTAAACAAATAAGTATGCTTTGTCAACCGGAAACAGCGCGAGCCTCAGTTGCGTCAAAGCAACTGAGGCTCGCGCTGCATTCAGCCGGATTTTCGTTTCAGAATTGCATTTGTTCCATCAGTATTTGCAGTTTGTTTATTTCTTCGTCGCACAAGGCATCAACTTTCTTTCGGTCTATCGCCTCCATATAATACATTTTCAGTTCATCGTGCAGTTTTTTTGCATCTGCAAGGAACCGGGTTCCGCGCTGAACCGCTATTTTATATCGTGCGCTGATTCCCAGCAGCTCAAGCCGATACTTTTCATCCGTGCCGGACTTTACGCATTTGGTGTACAGGTCAATGATTTCATCGGATGTTCTTGTCGGTTCATATAGATGAGGAGCGGTGCTGTCAAAAATACATACGTTCAGTTCCGGCAGTATCACCATGTCTAAACTGTTTGCGTCAAAGCCGCAGTGATAAACCTCTGTGTCGAATCCGCGTTCCGTGGAAGCTGTAACCAGCTTCTTCAGTAATGTAGACTTCCCCGTTCCGGGACGACCCTTTAAAAAATACCGTTTTGGAATGCCGGCAGTCAGGCTTTCCACATAATCGAAGGAACCGGAAGGAGTGCTCGTTCCGAAAAAACGTGTTTTAGTCGCGGCGGCCTTATCTAAGCGTTTATCGCCGAGTAGAAGCTCTATGGTTTCGGCTGTGAGTTTATCTGCTTTCGCAAAATCCATATTCTTTATGTAGATTTTTTCCCATTCGTCGTGAACGGCCAAGCCCTCCGCAAAACATTTCTGAGCATTTTCATAGCATGCGGAAATTTGCCGGTTCCGATTCAGAATGTCGTCTTTGTGTGCTTTCAGCTTCGTGCTGTCCCAAGCGGCCGCGAGATTCATGTATTCTTCAATCGCGCCGGGGGCGGCAGGTTCCACACAATGCGGCGCTGTTCCGTCTACAATGGTATACTTTAAATCCGGTACGATAATGCCGTCCAAAGTGTTTGGGTCAAACGGGCAGTGAATGTATTCCAGTTCCAGTCCTTTGTTCTCACACGCGGCGGCAACTGACAGTATAAAACGGGATTTTCCCGTTCCGGGTCCGCCTTTTAGAATGGTTACTGTCTCCAAATCCTGCAAGTTTGAAGCAAAATAATCGATAAAGCCCTGCGCCGCAATACCGTTTACAAAATAATGTCTGGTTTTTGTGGACATATCGGAAAGCCTCCTTACACATATCTTCTGTCGGTTAATCATATGTATTTTACCGTGGAGAAATGACGAAAAATCACAGCTTTTCCTTTGCTTGTTAAAACAGCGGTGACCGGATTATTCCCAAAACAGCTGCCTATAAAAATAATATTGCAAATAGCGGTTTAAAAGAATATAATCAAGGCAGACCCATCTTTGGACGAATATTGGTATTGCCTTAATATATTTGGAGGAAAATTATGACTTTAACAGAAGCAATCGCAGATAGATGTTCTCATCGCAGATACTTAACAACACCGATTGACAGCGCAATAGTGGAACAATTAAAGTTATCCATCGAGCAGTACAACAAAGAAGCAAATCTTCATATTCAGTTTATTACAGACAGTGGAGATGCTTTTAACGGCTTGACCAAAAGTTACGGAATGTTTTCCGGCGTCCGAAATTACATTGCGCTGGTCGGTCCCGAACATGATGAATATTTAAAGGAAAAATTTGGATATTACGGCGAAAAACTGATATTGGAAGCCACTCAGCTCGGTTTGGGTACCTGTTGGGTGGGCGGAAGTTTTGATAAAAAGCTGTGTACGTTCCAAATCCGAGAGGGTGAAACACTCAATTGCGTAATTACAATCGGTAATATTGAGAATAAATTATCCTTAAAGGAGAAAATGATTCGAGGCGCAATGCACCGAAAAAGCAAAAGTGCCAAAGAAATGTACGAATCGGACAGTGAGGTTCCACAGTGGTTTTTGCTAGGAATGCAGGCGGTACAAAAGGCGCCTTCCGCAATAAATCTCCAACCGGTTAAGTTTTGTTATAAGAACGGTATCGCATCCGCATTTGTTACAGATAGTACCGGTCATCAGCCAATTGATATGGGAATCGCCAAACTCCATTTCGAAATAGGCGCAGGCGGCGGAACCTGGGCTTGGGGCAATCATTCAGTGTTCTCCAAGCGGTAGGTATCAGTTTTGTCCGCAGCTTTGTATTTTATCTCTTCCGTTGCAATCGAAGGTATCGCAGCAGCAATTGTGGTACTAACAGAAGTGCTTATACTGCATAAATTGAACATTTTCCCTGTTAGCTCTAGCCGCAAGTCGAATCTGCCGGTTTTCAGCCGGTAGATTCCGTTTTCTCTCTTGTGTAAACAGCAGGCAGTCTGTTTGCAGAAGAGAGTATTTTTTTATTTAAAAGTGATTGACAAAACGTGCAGTTTGCAGTACTCTTTTGTTAAACAGTGTTTAATAAATAAACATAGTTTATAAATTGAGGTGATATTCATCGGAATTGCTGAACGCAAAGAGCGAGAAAAAGAAGAAATGCGGAAAATTATCCTGAATGCCGCATACGAAATTATCAAAAGAGATGGTGTTGAAAAGATATCAGTCCGCAAAATTGCCGCCAAAATCGAGTATTCTCCGGCGATCATTTACCATTATTTCGAGAATAAGGATGAAATTGTTGAAAAATTAATTGCGGAGCAATACGTCAATATGGTGAAAGCTCTGTCTGTTTTGCAAGTACAGGATAAAAAGCCGGAAGAAAAACTGAAGGTATGCAATGTTCGTTTCATAAAACTTGCGGCAGAGATGGGGGACTTGTATAAAAGCCTGATGATGAACGGCTCTCCTAATGTTTTGGCACGTACCTCTGTTTTGCAGAAGGGAGCTTCCGCCATGCGGCCTGCGGTCGCAATGCTCTGCAGCGCTTTGCGCGAACTGCCCGCCTGGACTGACTGTGAGGATGGCGATATTGAGCTGACCGCACAGATTATCTGGTCTACCGCATTCGGACTATCTATGCGGCTGATTGTGGAACAGGTGGAAGAGGAGCAAAAACAGCGTTTAATTAACCGCGCAGGCGAATTTATCCTACAGGCATTGGAAAACGGCCCTCAAATCAAAGAATAGGAAGAAAATTTTATGAAATATCGAAAAAGTGTCAGCATATTGGTTGTCTGCATCGCGGTGTTCGCACTTTTTGCCGCCGGAGTGGGGGCCCTGTCATCCATAGGGGCTGGACAGCAGCAACACTTTTTATCCATCCGGGGAGAGACAGTTTCTATTTTCGGAAGAGATATTTACAATAATGATTCGGTTTCTGTTGTTGCACAGGACTGTGTAACCGTCTTTTTAGGTGTCCCGCTTTTGATTTTGTCCCTTGTTTTTGCAAGAAAAGGGTATCTGCGGGCAAGGCTGCTGCTTGCCGGAACTCTTGCCTATTTTCTGTATACCTATATGTCCTATTCGTTCCTCAGCATGTATAACGCTTTGTTTTTGGTTTATGTTGCTTTGATGTCGCTCAGTCTGTTTGCTTTTGTGTTGGTGATGATGACATTTGATATGCGGAGCTTTGTGCAGGCGTTCGACGATCACTTTCCTGCCAAACCAATCGGAATTTCTATTCTGATTTTTATGAGACAGATTCGGGAACCCGAAACGTTGAATACGTAAAACTCAAAATAAGATGTAGGGGGAAACAAGTATGAAAAGCATTATTATTTACGCAACCAAATACGGAAGTGCCGAAGAGGCGGCGAACCGTATCAAAGCGGCGCTCGGTGAAGACACACAGCTATGCAATATCCAGAAAGACACTGTTCCGGAGCTTGATGCTTACGACACCGTAATCCTTGGCGGTTCCATTTACATAGGTATGGTTCAAAAACAGATCAAGGAATACTGTAACAGCCATCTTTCGAAACTGCTCGGCAAAAAAGTCGGTCTTTTTCTCTGCGCAGGCGAACAAAAAGAGGATGCACAGTTGAAAGAACTTCAAACCAATTTTCCGGAAGCTCTGTCTCAGCACGCCGCCGCAAAAGAAGTGCTTGGCTATGCCTTCCCGTTTGAGAAAATGAAATTTCTCGATAAGTTGGTTATGAAGAAAATGAAAGGCGACAGCGTCAGCACAGCGGAATATTATGACGATCGTATTTCTCGGTTTGTGAAATCACTAAAAGCGTAGAGGAAGTATGGGACAAGAATTTGTATGTCTGTATACGGTTCTTTACATATGTGTTTTTTCAAAGGAATTGAGCTTTTCAGTATGTTTTACTGGACAGAATCCAATGCTTTGATATAATGATTAAGGAGGCAGGTTAATTGGGTATCCTTAATGAAAATGGAAGTAGAAAAAGCAGGAGGTTTTATGAAAAAATTTTTAGTGGAATTCAAAGAATTTGCCATGAAGGGCAACGTGATTGACTTGGCTGTCGGCGTTATTATCGGCAGTGCCTTTAACGCAATTATTTCGTCGTTAGTGAAGGATATTGTCACCCCGCTGCTCAGCATCATTCTGGGGCGTATTAGTATTGCAGACTTAAAATTTGTTATTCCGGGTCTGTTTGGTTCCGCTAATATTACCCTTTCTTACGGTTTGTTTTTACAGGCGGTCATCAATTTTCTTATCACCGCGCTTTCGATTTTCCTCATGATAAAGGCAATCAATAAGATGCATCAAAAGCTGTCAAAGAAAGAAAAAGACGAGGGAAAAGCAGAGCCGGCTGCACCTGCTCCCACAGAAACCGAGCTGCTTGCCGAAATTCGAGATTTATTAAAGCAGAATCGTGAGTGATTCCTTATTAATAGCAATCAAATGCTCTTCCTGTATAAACGGCTGTTTACATAGGAAGAGCATTTTTATCCAAATTGGAACGAAGAGTAAAGAAGAAGGTAGTTATGAATCAGAAAAATTGGAGTGGGCCGGTTGCATTTAAGGTATCGTGAATGATTCAATAGCGCTTTCTGTTGTGAAAATATACAGAAGAAAACTTCATAATTGTGTAGTCGAACAATTGACTTTTTTGTAAAAATGATTATATTATATAATGGAATGATGTTAACCATTATAAAACACCGTTCATTTTTCAAAGCGGAAGTGCTGCAAATTATAAAATTGGGAGATATAAAAATGGAAAGAAATGAAAAACTTCCGGAAGGCGCAAAAGTTAAATCGCTGTATAAAGCAATCAAACTGCTGGACTATTTTGATAACAACCACCCGGAGCGGGGAGTAAGCGAATTGGCTGAATTGAGCGGAATGCTCAAAAGCAGCGTTTATAATATTATGAGTACGTATGAAACCTGCGGCATTCTGGAGAAGAACCCCAAAACCAGCCAGTACCGTTTGGGCCTTAAAATTCTTGCTTTGAGCAATGTGCTTAGTCAAGATGATGTCTTTGCGGCAATTATTCGGCCGTATATGGAAGAACTCAGCGAGAGTACCGGTGAAACGGTCTTTTTTGCCACCCCATACGGCAACAGTATCATTTATCGGGAAGCGACTTTCCCAAATCACAGTATTTCCGTCCGTGCAATCAAAGGTGTGGTCGCGCCAATGTACTGCACCAGTTTGGGCAAAGCGATTCTTTCCTGCATGGATGATGATTGTACAGAAGCAGTCCTGAAAGAAGAAATGGAACCGTTCACTCCCTACACGATTACCGATGCACAGACTTTCCGGGCAGAAATTGAAAAAATTCGTCAGCAAGGCTATTCCATCGACAATATGGAACATGAGTATGGAATTAAATGTGTCAGCGTTCCGATTCAGAATGGCAATAACCAACTGATCGGCGCAATCAGCCTTTCCGGCCCGTCCTTGCGTTTTAGCGACGAGAAAATTGAAGAGTATGCACATTTACTGATGGATCGGGCAAAACGAATTCAAGCTCGCATTTAATGCAACCCACATAGTTTCGCACAATAGCAAGCGCAGATGCAGTTTGGCATTTGCGCTTGTTTTTATGCATAAGAATCAGATGCAGAATGGATTAAATTGTCGAATACTGGCTTTACAAAAATAGGTAAAAGGAATACAATGGATATTGTCTTTACTAAACTTTAAGGAGCTTTCTAGATGGCCCAATTTATCAATGGAATCAGAGTGCCGGGGGACGGAATGGTTCGGCATATTGCCGGATTCGGTCACGGAGATAACGGTTATGACGTCTTGGTGACAAAACTAAAAACGAAAGCGATTCCCTGTGTAGTTTATTATTATCTTGAGAATGGGAAAAAGCGCAGTGTGACGGTGGCAAAATGGGACGGAGGATATTTTATTGAGTATGGGTCGTACTTGGATGTAAACTCGGTGGACAGTTACTTGAATCAGAGCTGTTCCTTGAAAATGGTGGCAAGAAAAAATCTTGCCGAAACGGTAAAAGCATATCGGGCATATCGGATGGTATTCAATGAATATGGCGGTGTGCGGGATGAAATCATCGATGCAACGAAAGGCCTTGAATGTATCTATTTAGGAAATATGGCACGCGACAGAGAAGGTCTTGTTAAGTTGCTGGAGCGAATCGGGTTCCATCCGGTGACGGTTGATTTTAATATGATTACGACAAAAGAAGGAGTTTGCATATCCTACGACGGGATCTGTTATAAAGAAAAAAAGTGATGGCTTTTTGGCATGAAAGGCCATTTGTGCATAAAAGTGTTGACTTTTCTTGCAATTTGTGTAAAAATGTTATCCTATAATAAAGTCATGAAGGCTTTCAGTATATCCTGCTCATTGGAATAATATATGATGAAAAAATGAAACCACGAAGGGATGCTGTATGGAACAGCTCTTTTTGTGGTATTTTTTTTAAGTAAGGATGGGAGAATTTTTAAAAAAATAAAAATAGTTTAATTATTCAATTATTATGGGATTGTTGAAGGAGAATTTTATTATGAAAAAATCAACAACTGTAAACCTTACCGGAACAGCATTATGCATAGCACTTGGCCTTATATTGCCGATGTTTTTCCATATGTTCGGGGCTGGCCCAACCTTTTTGCCAATGCATATTCCGGTACTTCTCTGCGGATTCCTGTTTGGGTGGCAGTACGGAGCAATCTGCGGCTTTATCGTACCGCTCTTGTCGTCGATATTGACTGGCATGCCGCCGATTTTTCCCGTAGCACCGGCTATGATGCTTGAACTTTGCGCCTATGGTGCGCTGGTCGGAATCTTTTACCAAAAACTCCGCTGGAATGCTTACCCAGCGCTGATTTGCGCAATGATCGGCGGCCGTATTGTTTCTGGAGCGGCAAATGCAATTTTTATGAATATGGCAAGTAAGCCCTATGGATTTGCCGCTTTTATTTCGGGAGCGTTTGTTCAGGCGGTGCCCGGAATCGTGATTCAAATACTCATAATTCCGGTACTTGTACTGGCATTGGAAAAGGCAAGACTTATAAACAGACAAAAAGCGTGATAACTATGAAGGATAAGCAAAATGAAATAAAGCAATTTTTCAATGAGCGTGCCGAGAAATGGGATAATATCTGCGCATACAGTCAGGAGAAAATTGCGGCCATTGTAACTTTGGCTGGTATAACGTCCGGCTCTCATGTGGCGGATATTGCCTGCGGAACGGGGGTAATGATCCCGGAAATGCTTTCCCGCAATCCGGCTCGAATTCTCGGTATTGATCTTTCAGAAAAAATGATTGCCAAAGCTCACAGCAAGTTTGCCGATTCGCGGCTTCAACTGCTGGCAGCGGATTTATTTGATGTTCAGGAAACAGGCTTTGATACCGTTATGATTTTTAGTGCTTATCCGCATTTTCCGGATAAGGCAAAGTTTGCTCGGCAGATATCCGGTATGCTGAAAGTTGGGGGCAGAGTAATGGTTGCACATTGTGAAGGTAGAAATTCCATCAACCACTGTCATTCCGGCAGTACAGTAAGTCAAATTTCATGGCCGCTGCGTTCCGCGCAGGAGGAGGCCGCCGAGTTTTCCGGTTTATTTAATATGGATATGCTCGCCGATACACCCGATATCTATTTTTTCTCGGGTGTTAAAAAATAAATGCGGAGGATTTTGATATGCATGAGCTGCCGGTTGTGCTTGACATCATTCGTGTGATGCAGGAAGAAGCAAAAAAGAATGCGATTCGGAATATTACGGAAATCAATTTAGTCATAGGAGAGCTGTCTTCCATTATTGATGAATCGGTGCAAATGTATTTTGAAATCGCCGCGAAAGACACTCCCTGTGAAGGCGCGAAATTGCTTTTTGAACATCGGCCCGCCATGCTGAAATGCCAAAAATGCGGGGAAGAATTCGCGCACGGGAAGAATTTTCAATGTCCGGTATGTGGCGGGGATTCTATGCTGATCAAAGGTACGGGGCGTGAATTTTATATTCGCTCCTTTAACGGTCAATGATATATTTAATTCTGCAAAGAAATGGGGATTTTTTTATGGAAGTTATTATTATGAAAGAACTGCTGGAAGGAAATGAAAAGCTGGCAGAGGAGAACCGCGAATATTTTTCCGACCGGCATATTCTTGCGGTAAATCTGATGGGTGCTCCCGGTGCCGGAAAAACAACGTTTATTTCCGCAATTGCCAAAGAATTAAGCGATATTCCGGTAGGCGTAATTGAGGGCGATATTGCTTCGTCTATTGATGCGGAAAATTTGGAAAAGCAGGGAATCCATGCGTCTCAAATCAATACATGCGGTGAATGCCATTTGGATTCACGTGTAATCCGGGATGGCGCCGACCAAATCGACATGAAAAATGCGATTGTATTTATTGAAAATGTAGGCAATCTTATTTGCCCGGCAGAGTTTGACCTGGGTGAATCGGTACGTTTGCTTGCGGCAAGTGTACCGGAAGGTGATGACAAAGCCTTTAAATACGTGCCGATGTTCAGTTATGCGGATGTGGTTGTCTTAACAAAGTGCGACCTCAAAGAAGCGGTAGGATTTGACAGCGAGAATTTCCAAAAAGGTCTTCGTGCTGTTTCACAGGCTCCTCTTTTTGAAGTAAGTCTGAAGAAAGGGCAGCCGGCTGCCGGAATAAAGGCGGTCGCCGATTACCTCAAAGAAAAATACAATCAAATGAAATAATCAGCTATTCGATTAAAAAATTAACGAAGAGCCGAATTAAGGGCTGCAGATTACAAAAATCTGCAGCCCTTTTGCTATTCTTTTTCGATTGCAATTCCGAACAACTTCTTTGTTAATTTTTACAAAAAACAGGTGCTAAAACTGAATTTAATTGAATTCATATGCAGTTTGAACATAATTACAAAAAATTCAGTAAAACTATTGACAAGTTTATAGTAATTGTGTACTATATAAATAAAGAACGTCATTCATCATAAATGAATAGAAATATAACCAACGTTCATTATTAATGAATATCACTCAGACGTACAATGAATTTGGAGGAATCAGTATGAGTTATAACTTTTCGCAAGGCGCATGGCCAACTATGGTAACGCCATTTTGTACCGATGGCAGTGTTGACTATGAAGCTTTGGGCAGATTGATAGATTGGTATGTAGAAAATGGAGCGGACGGTTTGTTTGCCGATTGCCAATCCAGTGAGATTTTCTTCCTTTCCCTTGAGGAAAGAATCAAAATTGCAAAATTTGTGGTAGAAAAGACAAACAAAAGAGTTCCGGTTATCGCTTCCGGCCATGTTTCTTATGATATCCAAGACCAAATCAAGGAACTGAATGCAATTGCGAGTTGTGGAGTGGATGCGGTAATTCTCATCAGCAACCGTCTGGCATCAAAGAATGAATCCGACGATATTTTCATAGAAAGACTGGACACAATTGTAAAGTCCCTGCCGAAAGAAATGCCTTTGGGATTTTATGAATGCCCATATCCCTATAAAAGATTGCTGACCCCGAAAGTGATTCAATATTGTGTTGACTCCGGACGCTTCTATTTCTTAAAAGACACCTGCTGTGACGCCCGTCAGATTGCGGAAAAGATAGAACTGATCAAAGGCTCCAATATGCATTTGTTCAATGCGAACACCGCAACGCTGGTTGAAAGTTTAAAATTCGGTGCTGCAGGATACAGCGGTGTGATGGCAAACTTCCAGATGAAGCTTTACTCCTGGTTGACTCATCATTGGCAGGAGAATGAAGCCGTAACGCAGGAAGTCCAAAACTTTTTAACGGTTTGCTCCTTTATTGAGCTCAAAAATTATCCGGCAAACGCAAAATGTTTCTTAAATCTTAACGGTGTTACCATGAATGAGCTAGCTCGAAAAGGCCGTCAGACACCGCAGGATGCGACCGAGATTTTGGAACTTGAGCAAATCCTTGCGCAGACAAAAGCGTTTGAAGAAAAACTTGGTATTTAGTTTTCATTAAGGATGGAATTTCTGTATTCTGTACGCAGTATAGAAGAAACGGAGAGGAAAATCCTTTGAAATATTCAAATTTTATTATTGGGAGGAAAATAAAATGAAAATGAAAAAAGCAATCGCATTAATTGCCAGTTTAACACTTTTAGCATCTGCATTTACCGGATGCGCAGGCAGTTCAACGGCAAGCAGCACAGTTTCCACGGGCAGTGCCGCGGCAAGCACAAGCGGAACTACCACCATTAACTACTACGGCGGCTGGACAGGCGCAGATCTCGACAGAATGACCAAGTTGGTAAATGAATTCAACAGCAGCCAGACAGCAGTCAAAGTAAACTTTACTTCTCAGCAGTGGACCGCAATGTTCACAAAATTCCTGGCAGATTATCAGGCAGGCTCCACTCCGGATGTTGTCGCTATGCATACATTTGAAATGGGTCAGTTCGTAAAGATGGGCGTGCTTGACAGCGACGCAATCAAAGCAATGAACCTGAACAAGAGCGATTATATTCCAACAGCATGGGAAGGCAGCACCTACAACGGAACTTCCTATGGCGTGCCGATCGACGTGAACATGCATGCACTTTATTACAATAAGGATCTGTTTAAGAAAGCCGGCATTGCAAAGGCTCCGACCAACAAAGAGGAATTTATTGCTGCAGCTCAGAAACTTACAATCGACACCAACGGCAAAACAGCCGCAGACAGTGGGTTTGATTCCAAGAATGTTAAGCAATACGGCTTCGGCTTCTTAATGAACCACCATGCATTCTATCAAATTTACGGTCTTATGAACCAAATGAGCTACAATCCGTTCACCAGTGATATGACCAAAGTTACTTTGGATACTTCCAAAGTCTCTCCGGCTATTCAGTATATGGAAGATTTAATCTTCAAATACAAAGTGGTTCCGAACGGTGAAAAATCACCAATTGATGACTTTAAAGCAGGTAAAGTCGCAATGGTTATCGACGGCAACTGGCAACTTTCCGGTTTCTCCGCTGTAAAGTTTGACTGGGATACAGCAGAATATCCGCAAATCTTTGACCAAAAAGCTGTTTGGGGTGCTTCTGAATTACTCGCACTGCCGAAGAGCAAAGATGCTGCAAAACAGAAAGCAGCCCAGACTTTCGTCAAATGGTTATCTGACAACTCTGCAAAATGGGCAGAATCCGGCCAGATTCCTGCAAACCTTGCTGCACAGAAAGCAGCAACTAAGTTAAAGGGTATCGACGCTTATAACGCAGAGCTCAGCTATGTAAAATTCCTGCCGGCAAATCCGAAGGCCGTTAAACTCTTCTCCAGCGCAGCTCCAAGCCCGATTCTTACCGCAGCACAAGGCACAACACTGAACAACAAAAACGCGGATGAAATTGTAAAACAATTAGAGAGCGACATGAATAAAATTTTAGCAAGCTGATTTCGTTGATGCAGAACAGGAGGGTGTTGCGGCTCGCAACACCCTCTCATAAAAAACGCAAATTTTCACGCCTAGCGAATATCTTCATGCAGCTATCTTCGTAAATTAAAATCCTTTCCAGATAAAAGGAGTGAATTTCACTATGTCAAAGGGGCAGGTAATCAAGCAAGATGTGGGTGGAACTGTCGCTGCGAAACCACGCCGCATAAAACCATTAAAAGGGTCGCAGGGTAAAATAGCGGCACTTTTTTTGTTGCCATATATGTTAGTTTTCTTTATTTTCCGTCTTGGTCCTAGTATCGCCGGTATTTATATCAGTTTTTGCAAGTGGGATTTGGCTGGCAGCCTTTCCTTTATTGGATTCGACAATTTCATAAGGTTAGCGACTGATACAAACTTTCACATTTCGCTGTGGAATACACTGGTCTTCTTTGTTCTTACATTGCCGCCGCTGATTGTTTTCAGCTTGCTTTTGGCAATCCTTCTGAACCAAAAGATGAAGTTTAAAAGTGTAGGCAGAGTTGTATCGATTATTCCTTATGTTTTAATACCCGCTGTTGTCGGTATTATTTGGAACTGGATGTACGACAACAATTTTGGCATCTTAAATTATTACATCAAAAATGTGGGCGGTAACGCGGTGCAATGGCTTACCGATGATAAAATGGCACTCATTTCCGTTGCCGTCGTGGTTGTTTGGTCATTCATAGGTTATAACATGGTTCTTTTCCTTGCCGGTTTGCAGGGAATCCCGAGATCCCTTTACGAAGCTTCTATGATAGACGGCGCAACAAAGGTGCAGACGTTCTTTAAAATTACACTGCCGATGTTAAAGCCGATTACCTCTATGGTAGTTACTCTTACTCTGATCAATACGGTCCAGCTGTTTGACCAGATTTTCGTTATGACAAACGGAGGCCCCGGCACTTCAACGCTCACCATGGTGCAGTATTTGTATACTTCTGCCTTCCAGAACTATGAAATGGGTTATGGTTCCGCTATTGAAGTGGTCGTTTTAATTCTTCTTGTCGGCTTAATCAAATTGCAGAATAAAATTATAAAAGTGGATGAAGGAGTGTGAGTGACCTATGACAAAAGGATTGAAAAAAAGCGTCAAGTATATTGTTCTAGTCGTGATATGCATCATCTTTCTTTTCCCGATTGCATGGGCCCTTGTGAGCTCCGTGAAACCGGAGGCGCAAATTGTCAGTTATCCGCCGAAGTGGATACCGGATACCTTTACCATGTCAAACTACAGCACGGTTCTTGCGAAATATCCCTATTTTTCATGGGGCATGAACAGTGTGATTACTGCCGTTTTGGGCACGCTGATGATTCTGGCGTTCGCTTCTCTTGCCGCTTATGCATTCGGACGTTTTGAGTTTAAGGGCAGAAAATTTTTGTATGGTCTCATCATTGCAATGATGCTGATTCCAATTCAGGCATATATGATTCCATTGTACCTGATGTGCGCAAAGATCGGTATTCTTAACAGCTATGCCGCCATTATTTTCCCATCCGCTGCCAACGTAACCAGTATCTTCATCTTGACAAGCTTCTTCCGCAGCCTACCGAATGAGCTGGAAGAAGCGGCAAGAATTGACGGATGCGGTGAATTCCGAATCTTTGCGCAGATTATGCTCCCTCTTTCCAAGCCCGCGCTTTCCACCGTTACCATTCTCACCTTCATTGCAAACTGGAACAGCTTCCTGTGGCCAATGATTGCAATCCGAGATGATAATTTAAAAACACTTCCGGTTGGTATTGCACAGTTTATGGGCTCTGTTAATTCAAACGCCCAGTTCCAGTATGGTACTGCATTGGCAGGATGCTGCATGGCGGTTATTCCTACCATGATTGTGTTCCTGGTTCTGCAAAGATATTTTGTGGAAGGTATTGCAAGCTCCGGTATTAAAGGATAATGGATATGAACGAATGCATAGAAAAAGGCAAAGAATTTAAAAATTATTCGAAAGAGTACATCTGCGGAAAAAATGCACCATTTCAGAGCTGCCACGCTTCAAACGCAGCAGTTCTGAAAGACGGAAGCGTTTTTTCTGTTTGGTTCGCAGGCAGCAAAGAGGGCGCGGATGATGTGAACATCTGGGGCGCCCGGCGCCAAAACGAAGCCTGGAGCAGGCTGCAGATAATAGCACAACAGGAGAACCTGCCCCACTGGAATCCGGTGTTATTTGTGCGGCCTGACGGCGCCGTATTGTTGTTCTATAAAGTGGGAAGAGAGATTTCTTCCTGGCAGACGCTGATTCAAATTTCTTACGATAACTGTGAGACCTGGTCGCAGCCGCAAGAGCTGGTTGCGGGTGACAAGGGCGGAAGAGGCCCGGTTCGCAACAAAGTAATTTTGCTTACCAACGGCAGATGGCTGGCTCCCGCCTCTTTGGAGAGTGAGGAGTGGCGCTGCTTTGCGGATTATTCCGATGACAACGGTGCCACCTGGCAGAAAAGCAATGAAATATTTGCTGATTTGCACAAAGAAAATGCCATTAACCCTGATTTTAAGAATATCCCCGTTTCTGAGCAATCTTACAGTGGCCGAGGTGTTATTCAGCCTACCTTGTGGGAATCGAAACCCGGGCAGGTGCATATGCTGATGCGCAGTTCGGAAGGACACATCTTCCGAAGTGACTCTGCCGACAACGGCACAACCTGGTGCGAAGGCTACGCGACCGAACTGCCAAATAACAACAGCGGAATCGACTTGGTACGTATTCCCGACGGCAGATTGTTTTTGGTATCGAATCCGGTTGGAACCAACTGGGGCCCGCGATCTCCGATTACGCTGTCCTGTTCCGAAGATAACGGTGCTTCGTGGCATACGGTTTTGACAATGGAGGATGAACCGGGTGAATACTCCTATCCCTGCATTATTTACCATGCGGGTAGTCTGGTTGTTACCTATACGTTTAAACGTGTAGATATTGCTTTTTGGAAACTGGATTTGGCATGAAAGATTCAATGATTGCTTTTGAGGGAATTCCCCGCCCTCGCTTTGCAGAACATTGCGAAAAACTGACTGGCAGATTTAAAGGAGCACGAGTTATGATTTACGATACAAAAGAAAATTTGTCCCAATATGAAGGAATCAACAGAAATCTGGACTGCGCCATTCAATATCTGCTGCACACGGACTTTACCGAGATGAATGCAGGCAAATACCCGGTACAGGGCGATGATGTATTTGCTTTGGTCCAAACGCCCGATACCCGTGAAAGAACCGATGCGCTTTGGGAGTCACACAAAAAGTATATTGATATCCAATATCTTCTTTGCGGTGCAGAGAAAATCGGTTTTCAGAGCACTGGGAAACTGACGGTTTCACAGCCATATGATACGCAAAAGGACATTGCTTTTTATCAGGATAACGGTCAGGGCTTTTTTGTTGCGCTTGAGCCGGATACTTTTGTGGTTTGTTTCCCACAGGACGCACATATGCCATTGGTGTGCACGGAAAAGTCGCAGCAGGTAAAAAAAGTGATTCTTAAGGTTCGGGCAGAAGAAACAGCGATTTGACTGAAAAGGCAAAGAGGAGAGAAGATTATGCAGAGAAAGCCGAAGATACTTGTTGTTGGCAGCTTTGTTATGGATTTGATAGTAAGCACAAAAAAATTCCCAAATTCCGGTGAAACAGTTCTGGGCACCGGTTTTCAGACCGCACCGGGCGGAAAGGGAGCCAATCAGGCGGTGCAGGCGGCACGTCTTGGTTCTGACGTTACCATGGTGGGAAAGGTCGGAGATGATGATTTCGGCAAAAAAATGATCGCCTCCTGCAAAGAATCCGGAATTCACACGGAGTTTATTGCGGTCGATCCCACGGTTTCCTCCGCAATCGGCAACGTTCAGCTTGAAGTGAGTGAGGATGAAACCAGAAACCGCATCATTGTGGTTTCCGGCGCGAACATGAATATAACTCCGCAGGATGTCGCGTTTTTAAAGGATACCATTGATCAGTATGATATGGTAATTCTGCAATTGGAAATACCGATGGAAATCAATGAAATCGTGGCACAGTATGCCTTTGACAAAGGGGTTCCGGTCATGCTCAATTCCGCGCCGTCCGCTCCTCTTTCCGATAAAATTCTTTCCTGCTTAGCCTATATCTCCCCAAATGAGCACGAAGCCGCCGATCTTACCGGAATAAAGATCCGCAAAGAAGGCAAAAAGGTGAACGAGGACGACGTAAGGGCTGCGGTAAACGAATTACTGAATAAGGGCGTAAAAAATGTCATCATTACCCTGGGCAGTGCTGGCGCTGTTGTGGCAAACGAAAAGGAATTCTGCTTAACCCCTTGTGTGGATGTGGTGGAGGTAAAAGACCCGACCGCCGCGGGAGACTCATTTGTAGGTGCCTTTACCACCGCTGTGTGTGCAGGTTTAAGTCACAGTCAGGCGCTCGATTTGGCCAACTATACCGCTACTCTGACTGTTTCGCGTATGGGTGCACAGCCCTCTCTGCCGAAGATTGAAGAAGTTGTGCAGCTGATGAAAGAACAAAACTACAGCGGCTTTGATTTTGCAAAGCTCGACTGCTTAAAATAATGAAAGGAGACATTCTCGTGATGAAAGAAGAAAGCAAACAAGCATTGGATACTTTTGTTGTTACGGCGAAAAAGGAGTTCGATGAATTCGCCCAAGCAGTGAACAGCGATATGTATGAAAAAGCGGCGGAAGTTATATTGGAAGCCGAGAAAAACGGGAATCGCGTTCATATTACGGGTATCGGCAAGCCGTCCCATGTAGCAAACTACATGGCATCCCTGTTGTCTTCCACCGGAACGCCGACCTATTTCCTGCATGGCACCGAGGCTGTGCACGGTTCCTGCGGACAGCTGGTTCCGGGCGACGTGGTTATCTGTATTTCCAACAGCGGCGAAACTACGGAACTGAAATCGACTGTAACAGCCATTAAGAACAATGGCTGCAAAACTATTGCAGTGACCGGAAATCCGAAATCCTGGCTCGCAAAAGAAAGCGAAGCCTGCCTGTTCGCGGGAGTCAAACAAGAGGGCGGCCCGCTGAACCGTGCGCCCCGCGCTTCCATTTTAGCCGAAGCGTTTGTTCTGCAGGGGTTGAGTGTTGTACTGCAAACTACCAGAGGCCTTACCCCGACGGAATATGTCAAGTGGCATCCGGGCGGAACGCTGGGACATTTGAGAGAAAACGAGAAATAACATTGGAGGAGCAATCGCGATGTTAAAAACAGCTTGTATTCACCCTGATATCATGCGTGTCCTTTCTCTTTGCGGTCATGGGGATAAAATCCTCATCGCGGACGGAAACTATCCGTTGGATTCCAAGACCGGAGATGCAGAAAAAGTCTATCTCGGGCTTACCAGCGGCACGCCGGAGGTCACCCACGTACTGGAAGTCCTCAGTCAGGTAATCAATATCGAAAAAGCGGAAGTGATGGTTCCGGACGGCGAACAGCCGCCGATTTTTAACGAGTTCAAAAAAATTCTGGACGGCATGGAGCTGAGCGGTTTGGAACGGTTTGAATTTTACGATGCCTGCTGTCTGCCGAATGTCCGACTGGCAATCTCCACCGGTGAGAAAAGAACGTTTGCGAACATCCTTCTTACCGTGAACGTGGCATAATACCGAAAGCCAGAATTAAAAACAGAATAAGAAAGCAATACGGGAGCAAGCAAAAAGCCTGCTCCCGTATTGCTTTATATTAGGATAAAGAAAGAGATGGAATACTCATAGCTTTCCGTGAAAACAGTTATCTGTTTTCACGGCGTTTTTTCATGCCAAGGGTAAGTACCGCAAGAACAGCAAGGCTTATACCGGAAAGGATGACGGTAACCAATACTGCGGTAGGATCGCCTGTTTTTGGAGATTGCGGAGTTGAGCTGGCTGCTGCGGAAATTTTGGTAAGTCCGCTGATTGCCGAGTTGAGAGAGGTGCTGACTTGGTTAACGGATGCGGCGGTCAAAAGTTTTTGACTGTTATCCATTGTTTTATCAAGAAATGCGCAGTAACCCGCTTCCACGCGTGATTCTTCGCCGTTTATCATGCAATACGCGTAATAGTTCAGCTTATCGTTCGGATTGTCGCCTTGAATGGCTTTATCGTAGTTTCCAAAGAGTCCTGCTGGGATTGCGTCTTTGTCGGTTGCAAGAAGGGTGTTGGCAGTGCTCAAAGCATCCTGCAGCGCTTTGCGGCTTGCTTCCGTGTAGGTGGCGGCAAATGCTTTGTCCGCGATCACGGAGTTTGCTTTTGTAATGAGATCTGCAAGGGATTGTTTTGCAGAGCTTTTGTTAATCGTATAGGTATCAATCATCGTGTTTTTGGCTGCATCAAAAGTCTGAATGGTGAAGCTGCCGTCTTTAATCGCGATGGTGGAATAAGTCGGGTCTTTGGTTTGGCTTACTTTATCGGCGTAATACTGTTTTGTTGTGTTGACATCGTAAAATTTACTTCCGGAGGCCGAGTCGGCAGCGATATATAACGTACCCTGCGGGTCGGTGACGGTATCAGATGAATAATCAATTGCCTTGCCGTCCAACATCTGGTACGATCTGCAGTAGGAATGATCATGTCCGGTCAGACAGACGTCAATGTTGTATTTGTCCATAAGAGGAGCGAACAGCGCACGCAGGTTTGCACCGTCCACGTCGGAGTGAGGCGCACCGGAACCGTAGACATCATGATGGAACATAACGATTTTCCACTGGGCATCTTTGCTTGCAGAATCGTGAATCGCAGTCGACATCAGTTTGTCGTGTTCGGCGGAATCACGGTTATTGCTGTTCAGAACGATGAAAAGGACTTTGCCGTAGTTAAAGTAGTAGTCACAGCCGGAAGCGGTCGAGCCAAGATTTGTATTTGAATTCGGGTTGTTGTAGTGCTGCGTATAGTCTCCGACCAGACTTTCATGGTTGCCGATAGTGGTTGCAACCGGAACATTCCGTAAAGCAGTCGGATACAGGAAACCTGCATATTCCAGCTCGCGGCGTACAAGAGAAGCGCTGCTTGCGTCTGCCTGATTAATTTGGTCGCCTGCGGACAGGATGAAGTTGGTGTCCGGATTTTTGCTCACAGCGGTTTGCAGGGTCAGGTTCCATTGAAAGGCATCGTTTGCAATATCCAAATCGGTTTTGCCGGAAGCGCCGATCTGTGGGTCACCCACATAAATCATTTTGAGAGAAGTGCTGCTTTGGGTATTAAATGATGCTGGGGTACTCCAGGAAGAACCGTCTGTGGAATAGCTGTAAGAATAGGAAGTTTTTTCGGTTAGACCGGTTGCCGTTACTTTGTTGGATGATTTATACGTATTGGTTCCGTTCGTTGCGGAGATTGCCGCCGCGGTGCCGGTAAAGCTTTTTGCACCGCTCATATCGGATTTCGTGGAAATCTTAATTTGGGGTGTGCCTTTTGCAGTAGAATACCATGCAAAATTCATTTGGGTGGCGTCTTTACCCGGAGTCAGTACAACATGACCGGAATCATATTGTGCTTTTGAGTCCCATGTGTTTGTTTTCCAGGCATTGAAGGCGGCGGTATCGGCCGGTGTGTTTGCGGCAAACGCAGTTGCCCCGGTAGAAAGCAGCAATGCGGCGCATACCGCGAAAGCGGCTGCTTTTTTTGCCTTTTGAGTTTTACTCATTCTGAACCCTCCTAGTGTTTTATAAAATTCTTATGGGTTCAGCATAAACCAGTCCTATTATAATCCTGTTAAATTGGAATTAAGATTTGAAATTTATTCCACAACTTTTTAGCTGATTAGAAAAATAAATAGATTAGTATTGTAATTTCTGTAAAATAATGATAAGATTCTTTTGAGGTGGTAATTGTGGATAAGAAACAAATAATTATGCAAAAGTATGCGATTCGCCATGAGATTACCGAAGAGGAATACAACGAGGCAAAAGAAACGAACCCGAATGAATTTGAATTGTATTATGTAACCTGCATGGAAAAAACACGCGACAATGATTATTCTGATTATGCGGAAGTAAAGAAGTATTATCACCTTGAATTTATCAGTGATGAAGAAACTAAGTTGCAGATTCTATTTGATATTCTGCAAAAAGAAAAAGAAATCAACCGAAATACCGATACCATCAAGAGTATTGCAATTTATTTTCTGGTAATCAGCATTTTCGGCATTCTTTTCTCAATTTTAAATACCTTCCATATCCTTTAATATAGTCCGCTGACTTAAAAAACATCCAAGAAACAAGTCAAACAGCCAGCCCGAACATGATGCTACACGTTCGGGCTGGCTGATCTTGTCTTATTTGAATTAATACCGGTTGTCATAAATGCGCGTGGATTTCTTTTCGCTGCGGGGCAAATCACCGATTGCCACCGGCTTAATGACTGCCGTAATGCCGATTTTTGTTTTGAACAGAGAACCGATTTCTTCGGTCAGTGCGGCTTTGTCCGCGTCCGGCTGTTTTTCTACAAAGAGAGTGAAAATGTCCTTGCCGTTCAGATGGTCAATCATTACCTGATATTCGCTGGAAGCGCCTTTTATATCCTTCAGCAGTTCCTCAATCTGGCTTGGGAAAATATTCACGCCTTTTACCTTTACCATGTCGTCGGTGCGGCCTAAAATCGTATCGATACGCGGATACGGGGAGCCGCATTTGCATTCTCCCGGAATAAAGCGGGTCAAATCGTGGGTGCGGTAGCGAATGAGCGGAGCACCCTGCTTTTTCAGGGTGGTAATCACCAGCTCGCCGATTTCACCGTCCGGAACCAGTTCACCGGTCTTCGGGTTTACAATTTCAAAATAGAGGTAATCGTCCCAATAATGCATACCGCATTCGCAGTCACAGCTTATGCCGATACCCGGGCCGTAAACCTCGGTCAAACCGTAAATATCATAAAGCTTCACCCCAAGCTCCGTCGCAATGCGTTTACGCATTTTTTCGCCCCAGCGTTCAGAGCCGATGATTCCTTTTTTCAGGTGGATTTTATCCGTAATACCGCGTTTTGCAATTTCTTCCGCCAAAAGCAGCGCATAGGAAGAGGTAGCGCACAGAACGGTGCTCTTCATGTCCTGCATCATGCGAAGCTGCTTGTCCGTGTTGCCCGGCCCCATTGGAATGACCATGGCGCCAAGGCGCTCGGCACCGGCCTGAAACCCGATTCCGGCAGTCCACAGACCATAGCCGGGGGTAATCTGAATACGGTCAAGATTGGTCAGTCCGGCAGTTTCGTAGCAGCGGGCAAACATAATCGCCCAGTCCTCCACGTCCTGTTTGGTGTAGGGGATGATAACCGGGGTACCGGTTGTACCGGAAGAGGAATGAATGCGCACAATTTCCTCGTCGGGAACCGCCTGCAAGCCGAGCGGATACGCTTCCCGCAAATCGCCCTTCCAGGTAAAGGGCAGTTTTTCAAAATCCGACTGTGACTGAATGGCGTCCACATCAACGCCTTCCAGCTTCTTTTTGTAAAAGCCGTCCTGCGCAACAAGATGTTTCAACTGGGCTTTTATAAGGTCAAACTGTGCCTGCTTCATCTGCATGGCGAAAGCCTTCTTTCCGAATTTCTATTATTTTGATGCCGCGGCATTTGCACCTGCGGCTAATGCTTTGATGTTCATTTCCACAAAACGCAGAGCGACACGTTCCTTTATGGCGGTTTCAATATCGGCTGCGGTGAGCCCCAATGCACCGCTTGCACAGGCCGCGCCCAGCAGGGCAACGTTTAGCACTTTGGACGAACCGCATTGAGCGCAGATTTGGTCGCCGTCCACGACAATGACGGTTCCCGCTTCTTTTTGCAGCACAGCGAGCATTTCGGTGCCGTCATAGCCGGAGTTGCTGAGCGAAGCGGTTACCGGCTTAATTGCTTTTCTACTGACGACTACCGTGCCGCCCTTTTTCAGATAGGGCAGGCAGCGAACCGCCTCGGCGGGTTCAAAGCCTAGGATCAGGTCGGCTCCTTGCTTTGGAACCATGGGGGAGTGGATTTGATCCCCAATACGCACATGGCTTACCACACATCCGCCGCGCTGTGCCATGCCAATGGTTTCAGCGGTACGGACGGTCAGCCCTTTATCCATGGCGGCTTGAGCAATCAGTTTGGAGGCAAGAACAGTGCCCTGGCCGCCCACACCGGCTAAAATGCAGTTAACAGTCATTATCAGCACACTCCTTTTATGGCGACGCAGGGGCAAACCTGCGCACAGACGGAACAGCCGTAGCAAAGGGAAGGTTCAATGAACGCCTTTTTTCCATCCATTGTAATGGCAGGGCAGCCTAACTCGCGGATGCACTTTTTGCAGCCGATGCAAGTATCGGTATCGACTTGATACGCAGGGGACGGTTTTGTGACCGCGATGCAGGGAGACTGGAAAATAACCGCCGAAACACCCTTGTAGTCCGCGGCTTTTTTCACCGCGGCAGCGGCTTCATTCAGATTCAGCGGATTCACGACCGCAACCTCTTTCACGCCGATAGCGGTCAGAACAGCGGGAATGCTGATTTTTTCGGTAACATGTCCCATCATGGTTCTGCCGGTGCCGGGGTGCGGCTGGTGCCCGGTCATGGCAGTGGTGGAGTTATCAAGCACAATCAGTGTGATGTCGCTTTCGTTGTAAACGGCGTTGACCATTCCTGTAATGCCGGAGGCAAAGAAAGTGGAATCGCCGATAAACGCGAAATGCTTGGTATCCGGCTCCATGTGGTGCAATCCCTGCGCGATAGTAATGTCTGCGCCCATGCAAAGGCAAGTGTCCACCATATCGAGCGGCATTGCATTGCCGAGCGTGTAGCAGCCGATATCTCCGGCAAAAACCGCTTTTTGTCCCTTCATGGCCTGTTTGACCGCATAAAAAGAAGCGCGGTGTGGACACCCGGCGCACAAAACCGGCGGACGAACCGGCATAGGCGGAGGTGCTTGTTCCGCTTCCGGTGCGGGTAAGCCTAAATAATTATGTAAAACTGTTTTTACGGATTCTACTGTGTTTTCTCCGGCTTTCTGCACGTCTCCGCTCAGTTTGCCTTTGATGGTCACATTCAAATGGTATTTGCCGCAGATATAGACCAGTTCACGCTCAATCACCGGGTCAAGTTCTTCGATGACCATCACTTCGTTTAGACCTTTTAAAAATTCCAGCGCGAGTTTTTCGGGGAACGGGTGAGGCGTGGAAACCTTCAGCAGCTTTGCGTTACAGTCGCCCAAAGCCTCTTTGGTGTATTCGTAGCTGATGCCGCCGGTGGCAATGCCCTTTGTGCCGC
This sequence comes from Bacillota bacterium, assembly GCA_023458755.1. Lineage (GTDB taxonomy): Bacteria > Bacillota > Clostridia > Oscillospirales > Acutalibacteraceae > JAEWYE01. The sequence goes on along the minus strand of JAEWYE010000009.1, from coordinate 14,006 downwards.
TTCCGGTCAGCTTATTAAAACGGTAGGAAGAAAGCTTTTCGCCCATCAGCGGATTGCGTTCTTCAATTTTTAAATGGCTTTGGTAAGAAAGGCGGGGGAAGATTACCCATTTGGGGTCTTTCACGAAGCCTTCCGGCTTATGTACCGGATCGGTGTCCGCAATCTCCATGGAAACACAGCCGTGGCAAACGCGGGTAGTGGGGCGGAACAAAACCGGCGTGTGGTATTCCTCCGAAAGCGCAAAGGCGTCTTCCATCATGGCATAGGCTTCCTCCGGCGAAGACGGGTCAAACACCGGCAGCTTTGCGAAACGGGCAAAATGGCGCGTATCCTGTTCGGTCTGGGAGGAAATAGGGCCAGGGTCATCTGCCGAAACAATCACCATACCGCCCTTAACGCCGACATAGGCAAGGCTCATCAGCGGGTCGGACGCAACGTTTAAACCCACCTGCTTCATCGTGACAAGTGTCCGCGCGCCGGCATATGAAGCGCCCGCGGCAATTTCCATTGCCGCTTTTTCGTTGACCGACCACTCTACATAAATGTTACCGTCCGTGTTATTTTTTGCGACGGTTTCCAAAATTTCAGAGGATGGTGTGCCGGGGTAGCCGCAAACCAGATTCACCCCGGCGTGCATCGCACCCATTGCAATGGCTTCATTGCCCATTAAAAATTTTTTCATAACCAAAAACCTCACATTTCAGGATAAAATAAGCGCGCCCAAAGACTCCATGCTGAAACTGCCGCATTGACTGAAACATTTCACATAAAATAAAAAAGACCTGTCCTTCTTATAAAGGACAGATCTGAAAATCTGTGGTACCACCTTACTTGATTTATTGCCGCCAATAAATCCACTCTTACGAAAATGCAAACACATTTTCTGCCGATAACGCCGGAATACGTCGCAGATACTCGGCACAAAGCCTTTCCCCTTGCCCTCGGTGACCCATTTACCATACAGCATTTCCGCGGAGTTTTCAGCATCGTCCGCTCTCTGTGGGCGCTTTTTACGGTTTTATTCTCACTTCAAAGGTTTCTTCTATTAATTTTATATGTTATCACGATGAAGAATGCTTGTCAAGATTTCGTCGACACGTTTCACGTTCTGTTTTCTGTGCCGAAAGCGTTGCTGCAAGAAAAGTTTCCCTTGACAAGAACAAATGTTCTATATTATAATAAGAGCAGAGAAAGGGCGGATTTCAATGGACGTGTTTGACAAGCTGAAAATATTGACAGACGCGGCGAAATATGACGCGGCATGCACCTCCAGCGGGGTGGACAAAAAAGCATCAGCGGGCTCAATCGGCAGCGCGTCGGCCTGCGGAATCTGCCACAGCTTCGCGGGGGACGGTCGGTGCATTTCGCTTTTAAAGGTGCTCATGACCAACGCCTGTGTGTATGACTGTCAATATTGCGTCAATCGCCGCTCGAACGATACGCCGCGCGCTTCGTTTACTCCGCGTGAACTGGCGGAGCTGACCATCAATTTTTATAAGCGTAATTATATTGAAGGCTTGTTTTTAAGCTCCGGTGTGCTGAAAAATCCCGATTATACATGTGAGCAAATGATTGAGGCACTCCGAATTTTGCGGGAAGAGTACCGCTTTTCCGGCTACATTCACGCCAAGGCGATTCCTGGGGCAGACAGCACGCTGATTTCCCGTCTGGGTATGCTGGCGGATCGCATGAGTGTGAATATTGAGCTGCCCTCGCAAAGCAGCCTGCGGCTTTTGGCACCGGACAAATCAAAACATTCCATTTTGGCACCAATGGGGTATATTCAGAACCGTATTCAGGAAAACTGCACGGAGTTGGTAAAATACCGCCACGCGCCAAAGTTTGCCCCGGCGGGGCAGAGTACGCAGATGATAATCGGCGCAACGCCGGATACAGATTTCCAGATTCTCAACCTGACCGAAGGGCTGTATAAAAAATATCAGCTCAAACGCGTCTTCTTTTCCGCTTACATGCCGGTAACGGAAAATGCGCTTCTCCCCTCTATGGATACGAAACCGCCGCTTTTACGGGAACACCGGCTGTATCAGGCGGATTGGCTTTTGCGGTTTTACGGATTCACGGCGAATGAACTTTTGGATAACAACCACCAAAGCTTTAACCCCTATGTCGACCCGAAATGCAATTGGGCCATCAATCATATGGAGCTTTTTCCCATGGAGGTCAACCGCGTCCCCTACGATGATTTGCTGCGTGTGCCGGGAATCGGTGTGACCAGTGCAAAGCGCATTACCGCCACCCGACGGACAACCGCGCTCAGCTTTGACGGATTAAAAAAGCTGGGAGTAGTACTTAAACGGGCGCAGTATTTCATCACCTGCGGCGGCAAAATCGCGGAAGGACTGAAAATTACGCAGGACGCGGTACTTCGTTCCCTTATGTCGGAAAAGGCGCTGGGTATGTATCATCAGAATCTGCCCGCACTATCGGAGTGGGAGCCGGAACAGCTTTCTCTTTTTGAACAGTCGGGTCAAACGGCACTCTCACAGGAGGATATTCGAAAATGCTTAACGGGGCAAATGTGATTTATCAGTATGACGGCAGCTTTGACGGCCTGCTGTGCTGTGTGTTTGAAAGCTATGAAAAGCGGGAGATTCCGGAAAATATTGTGCCGCCGGACGCACCGCAGACTACCCTGCTGCCGGTAAAAGAAATTCTTACCGATGCACAGAAGGCGGAGCGTGTTTTGGCTTCTATTCCAAGCATCATGGGCTATCCGGCGCTTGAATTCGTGCAGCACGCATTTTTAACATGTTTGGAGAAAAAGGAGCGTTATATTCTGTTATTCCTGCGCATGGGGTATCAGTATGGCCCCAGCGTGATGAATATGCTGGCGGACGACGTGGTGAACACTCTGTTTAAGGCGGTTAAGCATTTGAATAACGAAAGCCATTTGCTGAAAGGTTTTGTGCGATTTTCAATTTTCAACGGTGCCCTCGTGGCGGAAATTGAGCCGAAAAATTATGTTCTTCCGCTTTTGACGCAGCACTTTTGCGAGCGTTACCCGGAAGAACGTTTCCTGATTCATGATAAAACGCATTCAATGGCGCTCATTTATCAGCCTTACCGTTCTGAAATCATACCGATTGAAGGTTTGCAGATGCCCGAACCGGATGAGGAGGAGGAATCCTTTCGGGAACTGTGGCGGCTGTTTTATAAAACCATCGAGATTCAGGGGCGCCATAATCCTAAATGCCGCATGACGCATATGCCGAAACGCTATTGGAACAATCTGACGGAATTCGGCTCCCTGCAAAAATTGGCGCCAAAGCTGGAAAATCCGCTTGAAAAAAAGGTGTTGGAAGATTCGGTTTCACACCATAATTCACTATTTTAAGAATTTGCCGATATTGACGCACATATATTGTAAAAGAAAAAGCGGTTCGCTTCAGCCATGATGGCTACTTTTACGAAAAGGTGTGATCAGTTTGGTCATTTATACGGTGCGCCCCGGGGATACAGTTTACTCAATCGCAAAAAAATTTGGCGTTTCCCCGCAAAAAGTTTTAACGGATAATGCAATCAAGAATCCGGAACAACTGGTAATCGGTCAGGCTTTGGTTATCATTCCGAACGATGTTCGCCACACCGTTACCTATGGGCAGTCGCTTTACGCCATTGCGCGCAGCTACGGCACAACGGTCGCTAACATTCTTGCCGCCAATCCGGATATTGAGGATTCTTCCCGGCTGCATACCGGTCAGGTGATTGTCATTCCCGGCAACGCCGCAAAGCTGGGCACTATGGAAGTAAACGGCTATGCGTTCGCCGATATGGACAAAGCGGATTTGGAGGGTGCCCTGCCGTACCTTACCTACACCAGTTTGTTCAGCTATCAGATAAAGGCGGACGGCAGCCTTATCCCCATACCGGACGATTCGGTCATACAGGCATCCCGACAGGCGGGGGTCGCACCGCTCATGGTTATTACCAATATCAAAGAGGGCGGCAGCTTTGACAGCAATCTTGCGCATACGATTCTAACGACAGAGCAGGTGCAGAACACTCTGCTGGATAACGTAATCAAAACACTGAAAGATAAAAATTTTTACGGGCTGGACATTGATTTCGAATACATCCTGCCGCAGGACAAACAAAACTATAACAAATTTTTAAAAAAGGTGGTCGATCGGCTCCATCCGCTGGGTTATATTGTTTCAACCGCGTTGGCTCCAAAGGCCAGTGCCGATCAGCCGGGACTTTTGTATCAAGCGCACGACTATCCCGTACACGGCTCACTTGTTGACCATGTCATCCTTATGACCTATGAGTGGGGATATCTTCGCGGTCCCGCGCGGGCAGTCGCTCCGCTCGACCTGGTCGAAAAGGTGATTCAGTATGCCGTTTCGGTAATGCCAAGCCAGAAGATTTTAATGGGCATTCCAAACTACGGTTATGACTGGACGCTGCCCTTTATAAAAGGTTCAACCGCGCGGCCGATTACCAATTTGGAAGCCGTTGATTTAGCGGCGCAGGTGGGCGCACAAATCCAGTTTGACGCGGCGGCACAGTCGCCGTATTTCACGTATTTTAAAGACGGGCGAAACCATGAGGTTTGGTTTGAGGATGCCAGAAGCATTGAAGCAAAACTGAAACTTGTGAAAAAATACAATCTGGGCGGGGTTAGCTACTGGAACCTGAACGGTTACTTCCCACAGAACTGGCTGGTGCTTAGCACTCTGTATAATGTAAAAAAAGTATTGTAAATTTGTGGTTCATACATGTTTGCAATTAGTCAAAAACTGCCGTAATACTGCTGTATTGACATTCTTTTATTCGGTGGTAAAATGAATACACATGCACAAAACAGACAAAAGGCAGGGAGGCGCCAAAATGCTTGTTACGACTACCCCGACCATTGAAGGAAAGCAAATTACGGAATATAAAGGTGTTGTTTTTGGCGAGGTTATTTCCGGTGTGAACTTTATCAAGGATTTTTCCGCCGGACTTTCCAACTTTTTTGGCGGACGTTCCGAGACGTATGAGGATGAACTGATTCAGGCCAGACAGAACGCCATGCGAGAAATGGAACAGCGTGCTTACCAGATGGGGGCGAACGCCGTTGTCGGTGTCGATGTGGATTATGAAGTACTTGGAGCAAACAACGGTATGTTAATGGTAACCGCGTCCGGAACCGCTGTACTATACAGGTAATATAAAAAAGCATCTTACTGCCAGTCTTATAACAGGGTTGGCGGTTTTTTCCTGTTGTTTTTCTGGAAAGTCTGCAGGTGTTTGCCTTTGGAAAAAGGGGAATTCTATGAAAAATACCCCAAAAAAATTGTCTGTATTTACGAATAAATTGATAGAAATACAATCAGGGAACATAATAACGTAAGGATTGGGTTGGAGTTACGACTGAATAAAGAAACAGAGGAACATTGAATGAATTATTGCGTTTCACTTCGAATGCAGGTACAGGAAAAGCAATGGGTAACGCTAGGGGAAAACCATATCATCAGTTGGAAATACCGTGATTTAGTCACGGCATCAAGCGGATGGGTCCTTATGAATCAGACGGAATCCGGCCTGGCTACTGCTTTGCTCCCAAAGCTGAATAAAGGCATTATTGAGCTGACCGAGTCCAAAGAAAAATATGCGGATTATGAGATTTCTTATGGGCCGGGAACGATTCGGGAAGTTCTGGCTTTTTACAAGGATTTACAGCAGGACTGTCGGGAACACCGCTATACGGAAGTATATGGCACCGTCGTTTCTTGACGAAAAATAGACAGCAAGCGATAGAGTATAAAAATGACAGAATTAAATGACAAAATTGCTCGAATAATCTTGTAAAATCTTTCAAAACGTGCTATTCTTGTTTAAATAATTAAGCAAGGGCGCTTTAAGACATTTTGTCTTGAAGTGCCTTTTTTTGTGGAGAAAGTAGGGAAAAAGAATGAAGATTTACAAAGAGCAGGATTATCTGGCGCATATGTCCGACGTTTTAAAACTTAACAAGAATTTCTCTGCCTTGAACGACCAATGGGATAATGTGAAGCTTCTCTGTGAAGTCAACTGCCCGACCCAAGCAAAGGATATCCTGCCAAGCATGGCGAATATTCAGGAAGGCTTCGAGACGCTGCAGCAAAGCCTTACCCAAACTCTGATTACGGAAACACGAAATAAGCTGGAACAGAAAATGATCGCAAAGGCACAGGCAGCCGTCGATATTCTGGTGCGCAATCTTTATGAAAGGACGGCCGATGTCGGTTTTCTTGCTACGGATGAAGATATCTGCAATTTTGTCCGCTCCGCGGAAAGAACCGATGCACAGCGGGAACTCATTGAAAAACGTCTTGGCGAATACGTGGCTAAATATTCGGTGTATGAGGAAATCATTATTTTAGACACGGATTTTACCGTACTCGCAAATCTGGATAAAGACAGTCCAATCGTCGGTCAAACGATTGCAGATCCCCTGTTGCAGGATACCCTGCAGTCCAAAGAGGGCTTTGCGGAAACCTATCGTTTCTCCGCTTTGCAGGCGAACAAAACGAAAGCCCATATTTTCTCCAGCAAAATTATAGACGAAGATTCCAAAGAAGTCATCGGTATCATCTGCCTGTGCTTCCGCTTTGGAAATGAGATGAAGCGCATTTTTAAAAAGCTGGATATCGATTACGACGGTTCTGTCATCATGATTCTGGACGAAAGCAATCAGGTGCTTGCAAGCAGTGACGAAAATCATGTGCCAACCGGAATTACGTTGGAATCCGCTGAAAATACGGAAAGCGCGGTAATGTACTACCGGGGTTTGGAATACTTTGCGAAAACTGTACAAACCAAGGGGTATCAGGGCTATTTTGGTCTGGGGTGGAAAGGGCACGTGATGGTTCCCGTTCAGCTTGCGTTTCAAGAGAAGGTCTCAAGAACACTCAACGACATTCCGCCCGAAGTCATGAACGGGCTAATGGAAAAGGCGGATTCGTTTTCCACAAAGCTGCAGGAAATTGTGATGAAAACCCAAACAATCAACCGTTCCCTGCGGCGCATTGTGTACAATGGGCAAATCATCGCGAAAAATGAAGTGCTGACCGATGAAGAAATGCGGCTGCGTCCGCTTTTAAGTTCCATTAACAAAATCGGAACCGGTACAAGCCAGCTTTTTAAGAAGTCCAATAAAAATCTGTTCGCCACCTTGATTTCCACCAGTTTGCTGGATGTCAGTTTTCTTGCTTCCCTCTGTGTTGATATTATGGACCGTAACTTGTATGAGCGTTCCGACGACTGCCGGTGGTGGGCCCTTGACTCCACATTCAAGAAGATTCTCTCTAAAAGGGAAATAACCGAGAAAGATTTGGAACAGCTCACCGCTGTGTTATCCTATATCAACAATCTGTATACCGTTTATTCCAACCTATTCCTGTTTGACAAAACCGGAAAAATTATCGCGGTATCGAATCCGACCCGCAGCCGTGATATCGGTAAGGTGCTGGATGCGGACTATATTCGCAATATTTTAGGCAACCGCAACGAAGAAAAATATTTTGTTTCTCCTTTTGCATCCACTGATTTGTATGACAGCAAGTATACCTATGTTTACGGTGCGTCCATTACGGATACAAACAACAGCAGTACGGTGGGCGGAATCGGCATTGTATTTGACAGCGAATTTCAGTTCAAAACGATGCTTGACGACAACATACAGGATAAAGAAGACACCTTCGCCGTTTTTGCCGACAGACAGGGCAATATTATTTCTTCCACAAGCAGCCGACTGACGGTGGGCAGCAAACTGGATTTGCCGGATAACTTTTTTGAAGTGGAGAACGGAATGTCTCATTCCGAAATCCTTGTTTATCAAAATTGTTACTATTCCGTGGGCTGTGTATGTTCTTCCAGCTACCGTGAGTATAAGCACCACGACGGTTATCAAAATGATGTTCTGGCCTTTGTGTTTGAAAAAATGGCGGATTACGATAATCTGAATGAAGCAAAAGCGAAGAATGACTTTATTGAGCAAATGGACATTTCCCTGCACGATAAAGAAAGCCATAAAAAAATTGCAACCTTCGTGATTGGCGACCAACTTTTTGGTTTGGAGCAGTCCATTGTTGCCGAAGTGATTGATACCTGCCAGATTATTGACTTGCCGGGCTGCACCGGCGTTATGAAGGGTGCCATTGTTTACCGGAATTCCTGTATTCCGGTGGTGGATACCCATGTGCTGTTCGAACGCCCGAATAGTGCAAAAGACAGCCCACATCTGCTGCTGTTGCAGCTTGAGCAGGGCAGAATCGCACTGGAAGCGGATGCGCTCAACAATGTGCTGGAAATCAACGAAAGTGATATCAGCCCGGTGAGCGGCATAAACGGTTCCGTATCGGTTGTCAAGGGTATTGTCTGTTTTGAAAATGCCGGTAAACGCATCATGATTGTACTGAACCATGAAACACTTTTTCAGCGCCTTGATCCAAAACTGTTTCGGCTTGATATCGACGAAGTAAAGTCTTTGCTTGAGCAGAGGCAGAAAGCACAGGAAAATTAAACTTAGTGTAAAGAGACTAAAACAGAAGGCAACCCCTATATGGCGGATGATAAAATCCACATATAGGGGTTGTGGTTTTCTATTGTAATTTGGTCTTTAACGATTGCAGACATCCCGAAATGAGAAGACAGTAAAATCAGGCTTTGCCCTTGTATTGCAAAATCAAATTGAATATAATAAGAACGAAACTTTTAAAGGAGAATATCAATGAAACAGGAAAGAGCCTTTGCAAAAGTAAGTGTAACGCGTAAAGCGGAAAACAGCATTCAAACGGGGCACCCGTGGATATATGATACCGAACTGGTAAAAACAGAGGGCAGCTATCAAAATGGTGATCTGGTCGATGTTCTAAGCCCAAGAGGAAAATATTTGGGTACGGGTTTTATCAACGACCATTCCAAAATCCGCATCCGTCTTATTTCACGCAACGCGAATGACAAATTTGACGAGGCATTTTATGAACGCCGCCTGCGCCACGCGTGGGAATACCGCAAAACCGTAATGGGAGAGGATATCACCAACTGCCGGCTGATTTTTGGGGAATCTGACTTTTTCCCCGGCCTGACGGTAGACCGTTTTCAGGATATTCTGGTAACACAAACGCTTTCGCTGGGAATCGAACGCATCAAGCCCATGCTGTTTCCTCTTTTGTATAAAATTCTGAAAGAGGACGGACAGCAGATTAACGCCATCTACGAACGCAACGATGTAGCCATCCGTCAGTTGGAAGGGATGGAACAGGGTAAGGGATTTTTTGCGCTGGACGGACAGACTGTGCCGCAGTCCACGCAGACCACAATTGTGGAAAACGGAATCGAATACGGCGTCGATTTTGAAAACGGACAGAAAACAGGCTTTTTCCTAGATCAAAAGTACAACCGACAGGCAGTCGCAAGACTGAGCCGTGGCAAAAAGGTACTGGATTGCTTTACCCATACCGGTTCTTTTGCGCTCAACGCGGCCAAAGGCGGTGCACAGCACGTGCACGCGGTGGATATTTCGGAGTCCGCAATCGAAATGGCTTCCGAAAACGCAAGGCGCAACGGGCTGCAGGACAGCATCAGTTTTCAGGCGGTCAATGTGTTTGATTTGCTGCCGGAGATTCATACCGGCGAATATGATTTTATTATTCTGGACCCGCCCGCGTTCACAAAGTCTCGCCAAACTCTGGAGCATGCCACCAGAGGCTACAAGGAAATCAATCTGCGCGCTATGAAGCTGCTGCCGCACGGCGGTTATCTTGCCACGTGTTCCTGCTCGCATTTCATGACGGATACGCTTTTCCGCAATATGCTGCGCTCTGCCGCGTTTGATGCTTCGGTGTCACTGCGCCAGATTGAAGCCCGCCAACAGGCACCCGACCATCCGATTATGTGGAATGTTCCCGAAACCGACTATTTGAAATTCTACATTTTTCAGGTGGTGTAATTTAAGGCCGGCATCGCATTTCGCGATGTCGGCCTTTACTCATTTTATATTCTTTGTTGCCACAAAGTTAACGCCAGTGCCAAGAACATCTTTTCGAATAATATCTCCGATTGCGACAGGAGCGGTGATGTCTACCTCATCCAGCAGGCGTACAGCATCGAAAACCAGAGCCTTTGGAATGTCGGAATCCGTTTTTACCGGGAGCCTGCGGCAGGCGCTGCCATGGATTCGAACCGTTGAAGTAACCACACGCGTCGGGTTTACCAGTTCCTTTTTGCCGTAGGCGGCTCCTTTTTCGCACGAATTCCCGGTTACCGCGTAATCGTTCTGCTCATCCACATGCAGGTGGCACCCCTTGGGGCATACAATACAAATCAGTTCGGTCATGATTGTTTATCCACCTCCGCATTGTCCGTAATCGCAACCGTCATTACGCCGCTTTCCATTTTATCCAGAAGCACCTTCGGTACGGAAATGTGCTCCATTTCGCCCGGTGCGACCTGCTCCCGCTTAAATTTTGCAAGGACTTTTCCGCCTGCGGCTTCGCCGTCATATACCGTAACCGTTACATTTTTATAGTTGTTGTTTACGCGAAAAAACAACCCGGTCAATTTCTCGGCTTTGTCCATGCGGATTTTCTGCGGAACCGTGTATGTTACCCGGTTACCGTTTTTTACTTGAATGATTTTTGCGGATATTGCCGAACCGCTGTTCCTTGCAAATTCGGCAGCGGCTTTGCCCGCCCGCTGACTTTCCATGGTCACATAGTCCACCAAATCGTGTACATGAACCACATTGCCGCAGGCAAATACGCCGGGCATGGAGGTTTCCATGTTTTCATATACAACCGCGCCGTTTGTCCGGTTATCCATTTCAATGCCCGCTTCGCGTGTCAGCTCATTTTCAGGAATCAATCCGACGGAAAGCAGGAGCGTGTCACAGTCAAATACCATCTCCGTACCGGGAATCGGCTTGCGATGCTCATCTACCTGAGCAACGGTCACCTGTTCCAGTCTTTCTTTTCCTTTTATATTGGTAACCGTATGGGAAAGATAGAGCGGAATATTAAAATCCTTCAGGCATTGCACAATGTTGCGGTTTAGGCCGCCGGAATACGGCATTAGTTCCACACAGGCAAGTACTTGCGCGCCCTCCAGCGTCATGCGGCGTGCCATAATCAATCCGATATCACCGGAGCCTAGAATAACAATTCGCTTGCCCACCATATAGCCTTCGATGTTTACATAGCGCTGTGCCGTTCCCGCGGTGAATATGCCGGAAGGCCGGTCGCCAGGAATCGCGATAGCGCCGCGCGTGCGTTCCCGGCACCCCATAGCGAGTACCACCGAATGGGCGGTAAGCACCAAATAGCCGTCTGTAGGATTTACCGCGTGCACCTCGCGAAAATGTTTGTCGTCATGATCGGCAATGTGCAGTACCATGGTTTCCAGTTTTACTTCCACACGCGTATCCCGCAGCAGGGTAATAAATTTGTCCGCATATTCCGGTCCGGTCAGTTCTTCTTTAAAATAGTGCAGACCGAATCCGTTATGAATGCATTGATTTAAAATGCCGCCCAACTCTTTGTCACGTTCCAGAATAAGGATGTGTTCCGCACCGTTTTCATAGGCTTCACAGGCCGCCGCAAGTCCGGCAGGGCCCCCTCCGATTACAATCACATCGTAATTCATTTGGTTCCACCTCCGGTTTTGGTTTCTCCGGTAAGAATGACGCTGCCTTCTTTGTCCATCTGAATGTCTTCCATTTGGATGCCAAGCCCGCGCGCGATGATTTCGTGGACACGCGGACTGCAAAAGCCGCCCTGACATCTGCCCAAACCGGCTCCGCACCGGCGCTTTATGCCGTCAATGGTGCACGGAGGAATGGGGGCATGCAGCGCATCAACAATTTCCCCTTCGCTTATGGTTTCACAGCGGCAGATGATACGCCCGTAGAGAGGATTTTTCGCAATTACACGCTGTTTGTCCTCTGCGGAAAGATTTTTAAATTCTATCTTTCTGGGGTTCTTTCTGAACTTTTCTTTCGGTACAAATTTGGTGCCACTCTGCTGTAACAAATTTACAAGATATTCCGCGATGGCGGGCGCACTGGTTAGTCCCGGCGATTTGATGCCGCCCGCGTCAAAAAATCCCGGAGCGGCCTCTTCAATAATAAAGTCGTCGATATCGGTTACGGCCCGTACGCCGGCAAAGTTGCGGATGGAGTCCCGGAACGCGAGATTTGGCACGGAAAGTGCCGCTTTTTGCCGTACAAAATCCAGTCCTTCCGCAGTGGTTGCTAGGTCGTCGGCATCGTGAATTGCTTCCGCGTTCGGGCCTACAATCAGATTCCCATCAATGGTCGGACTTACTAAAACGCCTTTACCCAGTTTTGTCGGGCATTGAAAAACAACGTGATGAACGGTATCACCCGCACTCTTATCCAATAAGTAATATTGTCCGCGGCTTGGATACGTGGTAAAGCGGTGGGGGGCTGCCATATCATGAATGACATCGGCGTGCGTTCCGGCGGCATTGATGATGGTCTTGGCTTCAAAGTCGCCCTTCGCGGTGTGCAGAACAAAACCGTTTGAGGCCTTGTCGATTCCGGTTACCACACAGCTTAAATGCAGCTCAGCACCATTTATTACGGCGGATTCCGCCAGTGCAAGCGCAAACCGCCACGGCATCAGAATTCCCGCACTGGGTGCGTAAAGCGCGCATTTTACCTCTTTATTCAGGTTTGGCTCCATGCGCTGCACTTCTTCCGCACTTACAATGCGAATGCCGGGCACGTGATTCGCGATACCGCGTTCATAGAGCGTTTGGATCGTTTTTTTATCTTCTTCCGTAAATGCAAGGGTCAGCGAGCCAATTTGGCTGTAGGCTACCTCCAACTCCTTTGCAAGTTCTTCGGTTAATGCCGCACCGCGCACGTTCAGTTTGGCCATTAAGGTTCCGGGCAGAGGATCATAGCCGGAATGGATGATGGCGCTGTTTGCTTTGGTGGTACCGTCGGCAACGTCGTTTTCTTTTTCAAATATACCTACTGAAACCTGATATTTGGAAAACTCACGCGCCGCGGCGGCGCCGACAATGCCGCATCCAATCACTGCAATATCGTACATGAAAATCCTCCTTTGTAAATCGTGTATTACGAATAAAAAAAGCCAAAGCAAACGATTCCTTTTTACAGAATCTTGCTTTGACTTATCATTAAAAGCAAGCTTATTGCCAATCTATATTTTAGCACAAGGGCGGCTGCCTTTCAACTCGAAAGAATCAAAACAGCAAAATAAAATGCTATGTTTGTCGCTATTGTTTTTTATTGCTTTTGTTCGCAGTATTGTTGTTCGCACTAATGTAATCCATAATTACCTGGCGAACCTCCGGCTTTGCCGCACGGTAGTAGCAAATAATCTGCTTTTCCTCTTTGGTTAAATCATAAATATGACTGTCATTCTGCATAATATTCTTATCCGCTTTATTGCTGACAATAGCAGCTTGCGGACTGCCGGAATCATTTAAAGCCTGTGGCGCTTGCGGGTCTTGCCCAAGCAGGTCTTCTATGCTGACGGAATAGACATTTGCAAGCACAATTAAAGATGGAATGTCGGGAGAGGTCTTGCCGGTTTCATAGTAGGAGTAAGTTGAACGGTCAATATTCAGCACTTTTGCGATTTGCTGCTGGGTATATCCGCATTTTTCGCGCAATTCGCGCAAATTCCTGCCCAGGTAGTTATTTGTCAAACACTCACCCCACTTAGTTTTAGATGCCCTATGAAGCAGCAAATAACATAAAAATACAATCTATCTTATTATACGTGCAATTTATCATATAAACCGATTTTTGTGATAATGTTTCACGAAATAAATCGAAATATGATAAATCATTTGTATTGAATTATCCGCGGATTAAATAATAATGAAGGAATGATGAAATTTTTGTAGGTTTGTCAATGATATGTTACACCAAGAGTAAAGAAATCATGAAGCACCTGTTTAGGTGACTGCCACTTGAGAGGGCGCATAGGAAAAGCATTGTATTTATGGATATAGGTTTTTAATTG
>JAEWYE010000008.1 GCA_023458755.1 Bacillota bacterium | reverse complement strand
CGCTTCGATTTCAGATATTTCAGAAAAAGTTCGTGAAAACGCCCACAATGTTGCAAGCGTAACAAATAATGTTAAAGCAACAGTCGCGGAAGTGGAACAAAGCAACCGACAAATGACACAAATGCTCGTCGCGATGAATGATATCGATGCGGCATCCGGTGAAATCAGCAAAATCATTAAAGTAATCGAAGATATCGCCTTCCAGACCAATATTCTGGCGCTTAATGCCGCAGTTGAAGCGGCAAGAGCCGGCGAAGCGGGCAAAGGCTTTGCCGTGGTTGCAGACGAAGTGCGGAATCTTGCCAGCAAATCGGCAGACGCGGCGAAGCAGACAACCAAACTGATTGAAAGCTCGATTGAAAAAATACAGGACGGTTCCAAGCTTGCGAAGCAGGCGGCTTCCGCTTTGGAAGATGTATCCGCTAAAGTACAAAGCGTAGGTGAAACCATCAAAGATATTAATCAGGCATCCGAGGTACAGGCGATGGCAATTGCACAGGTTACACAAGGAATTGAACAGGTTTCCGCCGTCGTGCAAACCAATTCAGCTACTGCCGAGCAAAGTGCCGCCGCAAGTGAGGAACTTTCCGCACAGGCTGATATACTGAACCGGGAAGTACAAAAATTTCAATTAAAAAGTATGGAATAATACGCTATTCTACACACAAAATCCTCTGCCGTAAAACAGCAGAGGATTTATTTTTGCTTATACTGTTATGTATTCCGATTTTGCGCCCACAATCTGCATTGTGCAATACGCTTGCCGTTGTCGCCATGCTCTTTGTCATAAGCAAAGCTGTTTAACAGTTCACATGGAAAATCAGTGCAAATCCCACAAAACTCTAAATTTTTTGCCTCACAGCAGGACTTAACCGGACATGACTCCGCCCAAAGTGGCTGCTCCATTTTGGTACAGCCCTCACAGCCGGTTTCCTCCTGATAAGCACATTGTTCACATAAAATTCCACAGCGTGATGTAACCATCCGTTTCGCCTCCCTATTCCGCTTTTATCCAAATTGGCACACCAATAAAATGCTTATCTCTTTTATAGCACGGAGACACCGGAATGTCAATTATTCGGATTTGCTAAATAAAAAGAAAGATATTTAGATGGTTTTCCTATTGATTTCTATGTAACTATATATTTTTTATGCAAGTTGCAATATATTACTCAGAAAGCTTTGAACGAAGGCAGGATAGAATGATTTTTTCCCGGCGGGATACCTGAACCTGCGTCATGCCGAGCGCCTGCGCGGTTTGGGTTTGTGTCTGCCTCTTGAAATAGCGAAAGATGATAATACTTCGGTCGCGCGGTTCAAGCTCACCAACCACCTGCTTGAGCGAAAGCAGTTCGGCGATTTTATCATCGGGAGAATCAACGCTCACATCAATCTGCCCGCCGCCTTCCTCCTCATCCGCCGTAAGGGAAAGAGGCAATTGGGAAGCGTTAACGGCTTGCGCAGCCTCGGCGGCTTCCACCCCCAGCAGTTCTGCCAGCTCACCGATGGTCGGGGTTCTGCCCTCTTTGGCAGTAAAAGCGGCTGTTTCCCGTGACGCACGCATGGAAAGTTCCTTAAGCGAACGCCCTACCTTAACCGCACCGCCGTCACGAAACAGACGGCGCATTTCACCTAATATAACCGGAACGGCATAGGTCGAAAAGCGCACGCCGCGCTCAGTGTCAAAACCATCCACCGCTTTGACAAGCCCTACGCAGCCCGCTTGAAAAAGATCATCATATTCAATGCCTCTCGATTTGAAGCGTTTGGCACACGCGTGAACCAAACCGATATTTTCACTGATTATCTGATCTCTGTTATCCATTTTTCACTTGTCTGCGGGCAATATTCCGCTGCAGTGTTACAATTGTGCCGCGTCCCAAAGTAGACCGCACCGTCAGCTTGTCCATAAAGCTCTGCATAACCGCAAAGCCCAAGCCCGCACGCTCATCACCGGCGGTTGTGAAAAGCGGCTCCATAGCCTGCTCGATATCCGCAATTCCGCAGCCTTTGTCGCGAACGCGGATAACCACTTCACCGTTCTCAAATATTTTTACTGTTATGTAAATCATGCCAATCGTATCCCGATAGGCATGCACGATGCAGTTTGTCACTGCCTCGGAGACCGCTGTTTTGATATCGGAAATCTCATCAATCGTCGGGTCAAGCTGTGCGACAAACGCCGCCACCGTTGCGCGGGCAAAGCTTTCATTGGTGGAATAACTAGGGAAGGCAACCGCCATTTCATTCATCGGTTTCATGGTTTTCCGTCCTTTCAATTACAGCCAACTGGTTTAGACCGGCAAGCGCAATAATTTTTTCTATTTTTGGCGGAAGATTTGCAAGGCTGACCCGCCCGTCCAAAGACTGCATAAGTTTATAACGCCCCATAATCAGCCCCACGCCGGAACTGTCCATAAACTGCACCTGCGCAAAGTCAAGTACCAAATGGTGCGGCTTTGTTTTGCCCGCCGTATCATCAATTGTCTCTCGGATTTCCTGTGCGGAGTGATGATCAATTTCACCGCTCAGCAGGGCGGTCAGCGTACCGTCCTTTAAAACAAGTCTGACACTCATTCAAACTCCCCCAATGTATGTAATCGTATTTCAATCTTGGTGCTGTCAAAGCCTCAACATAATAGTATTGACCGTTTGCGGGATAAATATACAGAAAAAATCCCCTATCCATTAGGATAAGGGATTTTGTTTGAATTTTTGCTCGAATTTTGCGGACAAGCTTATTATTTTATAATATTGAAAAGATTGTTTTGTTTTAAGTAGGCAAGAACATGCGGACGGATATCAGCGGCAAGATAAAGAGAACCGAATACGACAATCGCACCGTTTGTTCCCGCAAGTGCAAAAGCTTTGCGAACCGCTTCACTCCTATCATGGATGGCAAATACATCGGTGCAATGCTCCCGCCACTGTTCGGCTAACTCTTCCGCGGACAATGCGCGGGGATTGCTGGGCGTAAGGGTAATCACATGAGAAAACAGCCCAGACAGTTCCTCAATCGCGGTATGGGTATCTTTATCAGCCAACATGCCAGTAACGGCAACAATGTTTCCGACAGGCAGATATTTTTTAATTGCATCGGCAAGCGCCGCCGCACCTCCCGGATTGTGTGCGCCGTCCAGCAGGAAAGCCGGCTTTTCGCAAAGCACTTCCAGTCTTGCCGGAAAGCGGGCGGCAGAAAAGCCTTCCGCTATGGCCTGCTCACGAATATTGATTCCTTTTTTACGCAGCACTTCCAAAACAGTGAGAACGGTGGCCGCGTTTTTTATCTGATGGTCACCGATAAACGGCAGATGCAGGGTTGTATTTTGATAGCGAAGCTCCGTTCCGTACAGACCGGTTGAAAGAGGTGTGACCATATTGCAGTCAGCAACAAGAAGGATATTTTCCCGCTCTGCCGCAATTTGCTGAATAACACGGAAAGCAGGCTCCGGCTGTGTCGGAAAACAAACGGTCGTACCGCCGTGTTTGACGATACCGCATTTTTCAAAGGCAATTTTCTCGACGGTATCGCCCAAGATTGCGGTATGGTCAAGTGAAATGGACATGATGACGGACACAAGCGGTGCCGAAATGACGTTGGTGGCATCAAAACGTCCGCCGAGGCCGACTTCCAGCACCACAACATCACAGTGCTGCTGTGCAAACCATTGCATGGCAAGCGCGGTAATAAATTCAAATTCAGTTATCTCTTCCCCTTCAGCGGCCATTTGCTCCACAAGTGGAAAAGTTTTTTCCACCAGTTCCGTGAGTTCCCGTTCCGGAATCATTTCTCCGTTTATCTGTATACGCTCACGAAAATCCAAAATATACGGGGAAATATACAAACCTGTTTTGCAGCCGGATTTCGTCAGAACCGAAGAAAGCAAAGAACAAACGGAACCTTTTCCGTTTGTACCGGCGACATGGACAAATCTCAGCTTTTCCTGCGGGTTTCCGAGCAGTTCCAAAAGTTTTGAAACACGCTCCAACCCCGGTTTTATACCAAAGCG
The DNA here is from genome assembly GCA_023458755.1 of Bacillota bacterium. Lineage (GTDB taxonomy): Bacteria > Bacillota > Clostridia > Oscillospirales > Acutalibacteraceae > JAEWYE01. Next base: position 138,559 of record JAEWYE010000008.1, on the reverse strand, counting down.
CAGAAGGGAATTGATTTTATCAAGTGCTTCGTTGTAAGTCATATTGTACGATGCTGTCCTTTCTTATTAAAAAGCATTGAGAATGGCGGCGGCGGCGGTGCCGCCGTTTATGAATGAACAAAAAAGGGATGCGCCTGCGCACATCCCCGTATTGCTATTTGAGTGCTTCCAGACTGGACAGAATCAGTTTTTTGCGCTCAGCTAATTTTTCACCGTTTTGTTTTACGCCTTCCACCACATTGGCGGGTGCTTTGGACATAAACGTTTCGTTATTCAATTTGCCTTCGACCGACGCAAGCTGCTTTTCAACGGACTCCAGTTCTTTGCTTAAGCGGGCAATTTCCGCGGCCTTATCTACCAGCTCGTCCATCGGGATATAGATTTTGGCATCGTTTGTCACGATTGTGACCGCACCTTCCAGCTCAAAGACATCGCTGATGCTTACCTGACTGGCATAAGCCAACTTGCTGATGATGGCGCTGCCGTCTGAAAAAGCCTGCGGCATAGCGGTAGCAATAAAGATGTGTGCCTTGCGTGACGGCGGAACGTTCATTTCCGAGCGGCGGTTGCGAATGGCACGAACAGCATCCATAATACGCTGCATGTCCGCTTCCGCCTGCGGAAAGCTGCGTTCCCCGAGATATTCCGGCCAACCGGCAACCATAACGGACTCGCCCTCATGCGGCAAAGACTGCCAAATTTCTTCGGTAATAAACGGCATGAACGGATGCAGAAGCTTCATGGTACCGCTCATTACCCACACAAGCACCTGCCGGGCATTCTGTGCGGAAACCTCGTCATCGGACTGCATACGAATTTTAGCGATTTCAATATACCAGTCGCAGAAGCTGTCCCATAAAAAGTCGTAAAGCTTTTGCACAGCAATGCCGAGTTCAAACTTTTCAAGGTTTTCGGTAATCTCTTTTGCAACACGGTTAAAAGCGCTGACAATCCATTTATCTTCCATTGCCAGTTCAGCCGGAAGCTCGTTTTCAACGTTGTGACCGTCGATATTCATTAAAATAAAGCGCGCCGCGTTCCAAATCTTGTTGGCAAAATTGCGGCTTGCTTCCACCTTTTCGGTAGAGAAACGCATGTCGTTTCCGGGACTGTTGCCGGTGACAAGGGTAAAGCGCAAAGCGTCCGCACCGTACTTTTCGATAATTTCAAGCGGGTCAATACCGTTGCCAAGTGATTTGGACATTTTTCTGCCCTGTGCGTCACGCACCAAACCGTGGAAGAATACCGTATTGAACGGTGCTTCGCCGGTATATTCGAGCGCGGAGAAAATCATGCGGGCAACCCAGAAGAAGATAATATCGTATCCCGTAACAAGGGTGTTGGTCGGGTAAAAATACTTGAGTTCCGGTGTCTGCTCCGGCCAGCCGAGTGTGGAGAAAGGCCACAGAGCGGAGGAGAACCAGGTGTCAAGGGTATCTTCATCTTGATGCAGATGATTTTTGCCGCATTTTGGGCAAACGGTCGGCTCTTCGCGAGAAACGATCGTTTCGCCACAGTCCGCACAGTACCACGCGGGAATACGGTGACCCCACCAAAGCTGACGGGAAATGCACCAGTCCTTGATGTTTTCCATCCAGTTATAATAGGTTTTTTCCATACGTTCCGGAATCAATTTGATATCGCCGTCACGTACGGATTTCACAGCGGGTTTTGCCAGCGGTTCCATTTTGACGAACCACTGTTTGCTGACACGCGGCTCTACATCGGTATGGCAGCGGTAGCAGGAACCGACATTGTGCTTAATCGGTTCCACTTTAATCAGGAAACCGCCTTCGTCGAGTGCGGCGACAATTTGTTTGCGCGCTTCCTGTCCGGACAGTCCGACATATTTTCCGCCGTTTTCATTAATAGAACCGTCCTCATTCATCACATTGATGACCGGCAGACTGTGACGCAGACCGACTTCAAAGTCGTTCGGGTCATGTGCCGGGGTGATTTTCACCACGCCGGTTCCGAACTCCTGCTCTACATAAGTATCGGCAATAATCGGGATTTCACGCCCGACCAGCGGTAAAGTAACGGTTTTACCCACAAGATTCTTGTAACGTTCGTCGTCCGGGTGTACCGCAACGGCGGTATCGCCGAGCAGGGTTTCCGGGCGGGTGGTTGCAAGCTGAATGTAGCCGCTGCCGTCGGTCAACGGATAACGAATATGCCAGAAACTGCCGTCATGCTCGCTGAATTCCACTTCCGCGTCGGAAATGGAAGTACGGCAATGCGGGCACCAGTTGATAATGCGCTCGCCGCGGTAAATAAGTCCTTTTTCGTAAAGGCGTACAAACACTTCACGCACAGCCTTGGAGCAGCCGTCGTCCAGCGTAAAGCGCTCGCGCTCCCAGTCACAGGAGGAACCCAGTTTTTTGAGCTGTTCAATGATGCGTCCGCCGTATTTTTCTTTCCATTTCCATGCGCGCTCCAAAAACGTGTCACGGCCGATATCTTCTTTTGTAATGCCTTCCTGACGCATTGCCTCGACAATTTTCGCTTCGGTTGCAATAGAAGCGTGATCGGTACCGGGCATCCAAAGTGCGGAATAGCCCTGCATTCTTCTCCAACGAATCAGAATATCCTGCAGCGTTTCATCCAGCGCGTGACCCATGTGAAGCTGACCGGTGATGTTCGGGGGCGGGATTACAATGGTATACGGTTTTTTATCGGGATCCGGTTCGGCGTGAAAATAGCCGCCGGATAGCCAAAAGTCATAAATTCTGTCCTCTACCTCTTGTGGTTCATAGCCCTTTGCAAGTTCCTTGCTCATGCGTTTTCCTCCTGTATTTACAAGCAGGAAATTCTGGCGATACACGGATTGAGCCGTCATTTGTATTCCAAAAATTCTCTGCTGCTTACTTACTAATGAATTATTATCCCATTTTGACGCTGCTTTGTCAATCTGCTTTTCCCATACGAAAACATCAATTTCCGACCGGCAAAGCTACCCCGATGCCGCCCATGACAATGCTGTCAATGACAACGGCAATGCAAAGGCACAGTACCTCGTTCTGCGGCAGCGCAATATCAACCGCAAAACATTCGCCGTTGACGCCCCAATTCCGTGCGTGCGTCATAACGATGGAATGGTCAACATTCAGCACGTCAAACGTGCGCAGAAGCATATTTCCGCGAAAATGCCAACTGACACCGTGAATTTTAAACTTCGGTGTAACCGCCGCGGCTAAATTCTGCGTAATTCGCGCGCAGTCTTTATCGTCGATACTAATATCATATCTGGAAAAGCCGACTACGCCGATACGATTGATTTTCGCAACCACGTTTTTCTGGGTATCCAGAATTTTCAATTTGCCGGTTAAGGTACTTTCATCACTTTGCACATGATAGACCGGCTGCCCTACTTCATTGAGAATCGTAAACACTTCGTTTCCGTCGGCAGTACTCTGTTTGATATAGAATTTCATACGGCAGCCTCCCTTCTTAGCATTAGACATTATTATAGCATTTTTGCCACATGATGGCAATATTCATGTATCACGCGAAAATATTGCAAACAGCCCGCCGGAAAGGCAGGCTGCTTGCAGCGAAACTATTCGCTTATGGTGTACTGATACGCGTATTTTGTTTCCTTCAGTGTCACTTTTTGCCCCATGATTTTTTGTACGGCAGCCGTATTCGGTCCGTTCCCGGAATTTTGAGAGCCGTATTGTTTTTTAACGATATAAACAAAGGTCGGACGGTCGGCAGGGTTATCTGCAAAATACGAAGCCAATTTGCTGCCGGTAAGCTGTGTGCGCCAAAAGGTAGGAGTAGCCGCAGTCTGGTCTATGCAAAGATAACCAAACGGCAATAGTCCCGAGAACAAAACTTTACTGTCCTTTGGAACCGATGCCCGAATATCAGCTACGATTCCCGCGTAGTTGGCAGCAGAGGAAGGCGTGGTGTAAAGGCCTTTTGCAGGACCGACTTGTATTTGCGCGGTTAACTTCGCCAGCGGAGAATCATGGAATACTGTTTGCGTCCGCAAAACAACATTGCTTCCGATTACAAAAGCAGCCAAAATGGCCAAAGCGGACTGCAGCAGCGGAGCTAAATATTTTTTACCGGATTTCTTTTTTAGCGTTTGAATCCATGGCTTATAATATTCATAAATCATCGGGCAGGCAGACATGACTGCCAATGTCAATGCACAGCAGGCGCCGGTAATCCCATTGCTGCTGGAAAGATAAAATGCCACGCAGAGAATATTTGCCGGGATATACAGAGTAAGCATAAGAACCGCGTTTTTCCGGGCCGGTTTGTTCACGAAAAGCACCAGCGGCCAAAGTCCAGCGCATATCTGAATTTGATTTATTTTAGAAGGGAGCGGCAAAGCTTTTTCAGGCTGAATCAGTATGACAATGATATTATAAACAATGCAGAACGGCATGAAAATCCGAACCAAAAAGGTAAAAATAGCGTTTACCGTGACATCGGTTTTTATGTATCGGCAAAGAAACAAAATCGCGAGCATAAAAATTTGCAGCAGCGCAAGCGCAACCAAATTATAATATTCACGAATAAAAAATGAAATTTTATTGGCAAGCGGAATCGGTTTGTCATCCGGATTATAAAAGAGAACTGAAATGTTTTTGCTGATTCCGTCAATGCCGACGGTAATCAGCAAGAAGCCGCAAACAAGAAGCAAAACAGTCAGGTACCCGCACAAAAAGAAAAGAAGCGGACGCATGGTTTTACTTGAACTTTCCTGCTGCTTTTCGTACGGTTTCACCGCCGCCAAAAGCAGAAGAAAAAACGGCAGCACCGCTATACAGCATAGCTGCGCCAAACAGGCGAACGCATAAGCGACACCCGCAGAAATTGCGAGCGCTGACAATTTTGTTGGATTTTCCGTTGTATAAAGAAATAGAAAAAAGACAGCGGTAACGATCATCAGCAGGCTGCTTATGGTATAATAGGAAAAATTCGGCATGGAATAAGGAACGAAGGAAAGGCAAATAAGCGAAGTAAACAGTGCAACAATCCGGTTTTCGTACAATTTGAAAATCACGTTGTAAACTGCCAGTGCCACCGCTGTTTGAACCAGCACAAACAAAATACGCGTAAAGAGCAGAATCCCATCCATACTGCCAGTTACACACCGGTAAAGCCACAAAACAGGCACCATTAAAATTGCGCTGATCTGATCGGCATCCCAGGAATTCACAAAAGGACGGTCGCCGAGCAAAAAGCGGTAAGGCAGTGCAAGATTATAGCTCTCATCCGACCAGTCAAACCCATAAAACGCACGAATAAACATAAGAACCGCTACCAAAAGGATAGCGACAATCGGTAATATTAAGAGCACTTTTTTCCCAAAGCTGTTTTTGTCCATGATTCCGCTCCAAACTACTTTTCAAATCCGCATCGTATCAATATATTGTACCACATAATAATTCGCTTGAAAAGATAACCAAGAGCAAATAGAACAGGCAAAACAATTGACATCAATTTAACAAAAGCATAAAATGAAGGAACGGTACTATTTGATCAATATTCAATAACACCGCTTAGAGGGCTTTCCGCCTGATCAAATACAGAATTGAACAGCAAGGAGAAGCAACCTGCATGAAGAAAAAGACTGCAAATAAAAAAATATTGAAACGCCTGTGGCTGCTTTTGTGCCTGCCTGTCGCTTTTCTGCTGACCTTTGCAGCGATGAAATCCGATAAATTCGCCCAATGGTACGCTACAACTGTTTACCCCATACTTTCGCGCGCCGTCAATTTCATAACCTCGCTGGTTCCGATATCCGTTGCGGAAATTTTGATTATACTGCTCATTCTGGGAATCCTGTTCTATGTTATACTTTACATACGAAAAATTATAAAAGAAAAAGGAAGCCGTAAAAGCAACCTTTTCAAATTCTTTCTGAATCTTGCCTGTGCTATCAGCGTGATTGGTCTGGCTTATGTGCTTACCTGCGGAATTAACTACTACCGTTATTCTTTCGCGCAGGTAAGCGGGCTGACGGTGAAAGGATCTTCAAAATCCGAGCTTAATGCCCTTTGCAGTGAGTTGGCAGAGAAAACAAGCAGTCTGCGAGCCAAAGTCAAAACGGACAAAAACGGTGTGATGAAGTTAAGTTCCGCAAATATTTACGAAACCGCAGCGCAGGCCAAAGACGCCTACTCAAAAATGGAGGCCCTTTACCCCACGCTGAAAAGCGGCTACGGTGCGCCGAAGCCGGTGCTTTGCTCAAAGCTGATGTCTTACGGCAACATTACCGGTATTTTCGTTCCGTTTACATTTGAGGCAAATATCAACACGGATGTGCCTGCCTACTCGATTCCTGCTTCTATGTGTCACGAATTAAGCCATCTGCGCGGATATATGCGGGAAGACGAAGCGAACTTTATTGCCTACCTGACCTGTGAAAGAAGCGGTAATCCTGACTTTGAATATTCGGGGGATATGCTGGCATTTGTTTTGGCAAACAATGCACTGTTTGGAGTTGACCAAACTGCCGGCAGTAAAAATTACAGTCGGCTGAGTGACGGCGTAAAGCATGATTTTGAAGCGAACAATACGTACTGGAAGCAGTTTGAAGGCCCGGTCGCAAAGGTTTCCCAAAAAGTGAACGACTCCTATTTAAAAGCCAACAGTCAGGATGACGGTATAAAAAGTTACGGCAGAATGGTGGATTTGCTGCTCGCCGACTACCGCAAGCGGCATAATTTAAAATAAGAGAACCCATTTTATTTACCGCGTTTATTCCATCCAAAACTCCAAGCGGATGTACGTCCTTGATTCGAACATTTATAATTTAGATAGCAATCATAAATAGCCTTCGTTTTTATATTTTGGATTGCAACCGTAAGATCATTTTGTCCGGTAATTGTTATCTTCCCGTTATTTGCAAAAACAAAAGGACCGGCATCATCCGTGGCATTATCCACTAAACTTATGTTTTTAATTCCGTATTTGGACATAATCAGGATAGCCGGTTGTGGATTTTGCTTATCGCTGTAAAAGGATACCGCTGCTTCAATCATATTATCGGAAAAATCACAGGTTGACAGTGCAAAGTCAAAAAACCGGTATTGATTATTTTCTTGTTTGAAATTATTTAAAAATTTTTCTACATCTTTATTGTTTACCGAACTGGCTGTAGAACTTGTTTGAGAGGAAATCCCCGCTGAACTTAATACAGTACTTGAGAAAACCTTGTTGTCAGACCTTGAAACAACAGGATTTGACTGGTTACCAGCAGGTGCCCCGCTTTCGTGGAGCGAAACAAAAATACACACAGACAGTACCGCAGCAAACAATAAGGCAATCAAAACAATATTTCGCTTGTTTTTCATCATCGTTCCACCTTTATATACATTTATTCTTTAGCAAAGGTTTACCCGTGATATCCGTTCGTATTATTTACTATTATTTCCAGTATACCGTTCGTTTTATATTCTGTCAACAAATGAAATATCTTTCAATAGAAAACAAGAAGTCCGAAACAGATAACCTCTGCTTCGGGCTTCTTTTATATAAAATCTTAATTTTCAATGCTTAGAACGAAAACGCATTATTCCATAAATTCTCTTCCGAGCGTATCTGCCGCAAGCAAAGCGTTATAAAGTTCCTCCGGTGTAACGTCGCCAAGCATATTGTGAATGGATTCGCCGGGAGCGCATGCCTTTTCGGCGGCAATCTTAACACGTTCCACATCGGTTACGCCCATTTGCTCCAAAGTGATCGGCAGACCGACCGTTGCGCAGAAGTCCATAACATCGCCGATTTCTTCCATCGGCGCGTCTTCAATAATAAGCTGTGCAATGGTGCCGAAAGCCACAATATCACCGTGCATGGTCTTTTCACATTCGGAAAGCGCGGTAAAGCCATTGTATACGGAGTGAGCAACGGCAAGGCCGCCGTTATCCGCGCCGACACCGCTCAAATAGGTGTTCGCTTCGATAACCGCTTCAACAGCCGGAGTCAGTAAACCTTGTTCAACCGCAAGCTTCGCCTTGTAGCCATCCGCAAGAAGGGTATCGTAGCAAAGTTTGCAAAGTGCCATAGCGGATTTGGTAATACCGCCGTTTTCAAGGCTTGGGGAATTGGTTTTAAGGCAGGCACGTGCTTCAAAATAAGTACCCAGCGCGTCGCCCATGCCGGCAACCAAGAACTTTACGGGAGCTTTCGCGATAATGGAAGTATCCACAAGTACGGTATCCGGATTTTTTGGGTAGAAAATATAGTTGGAGAAGGTACCATCATCGTTGTAAATAACGGATAAGCCGGTGCAGGGCGCATCGGTCGCCGCTACGGTTGGGATGATGACAACCGGAAGTTTTTCATAGTAAGCGGAAGCCTTTGCGGTATCAATTGCGCTGCCGCCGCCGATTCCGCCGATTACCTCAATCCCGTTCTCTTTTGCAATTTTGCGAATTCGCTCAATTTCGCCGGTCGAGCTGATGCCGCCGAAGACTTCAAACAGTACCTTTGCGCCGGAGCCTTCAAAGCTCTTTTCTATTTTCGGCTTTGCCGCTTTGAAACCGCTCTTGCTGCATACAAACAGGAACGAATTTCCCAAATCTTTTACGTTTTCAAATGTTTCCAAAAGTGCGTCTTTGCCCTGCACATATTTGGAAGGAGCTCTCATTAATTTTAACATCTCTTGCATCTCCTAATCATTATGATAGATTCTGTAATTACTATACCCTAAATACATAGGATTCACAATTCGCAGATGTTCTAAACGTTTCGGTATTTTTATAAAATTTTTGGCTATTTGTTAAATTTTTATCAATCATCAAAAATAGCTTTGTTTCTTTTTATTTCAATATCACACTTTAAAATATATAGCTCCTAAACGAAGAGATGTTAGAGTTATTTTTTTACTTCCCGTTTTATCCGGTCATATCTACAACTCGTTGATTTCCCGCGGTTTTCGCAATGATAAGTTAATTCACAATCAGAAATCTCTCTTGTTTTTGTGTTTCGTATAGCGATAATAAGTTTATTTTTTCCAGTAATATGTATTTTACCATCCTCCGCAAATTCAAAATCCCCTGAATTTTCCGACAAATCAGTCTCATGCAATCCATACTGCGATATAATTAAAATCATAGGTTTGGGCTTCTGTTTGTCGTTATAGTAAGAAGCTGCCGTTTCAATCATATCTTCCGAAAAATCACAGGTTGATAACGCAAAATCAAAAATCTGATAATTCTTATTGTTTTCTTTAAATTTTTTTAAAAAGTCTTCTACGTCAAGACTGTTCCATGAACTTGCTGTGGCATTCGTTTTAGAAGAACCCACAACAAAACTTGATAAAGACTTACTCGTGGAATTTGAAACAGCCGTGCTTGACTGATTACCGGCAGTTGGCCCGTTTTCGCGGAGCGAAACAAAAATACACACTGTCAGCACCGCGACAAATAATACTGCAATCAAAATAACAGTTCGCTTATTTTGCATCATAATTCCCCTCTTCACATTTGATTTACGCTTATGCAAATATTCCTAATTGTAACTATTTCTTTGTCGTCCGTTTTGTTCGCACACAAGTAAAAGCCGGAGTTTTATTTTCATCTTTATTCTGATTTGTAGCCTTGCAGTCATAGATTTCTTTTGTTTTCGTATCTAATATTGAAACACATATTTCGTTGCTTTTTGTAATTGTTATTTTTCCACCCTCAGCAAACAGAAATCCACTTGATTGATTCGTTAAGTCAATCATATTGATTCCATACTTTGACATAAACAAAAGGATTGGCACAGGCTGCTTTTTATCACAATAGGCGGACACCACTGTCTCCGTTGGCATTATATCAACAAAAGGATAGTTGGAGGATGCAATATCAAAGAACTGATAATTTTCATTGCCGTTCTTAAACCCTTCCAAATCAAATCCTACACTAAATTGTTGCAATGGAGCATCAATATTACCTGTTTTTGAAGAGTTTATAGCAGAATCAGCTGAATTTAATACAGCGCTTGACAAGGACTTGCCTGCGGAACTTGAAACAGCAGTGCTTGACTGATTATCGACAGTTGCCCTGTTTTCGCGAAGCGAAACAAAAATACATACCGACAGCACCGCGACAAAAAGTAATGCTATTAAGATAACCGTTTGTTTTTTGCGCACAAGAACTCCACCTTTTCTACCAAACTGTATACTATTTTTTAGTATATCGATTTTGACGCATTTCGTAAACAAATTATGTACTTACATGATAAGATAAAAGTCCCGAAACATGCACTATTGCACGCTTCGAGACTTTTTATTCAGTATTGAAACAAAAATATTTTCTATTACTAATTTTATATTTCTGCTTCTAAGAACTAGAATCCCGGACTATTTATAGATTAGGTGAACCATAATTGTCAAAAAGAGTATTTGTAAATGAAAATGTCCAAGTATGTGAAGATGTTCCATGCCTCAAGTCTACTTTAATGTGTGCTCCGCATGCAGTGCTCCCCCCGCTTTCCTGCACAGCGTGACTAAAACCAGTATTATAACTAAACTGACTGCCAGATGGATAGCGGAATCCATACTGATTTTGTGAAATTGGATCAAAGCACGCATAGTACACTTCTTTATTGAATAAAGTGATACCACTTTCTGCTACCCAACTTCCGTTTACATTTGTAAGTAATACTTTATATCCACCGCCACCATAAACCGGAGTTCTATCATAATCCAAAATTAAAAAGCCATGTACGCTCCCAGTATCATCCCATTCGTCTCTTGGTGCCGAATCTAGTGACAAATTATCACCATAAGGCTGAATATACCTTTTTTCAATGGAATATACATAGGTTTGAGAAATTGAACATCCTATTAAACTGTCTTTCCTATTTTCTGCACTCTTAAAAACTTGAACTTCAAATTTATGACCTGTGGCATTATTGGTTAAAAGAGCATACATCTTTTTTTCCGAATTGCCAGTTTCTTTAGATTTTTGTACTGCTGCATTAAATATAATTTATATTTAGTTTATCGCATGTTATAATTATACGCACAAGCCATAATTAGTAAATTGAATATGTAACAATCGAAATAAAGTGAAGTAATTGCTAAAATAATCCAATTTAAATTAAATAATATACAGCTCTAAGTTTAAATTCCAAGCAATAAAAATTATGCCAAAATCTTTCTTGGTAGCTACTGAACCAGTAATTTTGATACAACTATTAAAATACTATTCGAACGTATATTGATAGGCAGTAATATGAATTTTTATTGGAAAGCTGATTCTTAATAACAAAATATCAATACTACTTCATCGGTGCTTAATAGAAAAAGACGTTCGAAACAGTTAATCGCTGCTTCGAACGTCTCTTAAAAAAATCACTTTATTAGGACAGTTCAAACTGACCGGTATAAAGCTGATAATATTTGCCGTGCTGGGCAATCAGGTCGTCGTGGCTGCCGCGCTCGATTACTTCGCCGTTTTCGAGTACCATAATCGCGTCGGCATTGCGCACGGTGGACAAGCGGTGCGCAATAACAAACACGGTTCGCCCGCTCATCAGCTTATCCATACCTTTTTCGATAAGCGCTTCGGTTCGGGTATCAATGGAACTGGTGGCCTCATCCAGAATGAGTACCGGCGGGTTGGCTACGGCCGCACGGGCGATTGCGATTAACTGCCGCTGCCCCTGGCTCAGATTTGCGCCGTCTGAAACAAGCATGGTGTCGTATCCCTGCGGCAGGTGACGGATGAATCCGTCTGCATTCGCAAGTTTTGCGGCGGCTAAAACCTCTTCGTCGGTTGCGTCCAATTTGCCGTAACGGATATTGTCGCGCACCGTACCGGTAAACAAATGTGTATCCTGCAGCACCATGGCAAGAGAACGCCGCAGGTCATCTTTTTTAATCTTGTTGATATTAATGCCGTCATAGCGGATTTTTCCGTCCGGCACATCGTAAAAGCGGTTGATTAGATTCGTTATGGTAGTTTTGCCCGCACCGGTCGAACCGACAAAAGCAAGCTTCTGCCCCGGTTTTGCAAAAAGCGAAACATGGTGCAGAACCAGTTTATTTTCATCGTAGCCGAAATTGACATCGTCAAAACGTACGTCGCCCGTCAGCTCCGTGTACGTCACCGTTCCGTCATGGTGCGGATGCTTCCATGTCCACAAACCGGTGCAGGCATCGCTTTCGGACAATGTTCCGTCCGGATTCTTGACCGCATTCACCAAAGTGACATAACCGTCGTCCTGCTCCGGCTTTTCATCAATAATCTCAAAAATACGTTCCGCGCCGGCAAGCGCCGCAAGAATGGAATTAAACTGCTGGCTGATTTGCGTGATTGGCTGCGAAAACGAACGCGTATACTGCAGGAAAGACGCAATCGTACCGATATCCATATGCCCGGCAATTACCATCATAGCACCGATTCCGGCGGTGAAGGCGTAATTGACATACGTTAAATTACCCATAATCGGCATCATGATATTGGCATAGGTATTTGCGTTGGTTGCCGCCTGACGCAGATTTTCATTTAGTGTCGCAAACTCGTTCTTGGTGGTATTCTCATGGCAGAAAACCTTTACCACCTTTTGACCTTCAATCATTTCCTCAATGTAGCCGTTTGCCGCGCCGATCGCCTTTTGCTGCTTTTTAAAATACTTAGAGCTTTTGCCCCCTATGACCTTGATAATAAAGAACATAATGACCAGCATCGCAACAATCAACAGGGTTAAAACCGGACTGAGAATGAGCATCATAACGAAGGTGCCGACCACCGTAATGGCGGAAGCCATAAGCTGGGTAACGCCGTTGCTGATGGCATCGCGAAGGGTATCCACATCGCTGGTATAGCGGCTCATCAGTTCACCGTGCGTATGCGTGTCAAAATATTGAATCGGTAAATCCTGCATGCTGTTAAACAGGTCTTTTCGAATTGCGTTGAGTGTACCGTTTGAAATCTGAATCATAAAACGGCTGTACGCGTAAGAAGACAGCGCACCGAGCAGATAAATCACGCCCATAACGGTAATCATTTGAATGAACGGGAGAAAATCTTTTCCCTGCGGATGTTTTCCGATAAGCGGAATAATGCACTGATTGATAAGCGGCTTTAAGAAGTACGTGCCGGCTACACCCGCACCGGAGCTGATGACAACAAAGAGCGCCACCATAGCCAGCATCCACTTTTTATGAAGCATATATCCGAAAATTCGTGCAAGCGTTCTGCCTGCGCTTTTCGGTTTTTGGTAAGTAAGCGATTTTCTTGGTCCCGGCATTATTCGCTCACCCCTTTCTGCTGCGAATTGTATACTTCGCGGTAAATCTGATTGCTTTGCAGCAGGTCTTCGTGTGTGCCGACCGCATTGATTTTGCCGTCGTCCAGCACGATAATTTTGTCCGCGTCACAAACGGAAGTAATACGCTGCGCAATTATAATCATGGTGCTGTCTTTGCTGTGATGGTGCAGTGCTTCGCGAATTTTGGAATCGGTTGCCGTATCCACCGCGCTGGTGCTGTCATCCAGAATCAGGATTTTCGGATTTTTCAGCAGTGCTCTGGCAATGCAAAGTCGCTGCTTTTGACCGCCGGAAACATTGACGCCGCCCTGCCCGAGGTCGGTTTCGTATCCGTCCGGAAAGCTCATAATAAAATCGTGTGCCTGCGCCGCTTTACAGGCGGCAACAATTTGTTCATCGGAAGCGTCGGCATTTCCCCATTTTAAATTATCTTTAATTGTTCCGGAAAACAACACATTTTTTTGCAGTACCATAGCGACGGCACTGCGAAGCTCTTCCAGCTTATAATCGCGGACATCCACTCCGCCAACCTGAACACTTCCGCCCGTTACGTCATACAGGCGCGGAATGAGCTGCACCAGTGTTGTCTTGGAGGAACCCGTACCGCCGATAATTCCAACTGTCTCACCGGATGAAATATGCAGATTGATATGCTCCAGAGTATCACTTTCCGCATCGGCATTGTAGCGAAAGGAAACATCCTTAAAATCGACAGAACCGTCTTTTACTTTCTTTTCATCCGTCAGGTGGGCGTCGGTGATTGCTACCGGCTCGTCGAGAACTTCGACGATGCGGGAAACCGAAGCGCGGGAAAGAATCATGGTGATAAACACAAAGGAAATCATCATGAGGGATACCATAATCTGCGTTACATAGCTGATAAAACTGATTAGCTGCCCGGTGAGCATGGTTCCACCAATAATCATATTGCCGCCGAACCACAAAATAGCCACAATGCAGGAATAAATCGTAATCTGCATAAACGGCATGTTGCAGATGACAACCTTTTCCGCACGGAGAGAAGCTTTCATCAAGTCATCATTGGATGCTTTAAACTTATCCTTTTCATATTTGGAGCGCACAAACGCCTTTACAACACGGATGGCAATCAGGTTTTCCTGAACCGAAGCGTTCATGGCATCGTATTTTTTCAGCATAGCGCCAAAGCGCGGGAACGCCATGGAGGCAATAATGATTAGCACAACTGCCAAAAACGGAATTGCCACCAAAAAAACGGCAACCAAGCTTCGATTGATGCTGTATGCCATAATAGTTGCGCTCACCAGCATGACAGGAGCACGCACCAAAACACGAATCATCATCATAAACGCGTTCTGCGTATTGTTAATATCGGTTGTCAGGCGGGTAACCAGAGAAGCAGTACTGAATTTATCAATATTGGAAAAAGAAAATTCCTGCACCTTATTAAAAAGTCCGCTGCGGATTTCACTGCCAAGTCCCATAGCCGCGGTTGCCGCAAGCTTGGAAGAAAACGCGCCGAGCAGCAGACCGAACAGTGCCATGACCACCATCATACCGCCCGTCTGTATGACATAGGTAATATTTTTTGAGGGTATCCCCTGATCCACGATTTTTGACATAAGCAGCGGAATCTGTATTTCCAACAGTACTTCGCCGATTACAAAAAGCGGACACAGGATGGCATACATTTTAAATTTGGATAAATAGGGCAACAGTTTTTTAATCACTGCTTTGCTCCTCCTTCTTTTGCTGTTCATGCAGCTTTTTTTCTTCTGCAATCAATGAGAAAAATGTTTTGTCTGCAAATTCACCGGTTGCCATATTGGCAATCATTCGGTCCAGATACCCGCAAAGCTGTTCACGTTCCTGCTCGCTGAATCCGTCAAACAGCCGGGCATCAATTTTATTAAAATCCGCGCGGAATTTTGCAACAATTTCGCGTCCTTTTTCCGTTATGGAAATCCGATTATAGCGCTGATCGCTTTTATCCATTGTTTTTTCCAGCAAACCGGCTTTCTGCATGCGTTTTATGGAAGTCGCAATTGATGGCGGCGACACCTGCATAAAATCCGCCACCTCACACTGCGTGCATCGGTCATGGTCACGGACATACTCCAAAATAGGCGGCTGACCAAAATACAGCCCATTCTTCGTCGCTTCTTTATGGATATAAATGCGGTGAAGTATGTTAAGCCGATTCATTTTTCGGACAATTAAATACAGCGGCATACTCATCGACGAATCCCCCCTTTTCCTAATAGTAAGTTGTTTAATTATTAATCAATTAATAGTTAACTGGTTAATTAATAGTTTAGCCGAATTTCTTATATCTGTCAAGGCAATTGTGCGTAATTTATAAGAAACAATTGCCATGCGGATACGCTCTTTAAGCGTTGACATTTCATTTTTCCCATGGTATAGTAAACCTAACTTATGATGTTTGGAGTTGAAAAAGTGAAGAACTTTGCTTGCTGATTTCAAAAACATGTTTTTGAAGACATCCAAAATAAGCAGCTTTACAGTTGCTTTCTTTGTGATGCCGTGCGCAAGAAAGTTCCTTCCTTTTCGACTTTACTAATATAGAATTTCATTCCGTTCTGCGTCGTGAGAACCGGAATGTTCTTTCTGCATAGAAAAAGCCGCAGGAATGTATTTTCTTGTGGCTTATTTTAATTTGCAGAGGATGATGGATATGTCATTAATCCGTATTCAGGATTTGACTTTTCGCTATGATACCGGTTATGAAACTATTTTCGACCATGTATCGTTTCAAATTGATACCGATTGGAAGCTGGGGTTCATTGGCAGGAACGGGCGCGGAAAAACCACGTTTTTAAACCTTCTTCTTGGCAAGTACGAATATTCCGGCACAATATCCGGCACAGTCACGTTTGATTATTTCCCGTTTGAAGTCGAAGACAGCGGCGCAAACACTCTTGCGGTAATGAAAAACGCAATCGCTCCCTATCAGCTTTGGGAGAAACAGATGGAAGAACTGCTCACGCAAAATACCGAGCAAGCCTTGTTGAAATACAGCGACATTCAGGAACAATTCATGAATCACGACGGCTATATAATTGACGAATTGATTGAAAAGGAAATCGGAAAGCTGAACGTTGGCACCGATGTTCTGACAAGGCCGTTTCAGACCTTAAGCAATGGCGAACGCACCAAACTGCTGCTTGCCGTGCTGTTCCTGAAGCAGAACAATTTTCTGCTGATTGACGAACCGACGAACCATCTTGACGCAGAAGGGAGAAAAACCGTCGCCGACTATTTAAAAAACAAGAAAGGCTTTATTCTTGTTTCGCATGACCGTGATTTTTTGGATGCGGTAATCGACCACGTTTTGAGCATTAACCGTTGTGACATTGAGGTGCAGAAAGGCAATTTCTCCTCCTGGCAGGAAAACAAAGACCGCAAAGACGCGTTTGAGCTTGCGGAAAACGAAAAGCTGAAAAAGGATATCCGTCACCTGGAAACTGCCGCAAAACGCACCTGTGAGTGGGCAGACACGGTTGAGCACTCCAAAATCGGTTTTGACCCGGCCAAAACCGAAAAGAACATTGCCAGAAGATCAATTATGGGGGAGAAATCCCGAAAGATGATGCAGCGCAGCAAAAATATTGAGCGCAGGCAGCAGTCTGCGATTGAGGAAAAAAGCGGGCTTTTAAAAAATGTAGAGCAGGCGGAGGCACTGAAAATAAATCTGCTGATTCCGCCAAAAGAACAGGTTGCGGAAATACGGAGTCTTTCGATTTTCTACGGTGAAAAAACGCTGTTCGACGACGTAAGCTTTACGGTAAATCGCGGCGACCGCGTTGCTTTGCAGGGCAAAAACGGCTGCGGAAAATCCAGTATCCTAAAGCTTTTGATGGGGGAAGAAATTCCACACACCGGCACTTGCAAAACCGCCGGTCAAATCATTGCTTCCTATATTCCGCAGGACACTTCTTTCTTACATGGCAGTTTAAAAGAGTTCGCGGAGACGGAAAAGATTGACGAAAGTCTGTTCAAAGCTATTTTGCGCAAACTGGATTTTTCGCGTGCACAGTTTGAAAAAGACATTTCAGAATTCAGCGGCGGACAAAAGAAAAAAGTGCTTCTCGCAAAAAGTCTTTCGCAAGAAGCACACCTGTATGTTTGGGACGAACCGCTCAATTTTATCGATGTTCTGTCACGCATGCAAATTGAGGATTTGATTTTAGCCTACTGCCCCACCATGATTTTTGTGGAACACGACAGTATGTTTCGCCGCAAAATCGCAACGAAAACTGTTACATTCTAAAAAATACGGAGGAAGGTTTCCCTTCCCCCGTATTTTTATCTGAATCCAATCCTCTTATCTAACAAGATAAGCTCTATCTGTAGTTATAATATCACGAAATAAAATTCATGTCAACTGCAAATTATTTTTCTGACAATTCCTTCACTATTTGTTTATAATCGTTCAATTCTCTTGTTAATTCAACAATTTTATGCGAGTCATTTTGTTTGTCAACAACATATTTATATAATCCAACCGATAACATTAATGCCTTATCTACAGCTTTTTGTTCGGATGTTGTGAGTTTGTCAATTTTTCTGTATAATCTTCCTTTAGAAACAACCCGTATTTGGCCTAAATCAATTGTACCGGTTATTGGTGACCCTATTTCTCTGTTTATTTTAATTGCAACCGGTAAAGTGATAGTAGCATTTGTGATAGGAGCAATAATAGTCGTTGGACTATTATCATTTCCTTTTTGGTTTTGTATTATTACAGCGGGCCTGCACTTGCACTCCTCACAACCGATATTTTCGCCTAAATCACACCAATAAATTTCTCCGCGATAAATTTTTTGTTGTCTGTTTGTAATTGCCCTATTGAGCATAACAAAATTGCGGACATACGATTTTAACATTAAGATGGGTTTATCTCTTTCATAACCATTATATGTATTCAGTGCTTGTTGTTCTAATACTATGATTAGTCTTTTTATAATATTCAAAAACCACCACTCCCCCAAATTTATTTCAGTATAACACATTTTGTTAATTTGGCAAATATTTAATAATTTAATGAAAGATTACTGTTCTTTTCAGCACTTTCTTTTCGACCGAAAATACGGTATAATATTTCATATATTGATAAGAAATATTACGGAGGACATCCGATTGAAAGAAAAAACAGACGCGCTGAAAGCGGCGTTTCCAAATACAATTCCGGTTATGATGGGATACCTGTTCCTTGGGTTTGCGTTCGGCGTGCTTTTACAAACAAAAGGCTACAGCTTTATTTGGGCAATTCTTATGAGCCTTTTCATCTATGCGGGTTCCATGCAGTTTGTGGCCATCAACTTCTTTGCGGGCGGTATCAGCATGTTAAGCATGGCGCTCATGACGCTTATGGTGAATATTCGTCACGTATTTTACGGACTTGCCATGCTGACAAAGTTTAAAGATACCGGAAAGAAAAAGCCTTATCTCATCTTTTCGCTTACTGACGAAACCTTTTCCCTGCTCTGTTCAGCAAAAGCTCCTGAAGGCGTAAATAAAAACTGGTTTCTGTTCTTTATCTCCCTGTTGGATCAAATCTACTGGATAGCCGGTTCCGCGCTGGGCGGTCTGCTCGGTTCGATTCTGCCGTTTAACACCAAAGGAATCGACTTTGCCATGACGGCACTTTTCGTGGTCATTTTTGTGGAACAATGGAAAAGCAATAAAAACCATGTTCCAGCCTTAACCGGACTGGTTGGCAGCGCCGTTTGCCTGCTGATTTTTGGCACATCGAATTTCATTCTGCCGTCTATGGCTGTCATTGTACTCGTCATGACTGTATTTCGTAAGAATCTTGAGGAGGAAAAACAATGACAATGGGAGTAAAAGAATCACTGGGCATTATTCTTTTGGTGGCGGCTGTAACACTTGCAACAAGAGCAGCGCCGTTCCTTATCTTCCGCGACCATGAAAAGACACCGAAATTCATAAATTACCTTGGCAAAGTATTACCTTTCGCGATTATGGGAATGCTTATTGTATATTGTTTAAAAGGCAGTTCGTTTACTGCTTACCCTTACGCCCTGCCGGAGCTGATCGCGGTTGCCGCCGTGGTTCTGCTGCATTTGTGGAAGCGAAACAACCTTATCAGTATTTGCGGCGGTACTGCGGTTTATATGATTTTGGTACAATTTGTATTTGTTTGAAAGTTTCTTTTCCCCTGTAAGTTCATTCAATAATTCTCCAAGTAAAAATATATTTCAATATTTACAAACCAGTAATGAGGGCGGCTTTTTCGCCCCACTGGGGAGCAAGGTTTCGTACGCTTTTTTTCAAAAAAACTTGCACTTGTGCAGATAATAGAACCATAAATTCTTTGGTTCTCTTGTAATATCTCTTACACAGCAAGCATTCGCTATATAATAGAAATGTTGCGAATTGGAAAGGAAACAGCAAAATGGATAACGCAAAAGGAAAAGCCGAGATTTGGTATTTGTATAACAGCGGGTTCGCGGTAAAAACCGCCCGTCATTTCTTTATTTTTGATTATTATTTGGATACCTCAAAAAGCAAGGAACGTTCGCTGGACTGCGGAGTAATCAATCCCGAAGAACTCAAAGACTTAAACGTGGTGGTTTTTGCGTCACACAGCCATTTTGATCACTTTAATCCTGTAATCTTTGACTGGCGCAGAGATATAAAAAATATCCATTATGTGCTTTCACACGATATTCATGCGGCGGATAAAGCTGCCGACATTACCATTGCCTACCCCAATAGAGAATATACGGTGGATGGCGTGTCGGTTCGCGTACTGGATTCCACCGACATCGGCGTTGCGTTTTTAATAAAAGCGGACGGCCTGTGCATCTATCACGCAGGGGATTTAAACTGGTGGCATTGGAACGGTGAGCCGGACGAAGTCAATATCCGCATGGCGGAACGTTACAAAGCAGAAATTGACAAAATAAAAAATGAGCATATCGACCTCGCGTTTGTGCCCGTTGACCCAAGGCTGGAGGAAAACCACTTGCTGGGGCTTGACTATTTTATGGAAACAACCGACACAGTACAGGTCTTCCCCATGCATTTCGGCGACAACTATTCCATTTGCGACAATCTGCAAAAAGAAGAAGGCGCAGAGCCTTTCCGCGATAGGGTTGCCCGCATTACGCGCAGAGGGGAACACTTCCTTTATAAATGACAAAACGCTCATCCATAGTAAGGATGGGCGCTTTTCTTAAGAATACACAGTTTAACTCACAAGGCAGTAACTCGAAGCCGAATGAATTCAGTATCTTTACTATTAATCCAAAATTTCAATCCAGTAGCCATCCGGATCGGAAATAAAGTAAAGATTCATGTCGTGGTTTTCATAGCAGATGCAGTTCATCTTTTTGTGCAGCTCATAAGCCTGTTTTTTATCTTCTACTTTTACCGCGAGGTGAATTTCATTGTCGCCCAGATTATACGGTTCGGTGCGGTCACGCATCCAGGTGAGTTCCAGATTATAATCGGTTGAGCCGTCGCCGAGGAACACGATAATAAAGGAATTGTCCGGTGCAACAATCCGCTTTACTTCCGTTAAACCCAATGCTTCCTTATAAAAAGCAATACTCTTTTCTAAATGGAAGACGTTGAAATTGGTGTGTAAAAACTGTGATTTCATTGCGATATCTCCTTTAAATGTTTATATTTTGAATGGTGTGCAAAATTTCCTTTCGATTTTGGAAAATGACACGAACCTTTGATAAAAGTATAAATAAAAATCTACTTTAAAACTTATATAAAACAGCAATATCCGTTATTTGTATTATAGGGAAATTGCAGCCGGAAGGCAAGTACAGAATTATCTTGACAATTTTCATATTTTGATTATGATGAAAGTACATACAGATTATTTTGTATGAATTTGTAAAAAGGCAGGTATGGAAAATGGAAAAGGTTACGTTTTATCGCTGTGAATTATGCGGGAATATTGTTGCATTGCTGAAAGTAGGCGGCGGCACGCTCACTTGCTGCGGACAAGCAATGACAAAACTGGTTGCAAACTCAACAGATGCTGCACAAGAAAAGCATGTGCCTGTCACAACAATTGAAAAAGATGTCTTAAAAGTAACCGTCGGCTCGGTTGCGCATCCAATGACACCGGAACACCACATTGAATGGATTGCGGTTGTTACGGAAGATACCGTGGAACTTACCTATTTAAAGCCCGGCGACGAACCGCAGGCCAAATTCAAAGTGCCTGCCGCAAATGCTACCGTTTACGCATACTGCAATCTGCACGGACTGTGGAAAGCAGAACTGTAAGTTCAAATCTATGACAAAGCAAGCGTGTCCAATGTACACGCTTGCTTATTTTTTATAAATATATACGAAAATCAAGTTAAAAAGTACTTTTACTGACAAATCGTATTATTACCGGTTGATACTGGTAAATGCATCGCTGCCCGGATATTGTGCTGTACTGCCGAGCTGTTCTTCAATGCGAAGCAGTCGGTTATACTTTGCAACACGCTCACTGCGGGATGGAGCACCGGTTTTGATTTGACCGGCATTTAACGCGACTGCCAAATCTGCGATGGTAGTATCTTCTGTTTCGCCGGAACGATGCGAAATTACGGCCGTGTAGCCTGCATGCTGGGCAGTGCGGACAGCGTCAATCGTTTCGGTCAGCGAACCGATTTGATTGAGTTTAACTAAAATGGAGTTTGCGACGTGAAGCTGAATTCCTTTTTTCAGACGCGTGGTATTGGTCACAAACAAATCATCACCGACAAGCTGCACTTTGCCGCCAAGACGATGCGTCAGGTCCTGCCAGCCATTCCAGTCTTCTTCCGCTACACCATCCTCCAAGGAAACAATCGGATATTTTGAAATCAGGCTATCCCAGTAATCAATTAACTCAGAAAACTGCATTCTCTTTTGTTTTTTGGGAAGCAGGTAGGTGCCGTCAGACTGATACCATTCGCTTGACGCGGCATCCATCGCAATCTTGAACTGACTGCCGGGTCGGTAACCGGATTTTTCTATCGCTTCCACAATCAATTTCAGTGCGTCTTCGTCGTCCTTTAAATCCGGAGCAAAGCCACCCTCATCTCCAACGGCAGTTGACATATTTCTTGAAGAAAGCAGTTTTTTCAGATTTTGGAACACTTCCGCACACCAGCGCAGCGCCTCTGAAAAACTGTCTGCGCCAATCGGCATAATCAGAAATTCCTGAATATCCACATTATTGGACGCATGTGCACCGCCGTTTAAAATGTTCATCATAGGAACCGGAAGCACCTGCGCACCGCAGCCGCCGATATATTGATAAAGCGGCAATCCATACGCATTGGCGGCTGCCTTTGCGTTGGCAAGCGAAACCGAAAGAATGGCGTTTGCGCCCAAAACCAATTTATTCGGGGTACCGTCCAGCTCAATCATCGCACGGTCGATTTCTGTTTGTTTGGATGCATCCATGCCCAGAATACGGTCAGAAATGACAGTATTCACATTCTTCACGGCCTTTTGAACCCCTTTGCCAAGATAACGGTTTTTTTCACCGTCACGCAATTCAATCGCTTCAAATTGACCGGTTGATGCACCGGACGGAACGGACGCCAACCCAACGGAACCGTTTTCGAGCACAACTTCCGCTTCAACGGTAGGGTTGCCTCTGGAATCGAGAATTTCCCTTGCGTGTACAGATTTAATTGCTGTTGATACTGCCATAAATAACACTCCTCTTTATTTTATTCTTGCTTTTTTGCCATTTCTAATGTATACTTTTTTTGTACACATTAATTATAACACATTTTTTCTGTTTGTAAATATCCGGAGTGAAAATTTTTAAAACTAACTTGATTCAAAAGCACTTGTTTATACACCATATTGTATGCATCCATCTTTATGACACAAGATATTAATTTTGATTGGTATATTTACATTATACTGTTTGGTGTTATAATAAGGAAAGAAATAGAAATTATACATGAAAATGGAGGAATTTGAATGACACATGACAATCGTAAAGTAGTTTTAGTTGGCACCGGTTTTGTGGGAATGAGTTTTGCTTACGCCTTACTGAATCAAAACGCCTGTGATGAATTAGTATTAATTGATTTGGATAAAAAGCGTGCCGAAGGCGAGGCAATGGATTTGAATCATGGGCTGGCATTTTCCGGCACGAATATGAAAATATATGCAGGTTCCTATGACGACTGCAAAGATGCCGACATTGTTGTGATCTGCGCGGGAGTTGCCCAAAAGCTCGGTGAAACACGCATTGACCTGCTGCAGCGCAACACTGTTGTTTTCAAATCCATCATCGGTCCGGTTGTTGCTTCCGGATTCAATGGCATTTTCCTGATTGCGACTAACCCAGTGGACATTATGGCGCACGTAACACAGGTGCTTTCCGGTTTTGACCCGCACCGCGTTTTGGGTACCGGCACCTCGCTGGATACAGCACGGCTTCGCTACATGCTCGGTGATTATTTTAAAGTTGACCCGCGCAATGTGCATGCCTATGTGATGGGCGAACACGGAGACAGCGAATTTGTACCGTGGTCACAGGCGATGGTCGCAACCAAGCCGATACTGAAAATCTGTGAAGAATCCAACGGCGAATTCTGCTGCTCCGCTATGGAAAACATAAGCAGCGATGTGAAAAATGCCGCACAGAAAATAATCGAAGCCAAAAAATCCACCTATTACGGAATCGGCATGGCGCTGGTGCGCATTACAAAAGCAATTTTCGGCAATGAAAGCAGCGTACTAACCGTATCCTCGCTGATGAACGGTGAATACGGACAGCACGATGTATACGTGGGCGCACCGTGCATTGTAAACCGCAGAGGTGTGGACCGCACCATCGAGTTGGCTTTGACTGATGAGGAACTGGCAAAATTCAACGCTTCGTGCGAGCTGTTGAAGGATACCTTCAGCGGCATAAAATTTGACTAAAACAAAAACTTTTATGGCTCCGACGTACTTTCATCTACAAAAGTACGGACAGGAGCCTTTTTATAAATTTTTTTATTTTGTGGTCACAACCATGCACTTGGCCTGTCTAATCTAATGGAATTAAAAAGAAAGGAGAAATTACAATGGAGGATGAAACATTCCGCTTAGTTGACAACGCTGTCAACGGTGATAAGCAGGCATTGGCAGATCTGATTTTAAGTATAGAGGATTTCATCTACAATTTATCCCTGCGCATGCTCGGAAATCCCCATGACGCAGAAGATGCCACACAGGAAATTATCATTCGAATTATCACAAAACTGTCGACCTTTCGCAAGGAAAGTGCTTTTTCCACTTGGGTATATCGAATAGCTACAAACTATTTGATTAATTACAAGAAGTCCATGTTTACTCAAAGGCCGCTGAGTTTTGAATACTACGGAGAAGATACAAAAGCCGGATTCATAGAAAACTCCCCGGATTTGCTGCAGAATGTAAACGAGGAAGTATTGGCGGAAGAACTAAAAATGTCTTGTACAAATGTTATGCTGCAATGTCTTGATCCGGAAAGCCGCTGCATTTATGTGTTAGGGATTATGTTTCAAGCCGACAGCAAAATTTGCGGGGACATTTTAGATATCACTCCTCAGGCATATCGGCAAAGGCTTTCACGAATACGAAAAAAGGTTGGGGATTTTCTCAGTACCTATTGCGGTTTGTCCAGAACGGGAAGCTGCAACTGCCGAAAGCGTGTCGGTTATGCAATTAAAAACCAGCGGCTCAACCCACACAACTTGGAATATTCCGGTTTAAAGAAGCTTGACAGCAGCGTATCACTGGGCTTTACACAGGCAATGGAAGAAATGGATGAGCTGTCACTTGTTTTTGCCGAGCTGCCCAAATACCGCTCGCCCAAAGTAGTAAAGGATTTTTTCCAAAAATTATTGAAATCCGGTAACATGAACATTATAAAGCAGACTTCAAAAGCAGAAATGGGGTAATGAAGCGTCAAGGACTCCAAACATTAATGTGCTAAAAAGCACAAGGCTTTTAAAAGAGTACGGCAGTGTCTGTATTTCCTATAAGATAACGTTGTGTGCAAGACATGTAACACAAAATACGTGGAGGAACAACAGGATGAAAACTATTTTATTAACCCTGCTGATTGGTATCATTGCGGGAATTCTCGATATTTTGCCAATGTTAACGCGGAAAATTGATATACATTCCATTTTGTCTGCATTTGTATTTTACTTAATCACGCCGTTTATTATTTTAAATATCAATTTATTTGGAATGGCATGGTGGCTAAAAGGTGGTATTATTAATTTGGCACTCGCTATACCCATTATAATTATCGTTGCCAAAGAAGATAGAAAATCAATTCCGCCAATGGTTGTTATGTCGGTTATTTTGGGTACACTGATTGGAATAACCGGACATTTTATTGTTTAAATTTAGAAATAAATCTTTCTTCTGTTGCTTGAAGTCCGCCTGAAATGCTTGTATAATAATAGTTATACGATCTTTTAGTAGAAAGAGACGAGTGATAGCATGGATGCAGGACAAAGACGCCAAAAAATACTGGAGCTTTTAAAACGGAATGCGCAGCCGGTGAGCGCAAGCGCAATAGCTGCGGAGTTTCACGTGAGCCGTCAGATTATCGTCGGTGATATTGCGTTGCTGCGTGCCGCGAATGTGGCGATTTCGGCGACACCGCGTGGCTATATTTTGCAGGAAAATACCGACAACGGTGAATTCATCCATACAATTGCCTGCAAGCACAGCAGAGAAGACCTTTTGCAGGAGCTTTATACAATTGTGGACAACGGCGGAGGTCTGATTGACGTAATTGTAGAGCACCCGGTTTACGGACAAATATCCGGACAACTGCACATTTTCTCGCGCTATGACGCGGATGCCTTTAGTGAAAAGCTGGCGAAGCAGGACGCGTCTCCCCTTTTGAATTTGACAAACGGCGTACATTTGCACACCATTTCCTGCCAGTCGGAGGAAGTCTATCACCGCATTCTTGCCGCTCTGAAAACAAAAGGATTTTTGTTTGAAAAATAAAAAGCGTTTAAATTTTGGGCCGCTGATTTGCGGTCCTTATTTTTTTGCGTGTTTCATACGAATCCTCAATTGTGCCTCTTTAGAGCCGCACCCTTTTGACGCTCATAGACAGCAGAATTGGCAATATGTTCACTTGACAAGCAGCCATCGTTTCGCTATAATAGTCACAACATGTGTCAAGACACATAGCTTGACTATTCTATTAAGAAGGTGCACTTATGAACAATCGTAACACAAATCTTATCCGTTCCGTGATTACCGCGCTGCTAATCGCAATCGGCATTGTGATTCCGATGATCGTACCGAAAATTGTAATCGGACCGATGTCCTTTACACTTGCAAGCCATGTGGCAATTTTTATTGCCATGTTTATTTCTCCGCCCGCCGCCATAGCGGTCGCATTGGGCACTACCGTCGGGTTTTTCTTCACCGGTCTGCCGATCATCATTGTTTGGCGCGCGTTCAGCCATATCGTTTTTACGGTAATCGGCTCCTATATGCTGAAAAAAATGCCGAACGTATTGATGTCTGCCCGCTCCTACACCTTATTCAGCCTGCTGATGGCGGTTATCCATGCAGTTTGTGAGGTTATCGTGGTTACCGTTTTCTTCTTTGGCGGTCTGATCAGCAAGCAAATGCTTGCATCCGGCTATTTTGTTTCGGTCATCCTTCTTGTGGGATTAGGGACAGTTGTGCACAGCATGATTGATTTTCAAATTTCGGTGTTTGTTTGGAAGCCGTTAAGCCGAATGGTTCAGTTCCCGGTCAGTGCAAAAGCGAAATAACAGCGGTTAATTAAACGTGTAAAACACAAAGTGTATAAGCATACAAAGTTTATTCGGAATTTCAGTATTCCAGACATACTTTGTGTGTTATACACTTTTTTCTTTTTTGTATGCCCTGTCGGTGAATACGCTTTCCCGGCTTGTATTATAATAAATTTATCGGTATAATGAAGATATTACCTTTTTCAATAAAAAATATCGACTTTCCATTCATCCAACTGCTATATCGCTTCGATATAAATTTTTTGGCAAAACAGTATCGCATTCGAAAGGACGATCAAAAAATGGACTTGAACAAAAGCAACATGAAAAAAATCGGTTTGCTCATTGCCTTTGGAATTGCATTATACATGTTATTAAAGAATTTATATCTGGCATCCAATTTACTAGGTATGATTTTTGGCATTGTAGGGCCTGTCTTAACAGGCTTTGCTTTAGCATTTATTTTAAATGTATTAATGGTTCAATTTGAAACACGCATATTTTCTTTGTTTAACCGACACTGCAAGAAAATCTGGCCGAAGCTGCGGCGGGCAGTCAGCATTTTTTCATCTTTGGTGGTTATTCTCGGCGTAATTGCGCTCATCCTTTTAATTATTATTCCGGAACTTGGTCGCACCATTACCAGCCTTGCAAGTAATATTCCTTCTTACTTTAACCAACTACAGGATTATTTTAACACGTTTAACAAAGATCACCCCGAATTCGCCGGATATGTTAAAACGATTAATATCGACTGGACAAATATCAGCCAGATGATTGCGCAGAACGCGCAGCAGCTTGCCGGAAGCTTCGTCAGTTCCACCGTGACAATAACGACAAATATCTTTCACTTTGCAATTTCCTGTGTATTGACCTTTGTCATTGCGCTGAACGTGCTGGCGCAAAAAGAAAAGCTTTACAATCAGGTAAAAAAAGTAATGTATTCCTATATACCTCACAAGCATGCTGATTCTGTTTATCACATTTTTCATTTATCTTACTGTGCCTTTTACAATTGCATTGCGGGAACCTGCACGGAAGCCTGCATTCTTGGTTCCCTTTGCTTTATCGGGATGAACATTTTCCGTTTCCCATACGCCCTGCTGATTTCGGTATTTGTGGCATTTATGGCTCTGATTCCGATTTTAGGCGCATTTTTCAGCACGGTCATCGGTGCACTGCTGATATTTACAGTCAATCCAATTCAGGGACTGTGGTACATTGTTTTTTTTGTTGTACTTCAGCAATTGGAGGGCAATTTGATTTACCCGCGTGTGGTAGGTTCCAGAGTTGGACTGCCGGGGCTTTGGGTTCTGGTCGCTGTT
Organism: Bacillota bacterium; assembly: GCA_023458755.1. Classification (GTDB taxonomy): domain Bacteria; phylum Bacillota; class Clostridia; order Oscillospirales; family Acutalibacteraceae; genus JAEWYE01. The sequence continues at coordinate 110,253 of JAEWYE010000008.1, read as the reverse complement.
ACGATCGGCGGAAACGCGTTCGGCGTTGTCGGAATGATTTTGAGTGTTCCGGTCTGCTCGGTGCTGTACACTCTGCTTCGTGAAAATGTGACCAAGCGGCTGAACCATTTTAAGCACTACGAGGAATCTGCGCAGGACAAGCAGCCGTAAGGCCTGCACGCTGAATATAGGAACAATTTCGGAATAATCTTCTTTGAATTTGAAATTTGTCAGAATCTATGGTATCATTAGGAAACTGATAAAATTTTGAACGAAGTTGGCGAAAATGAATGCATTTTAGACCGGAAAGTCGTATACATAAAATAATTCCTTTACTGCTCAGTGTAATATTTGCAGCGGCTGCCTGTACAGCCGTTTTTCTGCTGCGTTTTCATATTCCAATAGCAAGCGAACCAAAAGTCACCTCTTCCGCGGAAGCCCTGAGTAATCCATCCACCATGCAGAACGATTTAAGTTCAAGTTTTGAAGCAGATTCCATAGCAAGTTCATCCGCCAGCTCATTGGCAAGTTCCGCTGTAAGTTCCAAAGCGGCTTCTTCCACAGTCAGGAAAGCGGCTGCAAAGCCGAAAGCTGTCGTTCCGACAAAAGAACAGTTGAAAGCCGCCGCCAAAGTAATACCGACAAAAGCCGAACGAGCAGCAGAAGACCCGGAAGCGAAGAAAGTGAAATCTTCCGCACCGGTTAAAAACAGCGTGAATGTTTCTTCCTCTACATCTTCCAGTTCGAAACCCGGTTCTTCCTCTGTTTCATCCTCTGCTTCCGCAAATAATGCAGACGGATGGAAAAACGTAAACGGTGTAAAATATTTTTATTACCAAGACAAACCGCTGACCGGTTGGCAGACAATTGAAGGGGAAAAATACAATTTTGACAGTACCGGTGCCTTGAAAACCCGACTTGGGATTGATGTTTCGGAATATCAGGGAACCATTGACTGGAAAAAGGTGAAAGCATCCGGGGTTGATTTTGCAATTATTCGCGCCGGATGGCGGGGCTATGGCAGCGGCAGCTATAACAAAGATTCCTGTTTTGAGCAAAATTACAACGGAGCAAAAGCAGCCGGAATCAGCGTAGGCGTTTATTTCTTCTCACAGGCTATTTCAGCAGAGGAAGCCGCCGCGGAAGCACAGTATACGTTAGATATACTTGGCGGGCGCAGTGTATCCGAACCGATTGCGATTGATATTGAAGGAATCAGTGACCCTACTGCTAGAACCAATACTGCGCACCTTACAAACCAACAGCGCACGGATATTGCCATTGCATTTTACCAGAAAATTAAAAGTTCCGGGCATACTTCTATGATTTACTCAGGTAAGTCTTACTTTTATAACTCTATGAATGTATCTCAGCTTGCTCCGTACACGATATGGGTCGCACAATATTTTGACGACCCCACCATTGGAACAACTTTTGCCTACCCGTATAAATATTGGCAGTACTGCAGTGACGGAAGTATAGACGGCATTTCGGGCTACGTTGATATGGACATTTCATTTTAACAGGCTAAATAGGCAAAATTATACTCTGAGCGGTCTCATAATGAGGCCGCTCTTTTTCTATGCCATATATGGAAATAACTGCTATCGCTAATATGTGGTAAAACGTTTGAAATCTGCTATTTTTCATGGTATTATTCAGGAAAATGAGACTTTTTTGAATAAGATTGGAGAAAAGGAATGGATTTCAGATCATTGCGTATACATAAGATTGCTGTGTACATTTCCGGTGTAACCATCGTTCTATTCGGACTTCAGGGGCCAGCGGCAACAGGGAATCTTACGCCTGAATCGCTTGCCAAAAACAGTACAAATATATATGCCGTTTATTCGCAGACGGACTCTTTGGAAAATTCAGCAGTTTCTTCAACGGCAAGTTCTGCAGTCAGTTCTGCAATCCGTTCTGCTGCAAGCTCCAGTGCAGTATCTTCAAAAACGACCTCCTCCCAACCTGCCGCGGTAAAACCGAAAGCGGTTGTTCCGACTAAAACACAGCTGCAGGCGGCTACTAAGGTAATTCCCACTCAAGCACAAAAAGCCGCGGAAGACCCCGAAGCGATAAAAGCCAAGCCGTCTGTTCCCGTAAAAAACAGTGTAAGTGTATCTTCGAGCTCCACGGCTAGCAAGTCTTCCAGTTCGTCCAAGAGCTCCTCGTCAAGCTCGTCGGTTAGTTCATCTATAAGCTCTTCAAGTTCTGCGGTAAGTTCATCCGTTAGTTCAACACCGATTGCGTATACCGGCTGGAAAACAGTTAACGGAATTAAATACTTTTATTATCAAAACAACCCCCTCACCGGATGGCAGACCATTGAAGGCAATAAATATTACTTTGACAGCAAGGGTGCGCTGAAAACCCGCCTTGGAATTGACGTTTCAGAATATCAAGGTACCATTGACTGGAAGAAAGTAAAGGCTGCCGGAATTGATTTTGCGATTATCCGCGCCGGCTGGAGGGGATACGGCAGCGGCAGCTACAACAAGGATTCTTATTTCGAGCAAAACTATAACGGCGCAAAAGCAGCCGGTATCAGCGTAGGCATATACTTCTTTTCACAGGCTATTACGGTTGAAGAAGCTGCTGCAGAGGCACAGTTTACACTGGATATATTGGGCGGACGCAGTTTGACGGAACCGATTGCGATTGACATTGAAGGAATCAGTGACCCGGACGCCAGAACCAATCTTGCAAACCTTACGAATCAGCAAAGAACAGATTTCGGCGTTGCTTTTTGTGAGAAAATTAAAAGTGCGGGATACACCCCGATGGTCTATTCCGGCAAATACTATTTTTATAACAAATTGATTATTTCACAGTTATCGCCGTACATAACATGGATTGCACAATATTTATATGACGCGCCCAATGAGGGAACGACTTACGGATACCCCTATAAATACTGGCAGTACACCAGCAGCGGAAAAATAGACGGCATTTCCAGCAGCGGACTGGACATGGATATTTCGTTCTGATTTATACATAATGCTTGCTGAATAATTAGCATACAAGGGGATATAAGAGCTATTAAAAAACCAATAATTTATGACTTTATAATCTGCACAAATGCAAGCTTTTTTGCAAACAAAAACTAAAATCCTTGCGCCCTAGCGGAGCGAAAAGGGCGGCCGCGCCGCCCTCACCCCCTCGGTTGGCGCGCGGGTGATTCCCCAACCAGGGGAAATGTCGCGAAGCGACAAAGGGGTGCGGCTCCACAGAGGCGCAATAGTTGGGTAGCGTGCGAAAACACTCTTAAATTAGGTTGAATTTTTAAATTGCTAGTTTGTTCAGCAAACATTGCTTAACGTTAGGATGCCATTGCAAAGCGGAAGTTTTGCAATGGCATCCTTTTATTGATTTTCTATTTTTTCGGCTAAATCGTTCAAATACACCCAGCGGTCCATTTTGTGTGCGAGTTCGGCTTCCAATTCTTCTTTTTCCCCTAAAAGCTCCTGCAAAAGTGTATAATTGCTTGCTTGCGCTTCAATTTCCTTTTGAGCTGCGGCAATCTTTTCTTCTAAGTCAGCGATTACCTCATCAATTTCTTCATATTCCCGCTGTTCCTTATAGGAAAATTTCAGCTTGCTGCTTTTTTTACGGTAGTCCTTTTGTTTGCTCTCTTTTTCCGAATCACCGATAGGCTGCTGCACGGCTTTTTCTTCGTCTTTATGCTGTTCCGCATAATCGGTATAACCGCCCAGATACTGGGTAAGCTTTCCGCTAGGCTGAAACGCAAAGATATGATCCACCGCTTTATCAAGAAAATAACGGTCATGAGAAACCGTGATAACGGCACCTGAAAAATTCTCTAAATAGTCTTCTAATATCGTAAGCGTTTGAATATCGAGATCATTGGTCGGTTCATCCAAAAACAGCACATTGGGTGCATCCATCAAAATGCGCAGCAAAAACAGTCTGCGGCGTTCTCCGCCGGAAAGGCGGCCGATTGTGGTATATTGCAGTTCGGGAGAAAACAAAAACCGTTCCAGCATTTGTGATGCGGTAAAAGTTCCGTCCGGCGTAACGATTTCGGAAGAAACATCTTTAATATAGTCAATCACGCGGAGTGAAGTATCCATTTCTTCGCTTTCCTGCGAAAAATAGCCGATTTTAACCGTTTCGCCAATGCTGACAGAGCCGGTATCCGGCATTACCAAACCGCGCAGAATTTTTAAAAGCGTAGACTTTCCGCAGCCATTGGGGCCGATAATGCCCAAACGGTCATTCCGCAGCAGATTGTAACTAAAATTCTCAAATAGCATCCTCCCCTCGTAGCTTTTGCTGATATTGTCAATTTCAATGATTTTTTTGCCCAGACGGCTGCTTAAAGAACTTAGTTCCAGCTTGCTCTGTTCGGTTGAAACGGACTGCGCACTGAGCTCCTCATAACGGTCTACCCGAAAACGCGCTTTTGTGCTTCTGGCGCGCGCGCCGCGGCGGATCCACGCCAACTCGGTTTTGAGCAAAGCCTGACGCTTGCGTTCACTGGCGGCAAGCATTTCCTCCCGCTGCGCTTTTAATTCCAAGTAGGCGGAGTAATTTGCCGGATAGGAAGTGAGCGTACCGTTTTCCAGCTCCACGATTTTATTGGTCACACGCTCCAAAAAATAGCGGTCATGGGTAACCATCAGCAGCGCGCCTTTGTAACGTGAAAGAAAGGTTTCCAGCCAATCCACCATGTCGCTGTCGATGTGGTTGGTTGGCTCATCCAACACCAAAAGTTCCACTTTACTGGCAAGTGCGGCTGCCATTGCCACACGCTTTTTCTGTCCGCCCGAAAGCAAGTTTACATCCTTATCAAAATCGGTAATACCGAGCTTGGTCAATATTGTTTTGCACTCATATTCTTTGGATGCGTTCTGCGCGGCGGCATCGTGCAAAACCTGTTCCAGCACGGTTGCGCTATTGTGAAACACGGGGTTCTGCGGCAAATAACCGATACGCATATTAGTCAATTTGGTGACTTCGCCGCTGTCGGTCGGTTCGAGTCCCGCAATCATCTTTAAAAAGGTGGATTTTCCTGTACCGTTTACACCAATAACGCCGATTTTGTCCCCTTCGCTGATGGTGAGGGAGACATCCCGCAAAAGCTGTCTGCCGCCGAAATTTTTATTCATTCTGTCAGCCGTCAGTAAAATCAAAAGAGTTCCTCTATTCTGTATATAAAAGTAGGTGCAAAAAGCGCCTGACTCTTATAGTATCCCATTTTGTGCAATCCGTCAATTCGTGTGATTTTATGACAGGCAAACATGTTTTAGCACTCGTTTTGTACGAGTGCTAAAAATTCATATTTTAGTCAAACATTATTAATAGTTTATTCATAATAGAATTCTAATATATAGGTGTTGAAAGGAAATCATAGAAGAGAAAGCTAGCATATCTTAGGATAACCTTTCCACAATCCACACACAACAAAATTTGAATTGGAGGTTTTTGTATGTTTGATTTAATGCCTTTTGGACGCAATGACCGGAATCTGTTCCGCTATTTGGACAACTGGGAAAAGAATTTTTTCGGCGACATGGCCTCTGACTTCCCGCAATTCAGAACCGATATCCTGGATAAAGGTGATAAATATGTTCTCGAAGCAGAGCTGCCCGGATTTTCGAAAGAAGACATCAAGATTGATATTCAAAATGACCGCTTGGTCGTCAGCGCGGAGCACAGCGAAAATTCAGAGGATAAAAAAGACAATTACATCCGTAAAGAACGCCGGTATGGCTCCTTCTCCAGAAGCTTTGATATTTCGGCGATAAAAGCCGATGAAATTACCGCCGAATACAAAAACGGTATTCTGGAATTGAATCTGCCAAAGCAGGCAGGTACCGTACCGACTTCACGCAGAATAGAAATCCAATAATAAATGGAAAAGCCGGACTGTCCATGTGACAATCCGGCTTCCTTTTTAGGTTGTAATTTTATTTTGCTTGGCTCTCCTTTGATTTTTGTGCCTTGTAAGCGAAGTGAAGAAGCTGCTTGTCCGATACAAAGCGTTCAAAGAAGTGTGCACATTTCATGGTAGCACCCGGCACGATGACCAATTTATTTTGGAACATTTTTTTAAGGGCATAATCCGCAACAAATCGGCTGTCTAAGCCCTTGAGACTAAAAGAAACATTCGCTGTGGTATCAAACTCGGTGCAAACCGGTCCGGGGCAAAGCGCGCTGACGTGCACCTTGCTGCCTGCCTTTTGCAATTCTTCATAAACTGCCTGCGTAAGGCGCAGAACATACGCTTTGGATGCATAGTAGCTGGAAAACAGCGGGCCTGGTAAAAACGCGGCGGAAGACGCGACATTCAATATGTAACCGGAATTTCTTGCTTTGAAGTCTTTTAAAAACAGCTTCATCAGAATATGAACCGCTTTTATATTTGTGTCAATCATGCGAAGTTCTTCCCGCAAGTCCGCTTCGTCAAACGCACCGAACACACCGAACCCCGCATTGTTGATAAGAACATCAATATTTTCGTTTTTCACCTGCTCATGCAGGTCAATACACGCGCCTTCTTTGGAAAGATCGGCAGAAATAATCTGTACATTTGTTTTTAATTCCTTTTTCAGTTCCTCCAGCCGATCGGTTCTGCGCGCGACTAAAATAAGGTCATACCCTTGTTTGCTCAGATTTCGTGCCATATCGCGGCCGATACCGGAACTTGCGCCTGTAATAAGTGCTTTCATACCGTTTTAACTCCTTTATTTCATGCAGATTTGCAAAATATGCAGTTCTTTTATTTTCAAATACTATTCGGGATTCAATATATACTGTTCCTACATGTTACACCCGCCATCCGGCATAAGTATAATCAACATAACAATCATAGCACGAATTTAAAAATTTTCAATATGGAATAATTCCAATTTCTAATAAAAGTGGAATGATTATAGCAGAAAACATGCCCCGCACTCTTAACGAGGCGAGGCATATTTCCTATCACAGTGTAAAGCCCATCGCGGATTTTACCTGTTCCATCTTTTCTTTTGAAGTCAGCATTTCTAAAAGCTGAAACGCTACACCCGGTGCGGTTTCGGGGCAATAGGAAGTAACAATGCTGCCATCCACAACGATTGGCTCGTTCACAATATGGACGCCGAACTCCGCAAGCTGTTTTTGACGGTAGGCGCCGCCCAAATGGTAAGTGGTCGCCCGACGGTTTTTCAGCACGCCGCTTTTGCCCAGCGGCAGAGCCGCCACACAGATAGAAGCGATCGTCTTTCCTTTGGCATCGAATTCCCGTATCAGGTTCAAGAACTTTTGGTCATACGCTTCCTCATAAAAGCCGTACTCTTCAAATCCGCCGGGGATTGCAAGAGCATCGTAATCCTCCGCACGAATTTCATCAATCAATTTGTCAACGGTAACAGGGATGTTGAAGGTACTCATCACCTGCTTTTGAAATCCGCACGTGACGACCTGTGTATCCAATCCAAAATCGTTCCGCGCCCATCCCATTACGTCTACAAACACACTGAATTCCATCGTTTCAAAGCCTTTGGCTAAAAAGAGCAATGTTTTCATTTGTTTTTCTCCACATTAAATTTAAAAGTCAAATTTTGCGGTCTTAACAGCTGTTGCGCGCTCCCGCGCGCCGCGTATGGGGTGAGGGCGGCAAAGCCGCCCTTGTCGCTCCGCTGGGGCGAAGTTTTTTCTCTCATTTACTTGTAAATCATCATACCACATATTTCGATATTTTCAATACAAAATACGCAAGCTCCCACGCTCTAACGAGTACGGAGGCTTGCATATCCTGCTTTAAATTTAGATAATTATTATTTTCCCCACTGAACAATAATCCAGTCTGATTTTTCGTTTTCTTTTACTAAATAGTAATCCCAGTTATATCTTCCATTGTTAAAGCCACCGCTACTTCCACCGCTCTTATAATTAATATCAAATGCAACATGAACCAATGCAACTTTATATGGATTGCTGTACCATTCTTTATTGGACGAAATTTTTGATGTATCATTTTCTTCCGTACAACTGATTAGTTTTACAGAATTCAGATGGTTTAAATCAAAATCCTTGCCACGCATTTTTTCGTAGACCAACGCATCCATTCCAGACTGACTCTTATCGCTAAACTGAGAAAAATAGCATCTGACTGTTTCCTCCGGAGACATGCTTTTTGTGGTAGATGTTGAGCATCCGCAAAAAATACAAAATGTTAAAAATACAACCACTAAACATGCATTTTTCATTATATAAATCCCCTATAAAAGAATAAAGTAAAATAATAATATTATCTTCTTACTCTTGCGTAAACCCCACCATCATCTTCCACACTTTCCCAATGGTTAGTTGAATTACTTGTCCATTCGCAGTAGTTATTTGTATGTTGTGCAACTTTGAAATCATAGTACCTTTTCCCGCTATAAACTGCATTAAAATTGTCTGACTTAACTACAAAACCGCAATGATCCCAACTTCCATCACCCTGATCGTCAAGAGCAATAAAATCTCCTGCGGCTATTTCATATGAAAAATTGTATATATTTCCGCTTTCATAACCAACTCCCATGTACCTGCAAAAAGTATCCGCTAATGTCCAAGATCTTGAATATGATTGCCAACCAAACCAACCCTTAGTATGCCACCAACCGGAATTTTTATCGGAATATACTGCTTGTTGAACCCCACCTGCTTCTAAAATCTGAGAAACAAAATTAGTACAGTCAGCACCCAGACATCCATATTCAGAGCTATTGGCATTTACCGCATACTTTTCTGCATATGCGATTCCTTTGTCAGTATTAAATCCCAGCACAGTTGAGCCTAATAAAGAATTGAATTTTTGACCAATATTTGATTGTTTCATTATATTAGAATTGAAATCTCGTGCGATAGGACTTGTATAAGGCATTAAAATTGATAATTCATTTGTTTTTTCATCAGACAATTGAGAAGTACTACTATCAGAAATGCTGGTTTTCATATTCAAAGATTGGTTTTCCGCACCTATCAAATTAAGTATTTTTTGATTATCGTCTTTATTTTCATATATATCGAAGAAACATCTTAACAACGAAATATCATTATTAAGTTTTTCATTTTTTGTAGTATAAGAATTCAATGAAGTTTGATAATCCTTCCAATTTCTATCTGAAAGTTCAGATAGTGAATATTGTTTTGCTAGTATTATAAGTAACTCTGGAATCTTCATTTTAATGTTATTTAGTGCTTTTCCTTGATTATCAAAAACACGGTATAATGCATTTTTACACCATCTACATAGATGTATCCTGGAGTAATCTGTTTATCAATATTCTGTAAAACTGACTTCTCTGTGTAAACATCATGTGCTGACTTATAAATGATTGCATTGGATTTAGATTGTGTAGTTAATGAGGCGGCACTAACTGATGCGGTACTTACATTACAAGTAATTGAAATTGCCAAAATCACCGGAATAACTTTAACAAACCTTTTCAAACTCATAACTTCTCCTCTTTTCATTATCACACAAACGACTTAATAATACAGCCTTGAATTGTTAACTATCTTAGCGTATTATTATGAATATCCGTGAATTTATTATCCATAATTATACATATATTTCCATTGATTGTCAACATAAATGAAAATATATTTTCCGTATAAGTTAAATTTATTTGTTCCTTTAAAATTTACTAATCATTTATTTTAGAACGCAGCAAGAAAAGCATAATAAAAGGGACTGTCTAGCAATTTTCAAACGGACAGTCCCAAATAAGTTATTACTCTTAATTCAGTTTAGCAGATCTGAACTTTGCCGTAGGCATTCAAGGTATCCTGTGTCAGATTGCTCATGGCATCAATCAGATAGGTGCGGAAAGAGAGTGTTCCGCCGCCGGTCTGTACCGTTTTTTGGTACGCAAGCTCCCCGCATACGCCCATAGCACACATAGCCGCCGCGCAGGCATCCAGAATTTGTTCCGGATTTGCCCCGCAGAACGCGCCGACAAGTGAACTGGACATACAGCCGCTCCCGGTTATGCGCGCCATGATGGGATGACCGTTGCGGATTACATAGGCTTTTTGCGAATCCGCCGCAATATCAATCGCGCCGGAAATAATAATCACGGAGCCTGTTTTGGCGCTCAGTTCTTTTGCCATGCGCACGGTCGCTTCCAAATTCTCTTCCGTTACCGCGTCGGCGGAATCGGCATCTACTCCTTTTGTGGTACCGCTGCCCTTTTGAATCGTTTTAATTTCGGATATATTTCCGCGAATGGCGGAAAAGTGAACTTCATCCAAAAGCTGAAAAACCGTTTGGTTGCGCAAGGCGGAAGCCCCCGCCGCCACGGGATCCAGAACGACCGGATGCCCCAGCTCATTGCTCTTTTTGCCCGCCACAATCATGGAAGCCGCATCCTCTACCGCACCCATGTTGGCAACCAGACTTTGACAGATGGCGGTAATCTCGGCTACCTCGCGGATATCCGCGGACATAATCGGCGAACCGCCGCAGGCCAGAACAATATTTGCACAGTCGTTCACCGTGACAAAGTTCGTGATGTTGTGGACAAGCGGTACTTTTTGGCGGACATTGTCCAAAATGCCTTCAAACATAGGAATTCCTCCGTTTATTTTTCTTTCGTATTATTTTCGGCTGTCCTTAACGTTCCTGATTCTTGTGGAACTGCCACAAGATGCAGGCGGTTCAGGCACTTTGTCTTAATCAGCGCGGTCATTACAACAAAACCCATAACTGCACCGATTGCGGACGCGGGAAGGAAAAACGGAATGTAAAAATAGAACGGCACACTTGGGAGTTTGCCGATAAACTGCATGACCGGAACGGATACGATCGCGCTGATGATGCCGGTACCAAACATCTCACCGATTACCGCCCAAATCAGCTTTTTGAATCTGCGGTACAAAAGGCCGGATAAAAACGCGCCGAAAATTGCGCCAACAATCGCTAAAATTGTGCTGCCGTTTAGAATCATGCGCATACTGCCCGTCATAAACGCACAGACCAACGCTCCCCACGGGCCGAGTAACACAGCGGAGATCACGTTGATGAAGTGCTGAAACGGAGCCATCTTCGGAAAGCTGACAAACGTGTTGAGTACATACCCCAGAGTTGCCAAGAACGCGGTGAGAACCATTTTGTACGTTTTGTTTTGAATCATGATTGATAATCCTTCCTACTTAACCTTTGTTCTGATATTTTCCGGTTTTTTTCTCGATGCTTAGAAAATCATTGCCCGGATTGTAACTGATTTTGACAAAAGACATCACGCTGGGCGCACCCGCCTTGATGCAAATAAGCTGGCACTGTTTCACCAGCTCCATGAGCTCGTCGTAATCCCCTTCGACGGTGGTTTCAAACGGGGATACAAAATAATGAAGCCCTGTTCCCGCAATATATGCGATAACCTCATCCACAACCCGAATTAACTCCTCGTTATCCTTCGCTTTTGGCAAAACCTGAATTGCTACACTGGTGTTCATGTAAACGGTCTCCTTTCAAAATCACGTAAAAAAAGCGCCCTGCGGATAATCCACAAGGCGCTTGTACACATACAATTTCCCTACGTTGGCATTATCCAAATCAGGTTTAAGGGTTAAAAACGTTGTCGTTTTCTCTCAGCCGAGCACACTCAGCACCCCATATTCAGTTCGCGTTTTATCATAACCCCTGCTATTTCATTTGTCAAGTCATAAAATTGTTGCAGCGCAATTAAATCCGTTAGAATGTGCGTATAATAAAGACAATACCGTAAAAAGATAATGGAAAACACGCAGGAATAATTATCCTGTAAAGAATTAGAAAACAAGAGCAAAACAGAGGAATCCAGAGGATTTTAGAATATTTTGGTATGCCATTTCATTCAATTCAAAAATTGCTAATAATTTGCTTAAAAACATTGACAATTCAAAGAATCTGTCGTATTATTTATTTTGCTATTAAGAAAATGAGAGGTCGTGATGGTAGGGTTGGAGAATAAGCTGAAATTATACGGCTTTAACAACCTCACAAAAACACTTAGCTTCAACATCTATGATGTTTGCTATGCAAAAAGTGAGCGAGAACAAAAAGATTACATCGCCTATATTGATGAACAGTACAACTCGGAACGTCTGACAAAAATTCTATGTGACGTTACCGAAATAATCGGAGCACACGTGCTCAATGTTAGCAAACAGGACTATGAACCGCAGGGCGCAAGCGTCACCATTTTAATCAGTGAAGAATCCATGCCTGTATACCGGGTAGATACCTCCTGCAACAAGGGCGAAATCGATATTTTGAACACCAGGGAAAGCGTAGTCGGTCACCTGGATAAAAGCCATGTAACCGTACATACTTACCCAGAGTATCATCCGGACAACTGCATTGCCACTTTTCGGGTAGACATTGATGTTTCCACCTGTGGACAAGTATCCCCGCTGAACGCGCTGAATTACTTAATCGGCAGCTTTGACTCGGATATTATCACCACCGATTACCGCGTGCGCGGATTTACAAGAGATGTTGACGGCAAAAAGCTGTTTATGGATCACGATATCACCTCAATTCAGGACTATATTGACGACGCGACACTGAAAAAGTATGACGCGATTGATATTAACGTGTATCAGGCGAATATTTTTCACACCAAACTGCTGATTAAGGAGCTGGAACTGCAGAATTATCTGTTCAATACGGACGTGTATGAGCTTCCGCCAAAGGAAAGGCTGAAGATTTCAAACAGTCTGCGCCGTGAAATGATCGAGATTTTCAGCGGGACCAATATTTATTAACGGCAGAAAGGTATGTGCGATGAATCAGCTTTCACAGGAAAACGCGCCGATTTACGAGGCGTTGGAACGATATAAATCCATGCGGGTGGTTCCGTTTGATGTGCCGGGGCATAAGCGCGGCAAGGGCAACACGGAGCTGACCGCTTTTTTAGGGGAACAGTGCCTGACGGTGGATGTCAACTCGATGAAGCCGCTCGATAACCTGTGCCACCCCACTTCGGTCATCCGCGACGCGGAACAGCTTGCCGCGCAGGCTTTCGGCGCGCAGGACGCGTTCTTTATGGTGAACGGCACGACTTCGGCGGTACAGAGCATGATTATGAGCGTATGCAAAGCGGGTGACAAAATCATCATGCCCCGCAATGTGCATCGCAGTGCGATTAACGCGCTGGTTGTCTGCGGCGCGGTACCGGTTTACGTGAACCCCGGCACAAACAAGCAGCTCGGTATTCCGCTTGGCATGGCGCTTGCCGACGTGGAACGGGCAATCCTCGAAAACCCGGACGCGAAAGCGGTGCTGGTGAATAACCCGACCTATTACGGAATCTGCTCGAATCTGCGTGGCATCACCGAGCTGGCGCACCGCCACAACATGGCGGTACTGGCGGATGAAGCGCACGGTACGCATTTTTACTTTGACGACCGTCTGCCCGTTTCCGCCATGGCGGCGGGAGCCGACCTTGCGGCGGTGAGCATGCACAAAACGGGCGGTTCGCTGACGCAAAGCTCCCTTTTGCTTTCAAACGGAAGAATCAGCGAAGGACACATCCGCCAAATCATCAATTTGACGCAGACGACGAGCGGATCTTATTTGCTTCTGTCATCGCTGGACATTTCCCGCCGAAACCTTGCACTGCGGGGAAAAGAGATTTTTGAAAAAGTCTGTACGCTTGCCGAATACGCACGCGGAGAGATCAATAAAATCGGCGGTTATTACGCGTATTCCAAAGAACTGATTGACGGCGACACTGTCTTTGATTTTGACATTACAAAGCTTTCCGTGCATACACGCGACATCGGACGCGCGGGAATTGAAGTCTATGACATTCTGCGCGACGATTACAACATACAGATTGAATTCGGCGACATCGGCAATATTCTTGCCATTATTTCGGTCGGCGACAACATGCTCGCCATTGAACGGTTGGTGTCTTCCCTTTCGGAAATTCGGCGGCTCTATTCCAAGGACAAATCCGGAATGCTCGACCACGAATATATCTCACCGGAAGTTGTGATGTCACCCCAGCAGGCATTTTACGCAGACAAACGAGCGGTAAAAACCGAGGAAAGCGTTGGGTTGATTTGCAGTGAGTTTGTAATGTGCTACCCGCCGGGAATTCCGATTCTTGCACCGGGAGAACGCATTACCAATGAAATTCTGGACTACATCGCGTACGCGAAGGCAAAAGGATGTTTGCTGACAGGTACGGAAGATTTGCAGATTGAAAGCATTCGGACAGTGAAGGAGTGAAAACGAATGGCACAAAGCAATATGGAACTTTGGTATACGGAGGAGCATTCGGAAAATGTGCGGTTTTCCATCAAAGTAGACCGGCAGATTTACGCGGCACAAAGCCCTTTTCAGCGAGTTGATATTCTGGAAGCGCATGAGTTCGGCAAATTTCTCACCTTGGACGGACTGATGATGCTGACCGAAAAAGACGAATTTATCTACCATGAAATGATTATCCATGTGCCGATGGCAACCAATCCGAACATAAAAAAGGTATTGGTGATTGGCGCCGGTGACGGCGGTTCGGTTCGCGAACTGACGAAATATGACAGCATTGAGAAAATCGACATGGTTGAAATCGACGAGATGGTCGTGGACGCCTGCCGCAAGTATCTGCCGCAGACCGCGTGCAAACTTGACGACCCGCGTGTGAATATCCGCTTTGAGGACGGGCTGCGTTTTGTACGCACCAAAGAAAACGAATATGACCTCATCATTGTGGATTCCACCGACCCGTTCGGCCCGGGTGAAGGGCTGTTCACCAAAGAATTTTACGGAAACTGCTATAAGGCATTGACGGACGACGGCATTTTGGTAAATCAGCACGAAAGCCCTTACTACAAAAAATACGCGAACTCCATGCAGCGCGCACATCAGCGCATTGTGGAATTCTTCCCGATTTGCAAAGTGTATCAGGCACATATTCCGACCTATCCGTCCGGCCACTGGCTGTTCGGATTTGCTTCGAAAAAGTATGACCCGCTTTTGGACTTTAACGCGGACGCATGGAATCGCCTTGGGCTGAAAATGCGCTACTACAACACGGAGCTGCACAAAGGCAGCTTTGCCCTGCCGACCTATGTCAAGGAGCTGCTGGACCATGAATAGAAACGTGGAAACCTTTCTTGGGTGTGATAAGGAGTTTGACGACGCAGACATCGTGATTTTCGGTGCGCCGTTTGACTCGACTACATCCTACCGCCCCGGCACGCGTTTTGCGAGTAAGGTAATGCGAAGCGAATCCTTCGGAATTGAAACGTACAGCCCTTATCAGGACAAAGATTTGGAGGACGCGCGCGTTTTTGACGGCGGTGATTTGGAGCTTTGCTTCGGCAACACTGAGCACGTGCTGAAGCAAATTGAAGAATTTGAAGCGGAGATTCTCAAGGCCAATAAGCTGCCCTGCATGATTGGCGGCGAACATCTGGTTACACTCGGTGCGGCTCGCGCGGTAATAAAGGAATATCCCGATTTGCATATTTTGCATTTTGACGCGCACACCGATTTGCGCGACGAATATCTTGGGGAAAAGCTTTCCCACGCAAATGTCATGCGCCGGATATGGGATATCATCGGTGACGGCAGAATTTTTCAGTTCGGCATTCGTTCGGGTGAGCGCGCGGAATTTTTGTGGGCAAAAGAGCATGTGTTCACCAATAAATTCAATTTTAACGGTTTGGAGCAGGCAGTAGAACGGCTGAAAGGAAAGCCGGTTTATCTTTCGATTGACTTGGATGTGCTTGACCCTTCTATCTTCCCCGGCACCGGTACACCGGAGGCGGGAGGCGTGAGTTTCAGCGAATTGCTGAACGCCGTGCTTGCTGTATCCGGGTTAAATATTGTTGCATGTGATGTAAACGAGCTTTGCCCCGTTTATGACCAAAGCGGTGTTTCCACTGCGGTTGCCTGCAAGATTTTACGGGAACTGCTGCTGAGCTTAAGCTAATAAACTGCAAATACCAAAAAGGGAACCTAAAGAAGTGTAAAACGCACTTCTTTAGGTTCCCTTTCTTCATCTTGTTACTTATACTTTGCTATCATTTTTTTATAGTCGCTGATAAAAATCTTATCTTGTCTCAATTTCATTTTGTTTGCAAAATACTCGTTACTCTGCTCTGATGAGCTAGCCTTATCCCACACAATGTCAATGGTCTTATCGTTTATAAGGCTTTTCCATCCGTCGTGAAATACATATTGTTGATCGAGGGTTATTTCAATTTGGGGGGCGGAAAGGTAACTGATTTCATAGCGCCCGTCCCGCTTGATATCACCGGATGCATAATCGCTGGTGTCATATAAGATAGTATCACCACAATCATGAAGATTGAGAATATACTGATGTTTTTGCTGAAGTATAGCATCGGGAGATTCCCAACTCATATAATTTTCGACTTTAATCGTATCGCCTACTTTGACATCCATTTTGTTGTAGTAAAGGTCATCAATTTTAATTTCATATACAATGCTCTTTGCTGTATGATGCAGCCTTCCGTTTGGCTCAAATTTATTGCTGTAAGTGTCGTATTTGTATTCTTTTATATTACTGTCTACAACTGTTGCTTTGCAAATGATTTCACTGTGTGTAATGACATTCTTTTCTGAAAATGCGACAGTGCTATCAACTGCTGCTCCGGCATTTCTTGATAAATCAAGAGATTTTGAAGAATTCGGAAACCGCAAGGAGCTGAACAAAACAGAAGAAGAATCAAATGAACTCGTTGACGAAGCAGCATGAGAACTTGTGAAATTTGAGGATACTGCTGAAGTTTGCATGCTTAAAACATCCAAATTTTTTACAGCATAGGCAATCGCCACTGCTCCCACAAATAAAATCGCAAAGCCTGCCGCTGCATAGCGATAAATTGGCTTGCGGATGGTTGTTTTACGTTCCATATCCGGCAATTGCTCCGGTTTGTCATTTAGCTGAGATTCAATTTTGTCCCACAAATCCGGTGTATTTTGGCTTGCCTGTTTCATCAGCATCTCTCTTATCTCACGTTTGCTTTTTCTAGTCATACTCATACCCCCTTAGTTTTTGAATTGCATTTCGGTATGTCCACGCAACTGTTCCGAGAGGTTTGTTTAAAATTTGACTGACAGCCTGAAAGGAGAGGTCACCCAGCACGTGCATGGAAACAATTTGCTGCTCCAGCGGTTTTAACTGACTGCATGCGTTTTGAAGGGGAATGATATCGCAAATCTGTGATTCAAAACTGGAATCTGTCGGTTCTTCTGATTCTTCCATGTCCTCAATCGGGAGCAGATAATGGTCACTTCGCAGAGAATCAATAGCGGTGTTTCGCGCAATTGTTATCAGCCATGTTTTATGTTTTCCGCCGAAACGATAGGTATCTGCTTTGTTCCACAGCTTGATAAAGACTTCCGAAGTAATATCCTTTGCGTTTTGCGGGTGCTTTACAACGGAATTTACTACCGCATACACCACTTGAATGTATTCGTCATAAATAGCTTTTAAGCCATCTTTATTTCCGCGGAGGATAAGCGAGATATTCTCCTCAAATTGCCTGTCCGTCATTCCTTATTTCACCTCTCACATACTATACGCTTGAGAGTGCTCTATTTTATGGAAAATTTAAATATTTTTTATATAAGTACTATTTATTCCACGCCTTGCCTAAGAGGTCGGCCGCTTCGGCCAGCTCTTCTTTGGAAAGACCGGCATAACCCAGTACGAGAGTAGAATTCGGACGGCCGGAAAGCCCGGTTTTATCGTACTCGGACAAACCATGAACCTTCACGCCTGCCTCTTTTGCACTTTCAATCAGTTCCCGCTCACTCATGCCATTGCGGACTTGCAGCAGAAAATGAAGTCCCGCGTTATCACCCGTAATTTTCATCTGCTTTCCGAACGGCTGGCGGGAAAGCGCGTCAATCAAAAATTCCTTTCGCTGTTTATACAGATTGCCTACACGGTTAAGGTGCCGCATATACAGCCCGCTTTCGATAAACCTGTACAAAGTATGCTGCTCAAAGCGCGATACGGTGGAGGAGGAAAAGCTGAACTTGGTCTGATATTTTTCCAAAAGTGCGGACGGCAGAACCAGATAAGCCGCGCGGATGGACGGCGCGATACTGCGCGAAAACGTACCCACATAGATGACCTTTCCGTTTTCATCCAAGCCCTGCAAGGCGGGAATCGGCCTTGCGCGTGAACGGAATTCACTGTCGTAATCGTCTTCGATCAGATAGCGGTTCGGCGCGGCGTTCGCCCATTTCAAAAGCTGGGTGCGCCTGCCGATGGGCATGGTAACCCCCATTGGAAACTGGTGCGACGGTGTAATGTACGCCACATTTGCCGCCGACTGTTCAAGCTGTTTTACAAGCATTCCGCTTTCATCCAGACCAATCGGCTCAATTTTTCGGTTGTTATTCTCAATAATTTTGTAAGTGGTGTCATAGCCGGGATTTTCAAGCGCGAATACGCTGTCTTTCTCCAAAATCTGAATAATCAAGTCCAGCAGATATTCAATACCCGCGCCGATAATCATCTGCTCCGGTACACAGTTCACGCCCCGGTATTCGTGCAGCCACTTTGCGAGCGCCTGCCGAAGGCAATAATCGCCCTGCCGGTCTCCGCGCAGCAGCAGCTCCGGATTTTGAGACATGATTTCCCGGGTGATTTTTGCCCAGGAGGAATACGGAAAAATATCGGTATCCACCGCGCCGGTAGAAAAATGATAACGATATTCCTTCTGCCGCTGCGTTTGTTTCGGAAGCGCGGCGGGCGTTCTTTTGTGCAACTGGCCGGGCAGTAAATCGAGCGCACACACATAAAACCCACTGCGCGGAACCGCCCCCACATAGCCTTCGGCAGTAAGCATTTCATAGGCGGTTTCCACGGTACTTTGGCTGATTTTCAGATACGCGCACAGAGCCTTTTTCGAAGGCAGTCTCTCCCCTTCTTTCAAACGTCCTTCCTTTATTTCCTTTGCCAGATAGGAATACAACTGCTGATACAAAGGCTGTTTACTGTGAAAATCAAATTTCAATGTAAAAATATCCATAAAATCCTTTCAAAATCTGACCACATAAAATATTTATAAATTGATCGTTTTATTCGTGTCAGTTATCCTCTATAATCATAATCAAATCACAGGCAGCTGTCAATCCCGAATTTCCCGTTTGCTTGGCCGGCGAACAGGGACAATAACTGACTAGGAGAAAGTATCATGAGTGAAAGAAATACTTTAAATAAAAATCTTGCCCAAATGTTAAAGGGCGGCGTTATTATGGACGTGACTAACGTGAAGGAAGCGGAAATTGCACAGGAAGCCGGAGCCGTTGCCGTTATGGCGCTGGAGCGCGTGCCGTCGGATATCCGCAAAGAAGGCGGCGTGGCACGCATGAGCGACCCGAAAATGATTAAGGAAATTCAGCACGCGGTCACGATTCCGGTCATGGCAAAGGCACGTATCGGTCATATCGCAGAGGCGCAGATTCTGGAAGCGCTGGGCGTGGACTACATTGACGAAAGCGAAGTACTGACTCCGGCTGATGAAAGCTATCATTTGAACAAATGGGATTTTAAGGTGCCTTTTGTCTGCGGCGCACGAAACATCGGCGAAGCGCTACGAAGAATCGGCGAGGGCGCTTCCATGATTCGCACCAAAGGCGAAGCGGGAACCGGCAACGTAGTGGAAGCCGTTCGCCATATGCGTACCATGATGTCCGCGATTCGTCAGCTTGTGAATATGCCCAAAGAAGAACTGATGACCTTTGCGAAGGATAACGGCGCGCCATACGAATTAGTAGTGCAGGTTGCAAAAGAAGGTAAACTTCCGGTCGTCAATTTCGCGGCGGGCGGAATCGCTACCCCCGCAGACGCCGCGCTCATGATGCAGCTCGGAAGTGAAGGAGTATTCGTTGGCTCCGGTATTTTCAAGTCCTCCAATCCGGCGGTTCGAGCAAGAGCCATCGTAAAAGCCACCGCGTATTACAACGATCCGCAGATTCTGGCGGAAGTAAGCGAAGGTCTGGGCGAAGCCATGAAGGGCATTGAAATTAAAACTATTGCACCGGAAGATTTATTAGCGACTAGGGGCTGGTAACATGTCAAATCAGATTACAGTCGGTGTGCTGTCCCTGCAAGGTTCGGTGGCGGAGCACATGCACATGCTGAGCGAAATAGAGGGCGTTACTCCGCTTGAAGTTAAGACGCTGGAATCGCTGAACAAGGCAGACGGCGTGATTCTGCCCGGCGGCGAAAGCACTACCATTTCTAAGTTACTGCGGATTTTCGGTTTGCTCGACCCGCTGAAGGAACGCATTTTGCGGGGTATGCCCGTTTGGGGCACATGCGCGGGCATGATTCTGCTTGCAAAGGAAATCATCGGAGAAGAACCGCATTTGGGCGTGATGGATATTACCGTGCGCCGCAACGCTTACGGCACACAGCTAGACAGCTTTACCACAAACGCGGTGATTCCGGAAATCAGTGAGAAAGAAATCCCGCTTGTTTTTATCCGCGCCCCATGGATAGAGGATGTCGGCGGTGATGCGAATGTTTTGTGCCGTGTGCAGGGGCATATTGTGGCGGCAAGGCAAGAAAATATGCTCGTGACTTCGTTTCATCCCGAACTCACAGAGGATTTGGCGGTGCACCGGTATTTTGTTGGGATGATAAAAGAAGAATCGCTCAGTCACTAAAATACGAATCTCTCTGTCACTGCGGTGTCACCGCAGTGATAGCTCCCTTTAGCAAGGGAGAGGGGGTTTGTATTAATAAACTAGAACCGTATTAAGGGAGCTGTCTCGGCGTGAGGCGGCTCCCTTTTTGCTGTTTTGTAATGTTATGTTGAAAATTGGGAAATTGAGGAATATAATAGGTATTAGTAGAATAATGATATTAATTTTAGAATATGAGGGAAAAGACTATGTATATTTTTTGGGATAATTCAAACATTCACTTTTCTGGAGTAAATTACGCCTGTCCAAAATTTGAACCAACTGTTGATACCATACTTTATCGCACATGTTTCAAAAATTTATTTATCCTAGCTCAACATCATCGCATAATTAACAAAGCATTCGTAGCTGGAAGTGTGCCACCTCAGGGAGATGATTTGTGGGAATATATCCGCAATCTTGGAATAGATTTAACTTTACTGGATAGAACAGCCACTGGAAAAGAGCAAGAAAGTGTGGATATTCTATTACAAAACGCTATGCTACATACGATTCTTGATAATACACCTGATACCATCGCCATAATTACAGGTGATGGTGCTGGATTCAACGAAGGTAAAGGTTTTCTTGCTGAACTCGACCGTGCTAAAAAGTTAGGTTGGAAAATTGAAGTATATTCCTGGGAGGGAACTTGTAATAGATATTTAAAAGAGTATTCTAAAAATAACGGAAGTTTCATCTCTTTAGACGACTATTATTATTCTATATCATTTATCAAAAGGGATATCTACGGAACACATCCGGGAAGATTTGCATCTCCATTATCAATTTAATTTACAATATTATAAGAGCTAAAACATTAATTGCTATTTTTTGGGGCGGCTCCTTTTTCTGTATAAGCCGTTCCGATTTTAATCCACAACATATGAACTTCTCCGGCAGGCTCATCATATTACACCCCCAAAATGAATACTCTGTAAAAAACGAATTGAATGATGGAGGTATTCATGTGGGATATTACGTAAAAGTGGAACCTACTGTAAATGTTTATGTGGAAGACCTAAATCCGGAGGGCAGTAAAACGATTCTGTTCGTCCATGGCTGGCCCGGAAATCACAACCTGTTCGAATATCAGTTTAACCAACTGTCGAAATTGGGATACCGATGTATTGGGGTAGACTGCAGAGGCTTTGGACTTTCTGACAAGCCGTGGTTAGGCTATGATTATAACCGTCTGGCGGATGATCTGCGAATCGTAATTGACACATTCCGTCTGCACAACATCACTTTGGCCGGGCACTCAACCGGCGGAGCAATTTGCATTCGCTATATGGCAAGACATAGCGGGTACGGCGTATCCAAACTTGCCCTGTTTGCCGCGGCCGCGCCGAGTCTTATACAACGCCCTTATTTTCCATACGGACTGCAAAAGCAAGCTATACTGGATATTATTCAGGGAACTTACACCGACCGCCCCAGCATGCTGCGCAACTTTGGAAAAATGATTTTCTATCATCAGGTTTCCCCACCGCTCGCGGATTGGATTTTCCAATTGGGGCTGCAAGCCGCAAGCTGGTCTACTGCGGCAATCGCGAATACATGGCTGGATGAGGAAGAGTTATTCAACGATTTAAAGACAATTCAAGTCCCTACTTTGATACTTCACGGATTGAACGATCAAGTTTGTTTGTTCCCGCTGGCTACTGCTCAAAGAAGCAGTATTCCGAACGCAAAGCTTATAGCTTTTGAAGAATGCGGTCATTTTTTGTTCTACGACCAGCTTGAAAAATTCAATAAAGAGCTGATTGATTTTACGGCGAATCCATAACCCATTCGTGGAATAGAGCATATCGTAAAGCAGAAGTAAAATCATTGCATGTGAGCTGTCTTTTTTAGGCAGCTCCCTTTTATTGGTAATTTAGTTGAAAATAGTTTTGTATTGGAATATAATATTTTTGATAAATTTCTTATTACTAATATTGAGGAAGTGCATAGCATTGGACAGCGAGAAATTAAAAAGGCTGGATAAACGAATTAATCGGTTGCCATATCCGTTCGGTGAAAACTTTCCCGCTTTTCATAAATTATTTATGGAACTGGCAGAACAGGAAAATATATCTCTTCAAGATGTTATACGGCAATATGTAGGATGGAAATACAGCAGAAAATAATCTAGTGTTCTATGTTCATCAAATGGAGTTGTATGGCTCCGTTAACATAACAAAACAAATGAGGGAAAAGAATGGACACGAAAAAAATATTGACCTACCTTACGGAACTGGAGCAAAATAACAACGCGGAATGGTACCATGCCAACAAAAAGCAATATCAGGATGCAAGCAAGGAATTTGAGGAACTGATTCAGGCTTTAATATTGGAAATTGGGAAAACGGACAGCAGTATTCTATGGAACAACCCCAAAGATTTAACCTTTAAGCTGCAGCGCGACACCAGATTCAGTGCCGATAAGTCCCCTTACAACCCAACATTTCGGGCGCATATCTCATCGGCGGGCAAACTGCCCATTCCGGTCGGATATTTTCTTTCCATCCGCCCGAATAACCGTTCTTTTTTGGGCGGCGGTCTGTTTGCTTCTATGTTCAAGGACGCGACAACCATGATTCGCGATGCCATCGCGGAAAACGGTGCTGAGTTTGAACGTATCATTACGGACAAAGAATTTGCGGCTCATTTTTCGGTAAAAGGTGAAGCGCTGAAAAATGTACCCAGAGGTTATGACCCGGAGCACCCGCAGGCGCAATATTTGAAAAACAAAAACTGGTTTTTGGAATACAACATTCCGGATTCTTTGATTTTAGACACAGACCGCTTTATTCGGAAAGCAGCCGAACTCTTTGTTTTGATGCAGCCTTTTCACGCATTTTTAAATCGAGCACTAGAGAATTTTAGTATGCCGACACGATAAAATATGGTCAGTTAAGTTAAAAACAAAACCAATCTCCAAACGTAAAGTTGTTTCTTGGATGTTTTCTAAAGTTAACGGACTACAGTACAAATGCCCTCCGCTGTTTTTGTTTCAACAGCGGAGGGCATTTTTGTTTGTGGGCTATTCTACGGTAATGACCGATACCGGACAATTTTCCTGAGATTCTACCGCTCTTTCTTCGGCATCCTGCGGCACAGTATCCGCTATAACTTCAGCCAGTCCGTCATCTGCCATTTGGAAAACTTCGGGGCATGTTTCGATACAAAGTCCGCATGCAATACATCCGCTCCTGTCAATAACTGCTTTCATAACAGCACTCCTCATGTTCTGATTTTTTTATGTCGCAGTTATCAGTATTTCACATTATGAATGGATTATACTCATTTTACTATCTTTTATAACTTTTATGATCTTCCGAATTCGGAAAGAACCAGTTCTTTGTTGTGTTCCTGCGCCCAACGAATGCTCCATTCATTGGAGAAAATGAGCAGACGGTTTCCCTTTAAATCTTGGATTTTTTTAGTATCGGAAGTCAAATTGAGCGTTTTTGGGTCAAGATTTTCATTTTCAATCCAGCGGATATACTGGTAAGGCAGATTTTCCATGCGGATTTCAACATTATATTCATGGTTCAAGCGGTATTCGAGCACATCAAACTGAAGTGTGCCGACAACGCCGACAATGACTTCTTCCATACCGCCGCCAAGCTCCTGAAAAATCTGAATGGCGCCTTCCTGCGCGATTTGGGAAGTACCTTTTATGAACTGCTTGCGCTTCATGGTGTCCTTTTGCTGGACGCGTGCGAAATGTTCCGGCGCAAAAGTCGGGATTCCACCAAACTGAAACTTTTTGGATGGCGCGCACAAGGTATCGCCAATGGAAAAGATGCCCGGATCAAACACGCCGATAATATCGCCGGCGTAGGCTTCGTCGATGATTTCACGGTCCTGCGCCATTAACTGCTGCGGCTGGGTAAGCTTTATCTTCTTATTTTCCTGCACATGCATGACTTCCATGCCCTTTTCAAACTTACCGGAGCAAATTCGCATAAAGGCAATACGGTCGCGGTGTGCTTTGTTCATATTGGCTTGAATCTTAAAGACAAACGCGGAGAAATTTTCGTCAAACGGGTCAATTACGCCTGCATTGGACTCGCGCGGCAGCGGCGGAGTGGTCATATTCAAGAACTCTTCCAAAAAAGGTTCCACGCCGAAGTTTGTAAGAGCGGAGCCGAAAAACACCGGCGACAGCTTGCCGTTTCGCACCTGCTCCAAATCAAAATCATCGCCCGCGCCGTCCAAAAGCTCAATGTCATCCACCAAAGTCTCACGGAATTGGCTGCCGATGAGGGCTTCCAGATTGGTATCGTTGATGTCAGCCTCAACGGCTTCCACTTCACGCTGCCCGTTGTTGGCGGTAAACACAATAATCTCTTTTTTGCGGCGGTCGTAAACGCCCTTGAACTCCTTGCCGGAACCGATTGGCCAGTTCATCGGACATGTCTTTATGCCGAGTTCCCGCTCAATCTCTTCCATCAAGTCATAGGGGCTTCGCGCTTCGCGGTCCATTTTATTGATAAACGTAAAAATCGGAATATTCCGAAGTGTGCAGACTTTAAACAGCTTTCTGGTTTGCTTTTCCACGCCCTTTGAGGCGTCAATTACCATGACGGCGGAATCAGCCGCCATAAGGGTACGGTAAGTATCCTCGGAGAAATCCTGATGGCCCGGAGTATCCAATATATTGATGCAGTAACCCTCATAGTTAAACTGCATAACAGAGGAGGTAACCGAAATACCTCTCTGCTTTTCAATTTCCATCCAGTCGGAAACCGCGTGCTTTGCTGTTTTTTTACCCTTTACCGATCCGGCCAGATTAATTGCACCGCCGTAAAGCAAAAACTTTTCGGTCAAGGTCGTTTTACCGGCATCCGGGTGAGAAATAATGGCAAAGGTTCTTCTCTTTTTTATTTCATTAACGTAATTAGACAAACCAGTTCCTCCTGAATTTCAAGTAAAAAACAAAATAGAATATATCCATCGGCATAGATTCCGCCGATACTTACGCTTCCTTTTCTATACGAAAACGGTGCATCTAAAATATTACCATAGCAAATTACCAAAAGCAAGTTACTGCGAAAGAATCGCCGGAGCAGTCAAGGTTTTTCCGATTTCATTTTTGCCCTGACCAGTTCGATTGCCTCTTTACCGGTCATATGCTCAATGTCCAATTCAAATACGCACAATTGAGGAAATTCCCGGTCAATCTCTTGGTTTCGTTCCTCTGAAAAGTTTGGCCGGTACTTTTCCGCTAATTTGTCTACCGCACTTCTTTTTTCGCTGTCATCATCCAAAATATGCACGTTTCCAAAAGCGATAACACTCCGAAAATAAGTAGTATATTTTTCTGGAACAACATCATCCTTATCTATTACACAAAAAGACGCCTTGCCGCTTTGGTTTATCGCGTCAATCTTATGACCCGCTTTAGCACCATGAAAAATAATCTTCCCATTTCGATATACATAGCTAAGCGGTACGGCATACGGGTAGCCGTCATCTCCGGTTAGTGCAAGAACCCCGGATGTACCTCTTCGTAAAATATCAATACTTTCTTCTTCGGAAAGCATTTGTTTAAATCGGCGCATTTTTCTAAACATTTTAAATCCTCTGTTTTATTACTTTTCCATATCTATACCGACGATATACTTGAATATATCTGCATCATAGAATACAAACTTTTGCTGCATGACGCATTCTCTGTAACTCCATAACTAACATATTGTATCGCTTTTGCGCGGAATAATCAAATAGTATTTGCAAAAATCAGCACAAAAAAACAGAGAGCAGACGTTACTCTCTGTTTTATGTGGAAACAAGCATTTCAAAAGTTACTTTACGATTTTACAACTGGATGCCGCTACCCAGCCGGACGGCAAAAGAACACCGTATTTACGGCCGTTGATGACACGCAGAACTTTGTAGGTTCCGCTTACGGTTCGTTTGCTGCGCTTGCCGCCGTAACTGGTTGCATAAAGATAGCCGGTATATTTCACACGCACTCCCGCTTTCAGTACCGGTGCCGGCGCAGGCTTTTTAACCGGCGCTGCCTTTACGGCTGGTTTTACTGTAGCTGTCACGACCGGCTTTACAACCGGTGCGGTAGCAACCGGAGGAATGGGAACAGGCGTGGGGGCAGGCGTTACTGCGGCAACCGGCTGTACAGCCAAATCGGATACCGAATAGTCCCGGTAAGAATAGTCAAGGTCAACCGCACCGGTTGCGCCGGGAACCGTTCCGTTATCGCTGAACTGCCACATGGTAAACGGTTTGTCAAAATTCGGCGTATTGACAAACCAATGGGCAATCCACTTGTCGTATGGATCGAGTTTGCTGCTTGTCAGCTTAGAATAATACATGTAGGGATTCATGTAGATAGCCGGTTTATAACCCGCCTTTTGTATGGTATTGCAGAAAGCAACGATCATATCAGTAAGCAGATCATTGGGCAAATTAAACTGGCTATTATCCTCCACGTCATAAGCAACCGGATAATCCAGTTTGCGCCCGTTCAAAATGCTGAGACACATATTTGCTTCTTTTACAGCCATATCTACCGTAGTCGCATAGCTGTAATGGTATACGCCAACTTTTAATCCTGCTTTTGTTGCACCGTCATAATTTGCAGCAAAACAGCTGTCAGTTTGCTTTGCCCAGTTTTCGCTGCCGTAACCGGTGCGAATCATGGCAAAATCAATGCCGCTGGCTTTTACGCTGCTCCATGAAACAGTACCCTGCCAGGAAGAAACATCAATTCCTTTCAGAACAACATGTACGATACAGGATGCCGTTAATCCATCAGCAGTGGCTGCCTTTACAGTGGCAATACCAAGCTTGATTCCGGTTACCGCTCCATTGCTGCTGACTGCTGCAACAGTGGCGTCACTGGTTGACCAAGTTACGGCCTGTGTCGGGTTCGTTCCCAAGGTTGCCGCTAAGGTGACCGTTCCGTTGACTTTTATGGCGGCGGACGCCATATTGAGGTGAAGGGATTGTGTTGCTGTGCTGCTGTCTGCTGCCGCCACACTTATGCTGGCGGAAATAACAAGGACTATAACAAGCAGCATAGAAACAAGTTTTTTCAAGTTTTTTCCTCCTTTTGTGTTGATTTATATCTCATACCGTGCAGCAGCACGATATTTCCAAAATTAACATTGCAAAGGAGGAGATTTGCTGTGAATTTATGTTGCATAAATTTTTACAGCCCCCGGAAAGATTTTTGTTATCTATGTAATATACAATAACTTTATCATATTCGGGGGCTTACACAAAGTATCAGTTTTTGGTATTTTTATAGTAAAAAATTGCAAGTTGGGTACGGTCGCGGAGCTAATCAAATTATATTTGCAAAAATCAGCCTAATACTATCCGTTGGAATATGTGAATATTTATAATTATAATTTTGCACATTGACAAAGTGAATAATATGGATATAATAGTAATATATGGATATTTAATTAACACCTAAGAAAGGATGGTTCCAATGTAATAATTAAAGGGAACATAATACTCGTTTGGAGTAATTTGTGACTTAATAAAAACACTGGTAAGGAGAATTAAAATGACAAAAAGAAAAAAAATCAGTTTACTGTTGGCTTTCTCTTTTCTGTTTACGATTATTTTTTCTATGTCAGCTTCTGCTGAAGAAATGTTTGATGGATACCATATCCGGTGGAGTGTTAAAGCTTCCAACAACTTATATTACCAGATAAAAATGAATGGAGATTTATTAACTTCTGACTCCGTTTATAAAAATAATATTTCAACAGCAGCATCTAATTGGTCAGCTTCTCCGACTAAAGGCTACGTTACAGTAGCAAGTTTCACCACTTCTAATGTCGATTTGGCAACACCTTCACAGAGTTGGTGGGATAGCCATGTCAATGATGTAGGTACTGCCGCAATAACAGCAATTACATACAATGGAAAGCAAATTTTTAAAGCAAGCGATTTAGGAAATTCACGAAATGTACAAATATCTTACGCAAATATTTATATTAATCCTTTTACTGCTTATGCTGTATCTAGCAATGAATCAAAACAAACAAATATTCTTATGCACGAACTTGGTCATGTTTATGGAATGGGGCATACGCCAACAAATAATAATACATTAATGTTTAACTATGCAACAACAATAACTCAATTAACTTCATATGATATAAGTGTTATGAGTAGTTTTTACGGAGCATTGTAAAATTCAAATATGAACGCCTACAACACAATGAATTAGGAGGGAAATATGGTTACAATCAAAAAGAAAAGATTACTTGGGGTTGCTTGTATCATTATCGGGCTTGGAGTGCTTATTACGGGTGGTGTATTGTTATACAACCATTTCGCGCACACCTCGAGTCAATCTGACTACCCTACACTACCTTTGCCAAAATTCGCCGATACTATTGATCTCAGCTTGTCCGACCAGGTCATCAATTCAAATTTAATCGTTGACGCGACGGTAGCAAATGTTTTGCCGGAAGAAACCCGAAAGTACAATCCGCAGGCGGGTACTGCAGAAGCCAAAATCTATGAAAAGCAAGGAATAAATGAATCGGAATATACCTTACGCCCGATTGAAATTACGATCAACGAGACACTGAAAGGAACCAATAACAGCAAAACTATCACTATGTATATCATGCCTTTCGGACTGGATTGTTCCCCGAATTTCAAAAAGGGTGACCACATGATTTTTATGCTTCGCAAAAATGGCGACGGAGGGTACAATTCCGTGTCCCTGCAAGACAGCTATTATTATATTGCGGCTGATAACAAGGTATACCCCGCTTTGGTAACTGATTTAACAAAAACACAGTCAGGAAAAAATTTAAACGACTTTAAAAACGACATAAAATCACTTGCTACTAAAAAATAATGGATACCACAAGCAATCTATTTTGAACGGGCACTGCAATTTCTTATTTGCAGTGCCCGCTTCTATTACAAACAATTAACTTTTTATGTTCTTGTAATAAAAAATAGCAAGCTGAGTACGGTCACGGAGCTTAAGTTTTTCAAGAATCGCGCTGATATAATTTCGAACCGTTCCCTCGCTTAAAAACAGGGTTTCGGCAATCTCTTTATTGGACAAGCCTTCGGCCACCTGCGCAATCAGTTCAGTTTCTTTTTCGCTTAAATCAAACGCGCTGAAATTCGTTTTATTGGTATCCCCAATCAGCGCCGGTATCTTGGTGATAATCTCGTCGCCAAACACCCTCTGCCCAATCTGTACCGTTTTGACCGATGGGATAATACTCTCAAAATTTTGTTTTAGAATATAGCCTTTTGCTCCGATTTGCAGTGCTTTTACAATATACTCGTCGTCGGAAAACGTGGTTAAAAACAGAATCTTTGCCAATTTGTCTTCCTGAAGCAGAATTTCGGCAACCTCAATTCCGGTCATACCGTCCATTCGAATATCCATCAGCAAAACATCCGGTTTTAACTCACGGTACAGTTCAATTGCCTGCTTTCCGTTGCTGCCGACACCGACGACCTCAATTTCCCCATCGGATTCCAAGATGGTTTTCAGAGAATTCGAAACAAGCCGGTCATCATCTACTACCAATACTCTCAAAACATTTCCCTCCCTTTTTCCTGCGGGCGGATTTTCGGAACTGAAATAAAGATATGGAAGCCGTTTTTGACGGTTATATGAATGTTGCCTTGAAACGATTCCACGCGCTCGGTTATATTTTTCAGGCCGATACCGTCCTCCATATCAAATTTGTCCACACTGCCGTTATCGGAAATAATTAACTGATACAGTGCCGGATGCTCGCGGAATGTAATGCTGGCACTGGTAGCGTTGGAATGCTTTATGATATTGTTGAGCGCCTCTTTTACGATGGAGATAAACGCGTATTTTAACTTTTTGTCCGGGTCACTCTGTATTTCATAGTCGAAATTCAATTCACAGAACGTGAACTTGCTTACCAGCTCATTGACCTGCACATATACGTCAACCGATTCATCGTGCAGATCGTGAACGCTTGCGCGGATGGAGTTCATCGCCTGAGAAAGCGTGTCATTTACAATCAAAAGATTTTCTTTTACCTTTGGGTCTTTGTTAATGGCAAGGAGCGCCGCGATTTGCAGAATGGAGCTGGAAAGCAAATGTCCCACGTTGTCGTGGATTTCGCGCGCAATACGGTTGCGCTCATTTAAGGTTGCCAGGTTAATTTCAACATCCTGCTTTTCGAGTAAATCACTGTTTTGTTTTTTCAAGCGCATCGACATTTCCTGCGCACTGTCCCGCATGTCTTTAAAATCGGCTCGCGCTTTTGTTATGGCGGTCGTGCGATATTTGAGCAAAATGCTGAGAGGAATCAGCATGCAGATAACCGCACCAGCAATCGGAACGGCTTTTTGTAAATACAGAATAAACGGGATGAAGCCGAGCAGGCAGACAAGCTGATATGAATCAAACAATCCGTCATATAGGAGAAGCGGAAGGAACACCGTCAGCTCCGGCACAAACACGCATACGGTAAAAAAGCAGATAAATATAGACGTCCGCAGTTTCGGCTGTTCAAAATAGTCCAATAAACCGCTTGCGATTGCCGCTAAAAGAACCGTTACGACACATAAACTCACATTCGAGCTGCAAATGAAAAGATGCAGGGTAAAACAGCCTGCGAAAAGGAGCAACTTGTCTATCCAATCCATCATAAGCCTATCTTCCTATATTTTTATTGTCTGAATCATGGGTTTAAAACCAGCCGGTAGCGATTCAGCTTCTTTTCCTGTTTATTTTACCATTCTTTCAAGCGGTTCACAATCTATTTTCGAATCCATCATGAAGTTTTTCATGTACCTTATTGAAGCGTCGCACGATGCGGACAGCATAATATGCCACTCCTGTACACAGGCGAATTGCGAATGTAACGGCACGATATGACATTTGTCATAAGAAGTGCTGACACAGGACACTTACAAACCCGCGCGGAAAAGATTATGATAGTCCCATAAGATATACAAGGGGGATTTCAAATGGTAATAAAGGTTCACAATCTGGTAAAACGATACGGGGATCTGGTTGCGCTCGACCATCTTTCCTTAGAAATAAAAGAGGGCGAAGTGTTCGGTCTGCTTGGTCCGAACGGTTCCGGCAAAACAACCGCAATCAATTGTATTTTATCCTTGCTGAAATATGACAAGGGCGAAATTGAGATTTTCGACAAGCCGATGGCTCCGGACGCTTACGACATTAAGCGCAATATCGGTGTCATTATGCAGAATGTAGCGGTGTTCGACGAATTGACCGTGTATGAAAACGTCAACTACTTCTGCGGACTGTACATTACAAATAAGGCAAAGCGGGCAAAACTGGTTCAGGAAGCGATTGATTTCGTTGGCTTGAACGATTACAAGAAATTTTACCCCAAAAAGCTGAGCGGCGGTCTTTTGCGCAGACTGAACATCGCCTGCGGCATTGCGCACAAGCCAAAGCTCATCATTCTGGACGAGCCGACCGTCGCGGTTGACCCACAGAGCCGAAACAACATTTTGGAAGGCATTGAACGTCTAAACAAGCAAGGCGCGACCATTGTTTATACTTCGCATTATATGGAGGAAGTTGAACAGATCTGCTCGAGAATCGTGATTATGGATAAGGGCAAAGTGGTTGCCTCCGGTACCAAAGAAGAACTGAAGGCCATGATTACACTGGGTGAAAAAATCACGGTGGAGACCTTTGCCATCAGCCAAAGTCAAATAAGTGGATTGGCAAAACTGCCGAACGTTGCCTCGGTTGAGTACAATGACAATTTGCTTGTGGTGAAGTCCAACAAGGGCAAAAACAATCTGGAAGCGGTTTTGGATTTTCTGAAAACCTATGACATTCACTTTGGGAAAATCTACTCTGAACTGCCCACCTTAAACGATGTGTTTCTGGAGATTACCGGCAAGGAATTAAGAGACTGAGGGAGGCATTCAGATGTTTGTGCATATCTTTACAACCAGAATTAAGTGCCTGTTCCGGGATAAGGTGCTTGTCTTTTGGACGTTCCTTTTTCCGATTATACTGGCCATATTCTTCAACATGGCATTTTCAAATCTAAATAATAATGAAGCTTTTCATCCCATTGATATTGCGGTTATCAACAACACGCAGTATCAGCAGAACAAAGACTTTAAAACCGTTCTGGAAAAGGTTTCGACGGGCAGCGACCGCACTTTTAACCTGACCGCAGCCACAAAAGAAAACGCGGATAAGCTGCTTGACGATAACAAAATTTCCGGATATATCACGGTAGGCAGCGATATTGGACTGACTGTGAAAGAATCCGGATTAAATCAAACGATCATCAAAACATTTTTGGATCAGTACGGGCAGACTTCTTCCGCGGTGACTTCCATTATAAAGGCAGACCCGTCTTCCATTCAGAAAGGTTTGCTCAACGATGTAAGCAGTCACCAAAACTATACAAAAGAAGTATCCGGCACCAGCGCGGCGCCGAATAACACCATGAATTATTTTTACACGTTAATCGCCATGGCCTGCTTATACGGCGCGTTTTGGGGTGTGAACGAAGTAAACGACATTCAGGCGGATATTTCAACCAAAGCCGCAAGAATCAATGTTGCTCCGGTTCATAAGCTGAAAACCTTTTTGTACAGTTTGAGTGCTTCCCTGACCATCAGCTTTGCGGAGCTGCTGCTGTTACTGCTGTTCCTGCGTTATGGGCTGAATGTTGATTTCGGACCAAAAACCGGATTTGTCGTGCTCACCACCTTTGTCGGCAGTCTGACAGGACTTTCGCTGGGCGCACTGATCAGCGCAATTGTGAAAAAGAATCTGGGGCTGAAAATCGCGGTGCTTCTCGCCGTATCGATGACCGGCTCGTTCCTTGCCGGCATGATGTATCAGGACATGAAATACATGATTGCCACAAACGCACCGATTGTCGGCTATCTGAATCCGGTAAACCTGCTGACTGACGCGTTTTATTCTCTTTACTACTATGACACCTACACCCGGTACGCACTGAACATGGGAATACTCGGCGTTTTTATCGTTGTGTTCTGTGCCGTGACTTATATGATCATAAGGAGGCAAAAATATGCCAGTCTTTAAGCTTTGTATGAAAATAATCAAAAAGAATTTGCCTTCCATGCTCATTTACATCGGTGTTTTTTTGGGAATTCTTATTCTGTTTGCGACGAACGCAACCAAAAAACCGATAACCGGCTTTGCCACCGAAAAATGCAAGGTCGCCTTTATCGCGGAAGAAAGCAGCCCGCTGATTGACGGCTTTAAGAGAGAACTTTCTAAGAGCGCGGAATTCGTAAACATTGAGGACAATACAGAAAAGCTTCAGGATGCCCTCTACTTCCGCAATGTGGAATATATCATCCGTATTCCCAAAGGTTTTACCGACGGTTTTATGAAAGGGCAGAATGTTCAGATAAAAAAGACCATCGTTCCCTCATCCGCGACTGCCGCTTTTATGGATATGAGCATTAACCAGTACTTCAACACCGCCCGGCTTTACGTAAAAAACACAAGCGGAATTACACAGGTGCAGCTTGTGGAACACGTAAATCAGGATATGGCTCACAATACAACCGTTCAGATGAAATCGTCAAACCAAACCACAAGCCATGACTTTGCCAGAAATTATTTCAATTACCTCGCCTATGTTCTGTTCGCAGTTCTAGTTTTAGGAATTTCTGCCATAATGATGGTATTCAACAATCAGGATTTGCAGCGCCGCAATTTCTGTTCCCCGATTCGAGCGGGCAGTATCAACATGCAGTTCATGCTCGCCAATTTCGCTTTTTCCTTCGCTTGCTGGCTGATTATGGTCGCCTTCTATTTCGTGTTTGATCGGGCAGATTTTACTTGTGCCAACACGATCTACTTATTATTGAACTCTTTTGTCTTTACCTTCTGCGGAGCTTGCATCAGCTATTTAATCGGGAATCTAGCAAAAGAACGCACTGCTATTTCGGCAATTTGCAACGTGGTCACACTTGGGCCGTGCTTCATCAGCGGCGTATTTGTACCGCAGGAATTACTGGGTGATACGGTACTGAGAATCGCCAGCTTTACGCCGACCTACTGGTTTGTAAAAGCCAATGCACAAATTGCATCGCTCACGAATTTTGATTACGCAAATCTCTCCCCTATTTTCTCCTATATACTAATTGAATTTGGCTTCGGTATTGCGTTCTTCATTCTTTCCCTCGTTGTTGGCAAGAGAAAGAGAATGGCAAGCTAACTTATCTTTCAACAATAGCATAAAAATGTCCGCATACTTTTTGCAGAGTATGCGGACATTTCTGTTAATGTTAATTCTTCAATTCTTTCGATTTGCATTATAGCAGACGGCCATCCTTGGTAAAAAACGTTTTGTACCCAAGCGTGACAAACAGCATGGAACACAAAGCTGTGCTGCCTAAAATAGCCAGCATGATACCGATTTGATATTTTATCGCGGTCAATGGGAAAGTTCCGGATAAAATCTGCCCCGTCATCATACCGGGCAGAGAAACAATGCCCATAGTCAGCATATTGTTCATAGTTGGCAAAATTGCGCTGTCAAACGCGTCGTTTACAATTTCCTTTGCGGCACGCGCGGGCGCCGCACCAAGCATCAAGGAATTTTCAATCATAACGCGCTTATCCTGCATATCGGAGCAAAGTTTATTGGAGCCAAGCGAAATACCCGTCATGGCGTTGCCAACAATCATACCCGAAATCGGAATGAAGTACTGCGGGTTAAACCACGGGCGCACCTGCACCACCGCAACCACAAAGAACACAACGACGCTAAGTGCACCCAGCGACAGTGAGAAGCCCATGACTATTTTTAGCTGTCTGGACATAGCGGTTTTTACCCGCTTGATCGCATTAAAAATTGCGAAGGAAATCATAACCAAAATCATGAGCGAAGTGAGCCACCAGCTTGGTGTGCGAAATATGTACATGAGTATATATCCCATAACGGTAAGCTGAATCGTCATGCGCACCGACGCGATTAAAATCTGCTTTTCCCGCCGGATTCCGCGCGCTTTAAAAATGACAAGCAGAATCAGCACAAACACATAGGCAACGGAAAGCTGCAAAATGGACAAATCCATTATTTTATCACTCATAGGTAATCCCCCACAACTTTGCCGTGTTCCAGTCGGATGATAGACTCACGGTATTCCTGTGCGATGTTTTCCGAGTGCGTGACCATAATAAGCTGTTTGCCGGTTGTTCGGGCAAAATCCGCCAAATTTTGAATGATTACATGCTCGGTTTCCTTATCCAAAGCGGAAGAAGGCTCGTCCAGCAAATAAGTTTCCGCGTCCATCAGCATGACACGTGCCAGACAAAGGCGCTGTTTTTCGCCGCCGGAAAGCATTGCACAGGAGTCGTCCAGATCTTTTTGCAGTCCGGCACTCGCAAGGCTTTTTAGAAGTTCCTTTTCCGAAGCAGGCTTTTTCTGTGAAAATTCCAAACCGATTTGCAGATTCTCACGGATATTTCCGCTGTACAGAACCGGTGTCTGCCCCAGCATGACTACCTTGCGGCGAAGCTGCACGGCATTTATCACGGAAATATCTGCCCCATTATAAAAGATGGTGCCTTCGTCCGGCGCGTTCAGGCGGTTAAGCATACGCAGCAAAGTTGTTTTTCCGCTGCCGGAACTGCCGACGATACAGGTAATCTGCTGTTCAATTTTCAGACTTTTAATATCCAGTATCTGCTTAAATTTTACATCCTTGATTTCAAACATGTATTCCCCTGATTTCGTATAAGTATGACCTCATTATAGCACGCAGCAAAGCAGGCTACAACTTACTTTTTACTCAATTACGGAAAGGACGTGCCTGAAAAATCAGACACGTCCTGAATCATTTGCAAGCACTGTCCAGCTTTTGCTTCAATGAATCACTCAGTTTGGTAAAACAATCACCGCATTCGATAATCCCAGTATCTTCGTCATAAAAAAGAGTTGCTGTAGTACCGTTTTTGAGTTTAAATTGAATTGTATACGTACTTGGACTGGGAAGCGGTTCCGTAAAAGGCTGGTTGCATAAAAAATGAATAAATTCTTCTAAATCGCTTTTGGATAGCTTCAGCGGCTTGTGAGGTTGATTTTCTAAAATATTAGAATTTACTCGATCCAAATAATAGGATACGCTTTCATATTGATTCAGAAGATTCAAACCAACATCTCCGTAAAGCTCAGTACCGCTGTCGCAATGGTCTTTTTGAAAAAGTTCCCATCCGTTGCTTGTTTTTGCACATACTACAAAATTTGGATTAAGCCCAACAACCCGATATAATTTATCTGTTTCTAATGGTGCAGTTCCAGGTCCCTTGTGAACAAAATAATCCGTGATGGTCCCCAGATAATCCCCTACAAATTTATTTGATTTATCACCATGTACATTAAAACTGATATTGTAATGAATTCGGTTATAGGTTATATTCGGATATACATCCGCTAGCCCCCCATTTTGAGAAATGGAGTTTAAATTGCTTTGCAATAATTTTGGATATACGGTTATTCCTGCAACAATAAGGATAGCCGCAAGAGTAAGGGAACTTGAAAGTAAAATGCGTTTCTTCTTTCGTTTTGCATATCTGGTGTTCAATTTTTCTTTGATGTCGGCAACCCATTCATTGCTATTTTTCATAAATAAAACCCTCCTTTTCCATGGTAGCTTTTAGTGCCTGCTTTGACCGGTAGACAAGATTTTTCATTTGTTTATTATTCTTTTTAAGTATATGTGCAGCTTGTTCGTATGTCATATCCTCAAAATAAATCAAATGTAAGACTATTCTGTACTCGGGGTTAATTTTTTCCAACGCTTTGTTAATCTGTATATTCCGTTCATCTTCTATTACTTTGTTTTCAAGCCGCTCAAAGTCCTCCGATTCCTGTTCCATATCATTCTTACCGGTATTTAACAGGCAAGGATTTTTGCGGACAAAATCAACCGCCTTGTTTCTTGCAATTGAAAACAGGTAGGTCTTAAATAATGACTTTCCCTTAAAACGACTTTTATAAAAAATTAAATCACAGAAGGTTTCTTCCATTAGGTCTTCTGCAGTGGCGACATTGTGAACAAACCCATTAATAAAAAATATTAAGTTATAGGCATACATTTCCACTAATTCCGCAAAGGCACTTTCGTCACCATCCAGAAAACGGCGGTAGCTGCTTGCACCGTTATCCATTCTTTTCTCCTTCCATAATTTAATATTTATACTTCTTAGTCTGTTAAAAAGCAAAAAAGTCTCACCTGAAGTAAATATTTTTTTGTTAACACGAACTTTCTAATGTCATTGTATTCCAAAATATAATTACCATCAACATAATTTTGCAAAACAGCAAAAAAGAACTGCCTCAAAACGAGACAGTTCTTATGGCTATTCTTTACTCTTACCTACTCCACAAACAAAGAAGCAAATTGGAAAGTGGTACAGTCTACCAGACCGCGGTCGGTCAGGCGAAGTTCCGGGAGACAGGCAAGCGGAATGAGCGCCATGGTCATAAACGGCGATACCATTTGGCAGCCGATTGTTTTCCACGCTTCATCCAACTTTCCGACCATTATTCCCATCTCTTCGACCGGCTTATCGTTCATTAATCCTGCAATAGGAAGCAGAACCGTACCCAGCACCTTGCCGTTCTGCACGGCTGTCATACCGCCGCCGCAGGCAATGAGCGTATTGGCGGCAAGCGCCATATCCTCATCGTTGGTGCCGATCACCAGCAGATTGTGCGCATCATGCGCAACCGTAGAGGCCATTGCGCCGCACCGGATGCCGAAGCCTTTTACAAAACCGAAGCCAACCTTGCCGGTTTCGTGATGGCGCTCGAAAACAGCTGTTTTCAGCACATCCTGTGCCGTATCGGAATTTACCACTCCATTTTCCACTTTTAGTTTCATGTGGCGCTCAAAGGAACCCACTCTGGCGGGAATCACTTCAATAACGCGTGCCGTCACTTCACTGCCCTGCGCGTGGATGGCAAAGGATTCCGGTGTAATTTTATTTTTAATATGAACGGAATTGGTTGCCCAATCCGGATAATGATACGGCGCAAACTCCGTCGTCATTTTCCCGTTTTCCGAAACTACCTTACCGTCTATCAGCACACGCGTGACATTCAGATTGTCCAAATCCCCGATAAAAACAATATCCGCACATTTGCCTGGCGTTACGGAACCAAGTTCGTGATCCATCTGGAAACACTGCGCGCAGTTGATGGTCACCATTTGAATGGCAGTGATTACATCGATTCCCTCTTCCACCGCGCGGCGAACAATGTGATCGAGGTGGCCTTGATTCAGTAAAGTATGCGGGTGCGTATCATCGGAAATTAGCACACCAAAGCGGGTGTCAATCTTATTTTGTGTGATGGCTTTCGCAACCTCATGCAAATCACGCCAAGCGGAGCCTTCACGGAGC
This sequence comes from Bacillota bacterium, assembly GCA_023458755.1. Classification (GTDB taxonomy): domain Bacteria; phylum Bacillota; class Clostridia; order Oscillospirales; family Acutalibacteraceae; genus JAEWYE01. The sequence goes on along the minus strand of JAEWYE010000008.1, from coordinate 71,224 downwards.
ATAGCATACATACCCAGACGCATTTTTGCAAGTGCTTCTTCTGCGCGTGTCGATTCGTGGCAGCAGCGCACTCCAGAGGCAATGTAGGCATTCAGTCCCTTGCCGGTTTCGGGCATGGAGTAATGTCCGGTAACAATTTTGCCCGCCTTCAGTGTTTCGCCTACCACTCCGTGCGCATGGTCACTGGAACCGAGAATGCCCGGAAAGTTCATCATTTCACCTAAACCGACTACACTGTCCCACTCCATGGTTTCCGCAACATCATCAGGGCCGACGGAAGAACCGGTATCCTCAAAGCCCGGAACCGCGGGTACGCAGGATGGCGTGGTGACCATCGTTTTCAGCGGTGCGCGTTTGGAATCCTCGATCATGCAGGAAACCCCATCAAGACCAAGCACATTGCAGATTTCGTGCGGGTCCATATATATACCGACCGTACCGTGCGGAATAACTGCTCTGGCATATTCCCCCACGCTCATCATAGAGGATTCCACATGTATATGTCCGTCTAAAAATCCGGGAGCGATATATTGCCCGTTCGCGTCAAGCACAGTTGTATGTTCACCGATGCAGTGCTTGCCGTCACCGACCAGAGCAATTCTGCCGCAGGCGATTGCAACGTCCGTATCCGGCAGGATTTCGCCGGTGCACACATTAATCAGCTTCGCATTTGTTATGACCGTTTCAGCAGGCTTTATGCCCTGCGCTACCGCGGAAAGTGTTTTGCTTGATTCCCACAAAGGAGAAACACAGAATTTGTTTATCATAACCGCACCTTCTTTTGCAATTATTTTCATTTATAGTCAGTTAACTTTAGAAGACATCCAAGAAACAAGCACAAAATTTTTGCTATATGGATTTTGTGCTTGGAGATTGGTTCTGTTTTCAAATTAACTGGCTATATTATAGACGCATCCGAAAGAAAATGCACCTGAAAGTGGAAGAAAGCAGTAAATTTATTTCTTTTTTCATTATGATACATTGATTCCTTTATTTTCTTACAAGAGCCGAATTTTGTTAAAAAACAGTTGACAGTATTTTCTTTAGCTGTTATAATCTTAACAAATAAATAGATACTATCCTCGTGAGGGAGTAGTTTGCATACGGATTCGTATGTGTCAAGTCAACAGCATGGCCGTTTTTCGGTCTGGCTTGCCTTAAAGAACAAGACTCATGTATAGCTTTTTTGAAAGCTGTGCATGAGTCTTTTTTTTATAGATATAATAACAAAACGAACATCAAAAGGGAGAAAAATAAGAATGAAGTATTATTTAGAGAATACCGATGAAGTGTTTAAGCAAATCGGCAGCAGCGAGGCCGGTTTGTCACAGTCGGAAGCGGATTCCCGCCTGTTGAAATACGGTAAAAACAAGCTTGCCGAAGGGAAGAAGACTTCCCTGTTCCGCCGCTTTATTCAGCAGCTTTGTGACCCGATGATTATTATTTTGATTGCCGCCGCGATAATTTCCGGCATTACCGCTTCTTACGCCCATGAATCCTACGCCGATGTGTTTATTATTATGATTGTCGTCATCATTAACGCGGTACTGGGAGTTTACCAGGAAAACAAAGCGGAAAAAGCCATTGAGGCGCTTCAGGAAATGGCTGCGGCCACTTCGAAAGTACTTCGTGACGGTGAGATTGTTACCGTAAAAAGTGAGGACGTAGCCGTTGGTGATATTATCCTGCTGGAAGCGGGAGATGCGGTGCCGGCGGACTGCCGCATTTTAGAAAGTGCCAGCCTGAAAATTGAAGAATCGGCGCTGACAGGAGAATCGGTTCCCGTTAGTAAAATTATCAACACGCTCAATTTGAAAAATGAAAAAGATGTTCCGCTGGGTGACCGCAAAAACATGGCTTACATGGGCAGCACCGCAGTGTATGGGCGCGGCCGTGCGGTAGTAGTCGATACCGGCATGAAAACCGAAATGGGTAAAATTGCGGATGCGCTGGAAAACGCGAAAGATAACGCGACACCTCTTCAAATTAAACTGAATCAGCTCAGTAAAATTCTGAGCTATATGGTAATCGGCATCTGCGTTTTCATTTTTGCTTTCAGTTTGATAAAGGCAGGAAATTTCGGCGGTGAGGTCATACTGAACACTTTTATGGTCGCAGTGAGCCTTGCGGTCGCGGCGATTCCGGAAGGACTGGCGACGGTTGTGACCATTGTACTTTCCATTGGCGTTACCAGCATGTCTAAGCGCAACGCGGTGATACGCAAGCTGACAGCGGTTGAAACACTCGGCTGCGCACAAATTATCTGTTCCGACAAAACCGGAACGCTTACCCAAAACAAGATGACAGTCGTTGAACATTTCGCGGATAACGAACAGCTTTTGGCAACCGCCATGGCACTGTGCAGTGATGCCGAACTGCACAAAGACGGCACCGTTACGGGTGAACCGACCGAATGCGCGTTGGTGAACTATGCCGCCGGTCTAAACTTGAAAAAAGACGATTTAAAAGAAAAAAATCCAAGAATCGGCGAAGCACCGTTTGATTCTATGCGAAAAATGATGTCCACCGTTCATTCCACAGGCGACGGCTTTGTTCAGTACACGAAGGGTGCACCGGATGTTGTCATCCACCGCTGCAAAAAAATCATTCGAAACGGCGAGATTACTGAATTGACTGATTCCCTCCGGGAAGAAATTCGCACCGCAAATAAGCAGATGGCGGATAAAGCGTTACGCGTTCTTTGTGCCGCCTACAAAAAATATGACACAATACCTGCTTCCTTTGAACCGGACGATTTGGAAAATGACTTGATATTGATCGGTTTGACCGGCATGATTGACCCGATTCGCCCCGAAGTTGTGGCGGCAATTGAAGAATGCAAAACTTCCGGAATCCGTCCTGTCATGATTACCGGCGACCACAAGGATACCGCGGTTGCCATTGCCATGCAGCTTGGCATTATTACAGACCCGTCACAGGCGATTACCGGTGCGCAGCTGAACGACATCGGCGACGAAGAATTCCAGAACAAAATCGAGCAGTATTCCGTGTACGCCAGAGTCCAGCCGGAGCACAAGGTTCGCATTGTGAATGCGTGGAAAAGCAAAGGCATGATTACCGCAATGACCGGTGACGGTGTTAATGACGCACCATCGATTAAAAGTGCCGATATCGGTGTCGGCATGGGCATTACGGGAACCGACGTTACCAAAAATGTCGCTGATATGGTACTGGCGGACGATAACTTTGCGACCATTGTTTCCGCCGTGGAGGAAGGCAGAAAAATTTACGATAACATCCGAAAAGCCATTCAATTTCTGCTTGCCTCAAATTTAAGCGAAGTTTTATCCGTTTTCTTTGCCACCCTATTGGGGTTTGTCATTTTAAAGCCGGTTCATCTCTTGTGGATTAACCTGATTACCGACTGCTTCCCCGCCCTTGCGCTCGGCATGGAAGCGGGTGAAAAAGATATTATGCGCCGCAGGCCGCGTGACCCGAAAGACGGAATTTTTGCGGGCGGAGTCGGCACCGACGTCGCCTATCAAGGCATTATGATAACGCTTGTAACCCTAGCCGCTTATTTCATCGGTCACTTTCTGGAAAAAGGCGTATGGGAAATAACCAACAGTCCGGATGGCATGACCATGGCGTTTTTAACGATGTCAATGGCGGAAATTTTCCACTCCTTTAATATGCGCTCACAGCGCGGTTCCATCTTAACCATGAAACGGCAAAACGGCTATTTACTGGGTGCTATGCTGATGTCTTTGCTGCTGACCACCGCTGTGATTTATATTCCGTTTTTATCAACCGCTTTTGGTTTTGAGCATATCTCTTTACTGGAATACTCGGTTGCCCTGCTGCTCGCGTTCTCCGTCATTCCGATTGTTGAAATTGTAAAAGCAGTTCAACGAAAATTTTCCAAACAGCAATAACCAAATATTTCTATAAAAAGCCGGAATAAACTCAGCTTGAAATCACATACTAAAATCGGACACAAAAAGATTCAATTGGAATCTGTGTCTCAGCATTCATCAAGCAAAGATTTAATAAAGGGAAATGGGAGATGATTGAGTTGAATCGATCTGTCTATGAACCCATTTTGATACGAGCAGTAATGCCACGATCTTTGTAGGATTTGGAGATGGTTAAGTTGGACTATTTTATTTCTCAAATTCGTAAAGTTAAATACTAGCTTGAGGGCAGGGATTCTGAACGGAATCCCTGCCTTTGCTTTTATTTATCCGCTTGGGGAAAGTTCTCCGATTAGAGAAAAGCGATATTGTAGATCAATTATGAAACACGGCATCATTATTCTAATATTAGCATTATAAAAATTAATTGAAAACATAGGGGAAATGCAGTATAATGAATTTCGTGATAATTCTTGTAATTTTACTAATGTTTTTGCTTATTCGACAATAGTTTTGCATACTGCAAACAAAGTTTAAATGAAATTCAGGCGATTACGATGAATCAAAAATATGTGGAATCTTTTTCCGATGCATTTTTAACCGTTATGCCACAGGTCGGAATAACCGACGTTCAATTACAAAATGAAGAAGAATGCGGAAATATTATTCGTTCACCCGGTGTTGTTGTAATTTTTGAAATGTCAGGAAATTTAAAGGGCAACGTTTTTTTTGCAATGCATGAAAACTGCGCTAAGATGCTTGCTTCCACCCTGATGTGCGGCATGGAAGTGGAAGAACTGGATGAAATGGCACAAAGCGCTGTTTCGGAATTGGGGAACATGCTGGCGGCAAACGCATGCACCAATTTATCGGATTGCGACGCGGGTATTGTTGCCGATATTTCAACCCCCAAATTCATACATGGCGATTTTACAGCCAATGCCAGTTCGGAACATACCGCGCGTCTGGAACTAAAGGCAAATGAACACCCCTTTTATATTTATGTATCAGTTGAAAAAGTCAGCTGCCAGTAAGAAAAACCGATTGTTTCTCTTGAGCGGCATCAGACTGTAGAATGAAATAGGAAAGGCTTACCTTTTTGGTAAGCTTTTCCTATTTATTTATGTTTTCGAGCAATATACTTCTTCATAATATGCTATACTGTTTGCAAATATTGTCGGAGGAATGAAGAATGAATCGGTTTATTAATACAAAGCGCTTAAAATCTTGCTTAGCGGAAACGCTTGCAGCCGTAATTTTAATTTCATCGCTTACAGGGTGCCAAAGTCAAACTGCTATCCTGCGCTCCCAATCGGAATCTTCTTCTGCCTCAACCGTACAAAATCAAACCTCTTCGGAGGCTGTTTCATCAAAAACTTCGGCAGCCAGTTCTTCTGCGGTCAGCAGCTCAAAAGCAAGCTCATCGCAGAAAGCTTCTTCCTCTAAAGCCGCATCAAAAGCTGCTTCTTCCGCAGTGGTAAAAGCCGCTCAAAAGGTACAGCCCAAAACACCAACCAAAAACGTACAAGTTGGCAATACGGCCATTCAAAAAGTTGCGATTGATCAGCAGACGCAAACCAGCACACGTTTAAGTGTTACCCAAAGTACCGCATCCACCGCCGCATACTCTTACATGGATCAGCGCAGCGGATACAGCTACCTGTCGGATTCCATCAGCCGCAGTCTGTATAGTCAGATGCTGGCAAGCGTTTATAAAGTTACAGGTACACCGAACTCCTATGGATATTATCCCACAGAACGAATTACTGTGAATTCCCATCTTTCGGAATCTCAGCTTCGTATTGCGCTGCTTGCTTTTCTGAATGACAATCCACAAGTATTCTGGCTGGCAAGAGTCTATTCCTACGGTTACAGCGGAAATTCCACTTACATACAGTTTTATTCCTATGTATCGCAAACGGAATGCAACGCGATGATTCAGCAGCTGAACAGCCGGGTAACTTCGCTGATACAGGGTATGCCTTCGGGATTAAGCGAATTTGACCGCGAATATTATCTGTTTGATTTTTTGGTGAAAAAATGCACCTATGATACGCAGGCGGTTTCAGATGATAGCCGTTGGAAATCCTTCACCTCTTACGGTGCTATCGTGGAAGGAAGCGTAGTCTGTGAAGGATACGCCAGAGCAATGCAGCTGCTTTCCAGTTACGCCGGACTTCAATGTATACTTGTGACCGGTCAGAGCGATGGCGTGAACCATATGTGGAACTTAATGAAAATTGACGGAAGCTGGTATCATCTGGATATTACCTGGAGCGACAGCAATCCGACCATCTATAACTATTTTAATGTTACGGATGCGGTTATCAGGCTGGATCACACCGTCAGTCCCAACGCTTCTTCCCTAACCGACGCTCAAATCAGCGGAGCGGACGGTTCGGCGACGGAATGCAATCTGGCACTTCCGATCTGTACAGCTACGAAAGCAAACTATTTTAGCATACGAGGGATTCCGATTACCAGTCTGAGCGGCAATACCATTGTTCAGGCTATTGCGGCCGCGCTTAAACAGAAACAAGAATCCGTCTCGTTCCATGTGGAAGTAAATGAAAACCACAATACCGTATTAAACAAAATGATCAACTGGTTAAGTTCCGGCATTTCTGAATCCGGAGTCTCCGTGAAAGGAATCAAATACATAACCGATGAACCGGATTCCGGCATTACGGTATTTGTAAGCTATTTCTAACTTCAATAGAACAATTCGCAGCTTAAAACACTGCCGTTGAGCAAAACAAAGGATGAATCATAATAACGAATGGAAAAATTGAAAAGAATTTTACACGAAGAAACCGTACTGGTCATTTCGGCAACGGCCGCGATTCTCTCTTCCTGCTTTGTGCGTCCGTCTGAAAACTACCTGTCCTATATTAACTTTCGCGTGCTGGTACTGCTTTTCTGTTTGATGCTGGTCGTAGCCGGTTTTCAAAAAATCGGTGTGCTTGGCGTACTTGCGCAGCGTATGACTGCCGGGATGAAAAACACAAAAGCACTTTGTACGAGCCTTATACTCCTCTGCTTTTTCAGCTCTATGCTGATTACCAATGATGTGGCACTGATTACCTTTGTTCCCTTTTCCATTTTGGTGCTGACGGTTACCGCGCAGACAAATCGGATGATTTTTGTAATTGTGATGCAGACGGTTGCAGCAAATTTGGGAAGTATGCTGACTCCGGTAGGCAATCCGCAAAACTTGTACCTTTTTTCTTTTTATCATATTCACGCAACGGACTTTTTTAAGATTACACTGCCAATAACAATTGCCGGATTGGTTTTGCTTGCACTCTTTTCGCTTTTGGGAAAAAGTGAAAATATCGAGGTACAGTTTCACAGTAAATCCGTTATCCGCAGCAAAAAGCAACTTCTCCTTTATGCAATTCTGTTTGCGCTTTGCATTGTTACCGTATTCTATCTGGTCGATTATCGGGTTACACTTTTAACGGTTTGCATAACGGTTTTTTGGGCAGACAAACATCTTTTCCGCAAAGCGGATTACGGATTGCTGGCAACCTTTGTATGCTTTTTTATTTTTGTTGGCAACATAGGGAATATTCAGTCGGTGCGCACGGCGCTGGCTTCACTGATTGCGGGACATGAACTGTTTTTTTCGGTTCTTTTGAGCCAAATCATCAGCAATGTACCGTGCGCGGTTCTTCTTTCCACCTTTACGAGCCATGGAAAAGCGCTCGTTTTGGGCACCAATATCGGCGGGCTGGGTACGCTGATTGCGTCGCTTGCAAGCTTGATTTCCTTTAAATTTTATGTAAAGACGAAAGACGCAAAACCGCTGAAATATCTTGGTATATTCACCGGTATCAATGTTCTGATTCTTGTTCTTCTGCTAGCATTTTCCGCATGTGTTTTCCCTACTGTGAAATAAAACTGGGGCTGCAGCACTTTTTTTGCTGCAGTCCCTTAGTACTATATTGATCTATAACAATCCGGTATGTTCAATTCAGTTCGATATAGCCGGCTTCTGTTCCAACGTTTTTGCGTAAATTTCCGTATAAACAAGCTTGCCGTTTATCCGCTCGGATTTCATGAGGCTGATTTTTTCCACCTTCATACTCATTTTTGGAATTTCTTTTTCGAAGGCGTTTTTATCAAAGCCTTCCTGCAAAATCACTTCTCTGCCTAGGGTTAAATGAGGTTTATACTCCCTGTTCTCCAGATGGAATCCCATTGCGGTAAGCACTTGAAAAAGCTGTTGGTACACAGATAGTAACTCCGGGGTTTTCTCGGCACCTTTCCAGTAAATATCTCCGCCGTCCCGTCTGAATTTACCAAGTCCGCTGATATTCAGTAGAAAAGACTCCGCCCAAATCCCATTCATGGCCTGTTTTACTTCGTTTACCCGTGCCGTTTCCCCAATGAAGGCAAGGGTAAGGTGTAAATTTTCATTTCGTGTAAAGTTGCCCTGAACGGCATACTCTTTTAAATGCCGAATCGTACCGGATAGCTGTTCTTTCATTTCATCCGTAAAATTAATCGCAATAAATAACCGCATATTCTTTTATTATCTCACTTCCCGCTGAATATCCATAAGTTCCGCTTCCGTGTTGTCTTCAATATAATTCAGCACATGGTCAAGGGTGCTGTCCGCGTGCACAGTGTCGTTCGACACACAGGCAATGCCAAGCTGAATCGTTTGATGCACGTCGTTTTTCGCTACTTCAGCAATGGAAGCATTGAATTTATTTTGAACTTTGCTGGTGATACTTTTCACAACCATACGTTTTTCTTTTAATGAATGTACGAACGGAGCATAGAGTTTGATTTGGGCTGCGGCAATAATCATGGCAGATTCTCCTGTTAACATCAAGTATCCTGATATTTTATGAACCGAACCATATAACCATGCCCAAAATAATCGGATTTACAAGGAAAGTAACAAAACTTTAATCAATTAAATCCAGCGTGTTTATATTCATGCGATAAGTTGCATCCTTGCGCTCAACAATAATCGAAATCTTCTGTCTCAGCTGTTCGTCCTGCTGAATGTGGGAAAGCAGCTCTTTGGTTGGGTTGATTGCGACCGGATTTCCCACAAGCTTCATCATGGTAAAATCACCGTTGGTGTCCCCATAGGCATAGCTTTTAGAAAGATCGATGTCGTATTTTTCCGCCATATCCAGTACCGCTTTCTGTTTGCTTTCAGAATCCCACATAGGAATAATTTCTCCATTGTAAATTCCGTCGCTGCCGATTTGATAGACCGTTCCGCGAAAGTCATCCATGCCGTATTTTTCAGACATTTCACGCACCAACTCTACAGGAGAACCTGAAATTGCAATTACTTTATGTCCCTGCTCTTTGTGCCACCTGATTCGATCACGTGAGTAAGTATAGACGCGTTCTCCTTTTTGTTCGATTACTTTCCGCGCAATATAGGCAATGTGAAACGCATTGGTATTTTTTACGGTTTCGGTGTAAATATCCACCATCTTCTGCAAATAAACATCATAATCGCCCACACGTTTATCCCATCTGGTAAAAGCCGGTTCAACCTCGTTATACCACTTGCTGTTGTCGATCAGCTCGTATTTAATCATCTTTTTAAACATTTCGCTGATTAAACCTTCACGGGAGATTGTGCCGTCAATGTCAAAAAAAGCCGCGCTGTTTTTCATTACAAAATTCTCCTTTTGTCATCTATAGTCAGTCAACTCTAGAAAACATTCTATATAGATTAGTTTATGCCTGTAGAAGTTGATTATAATAATCCAAATAGAACAAAGAGGCTGAGCTGGAAGATATCCATGCTCAGCTTTAATACGTGTTTTTAATTTAATATTTACTGAAAATAGCCACACTCACAAAGATGCATAAAGCAGATGTTTACCTCATCGTCGGTAAAAAGCTCGGCATATTGGCTCTGGGTAACCACTGCCTCCACCGATAGATCAAGCCGACCGCACGCTTTCAATGCTTCAAAGCCGTCTGCATACTGGTCTTTTGAAAGCACATTCTTTACGGTTTTTACACCGCCGTTCTTTTCCACCATTTGAAGGAAACGTGTCAAATTGCAGGTGCATACTTTTTGAGCCTGAGTGGATTTCTCGATCAATTCCTGTGTGAATGTCGTTTCTAACGGATTCATTTTATTAACCCCACCAATTATTTTATCGATTTTTATCATGCCCGATTTTTTACAAGAGCTGTAATACGGCAGCGAGACATGATAGTAATAGTCCTGACCCAAAGGATTGTACTTATTTCATTTCTGTACGTTCAGCACTTATTTGCTGCTTTTCGACCCGGTAACGTCTGCGCCCGATGTAAACAAGAATACCGCCTAAAAAGATATGGACATGGTAGGTGGAAATACGCCAGAGTGTAATGGCCGGAATAATGGAAGAACCGAAGAACTCCTGAAAGAACAAATAAAAGCCGCCTTCTGCTCCGCCGGAAGAACCCGGCAGCGGAACAAAGGATGCAACCATGGTAACAAACGTATCCGCCGCGACCATAGTAAATACCGATTCGCCTTTTAAACTAAAGCTGCGGTAAACAAAGTAAGAAATCAAACTGGCAACCGTAATTTGAACTAAAGTCAGTACAATGGCCGCTATATACAAAGAATAGGACTTTCCGATTATTATTGAACTGTCGTGAAAGATTTTAAGCTGTTCACTCACCTGTGTATTCAGCTTTTTTGCAAGTCGATGCAGTTTTATTTTATCCAGAAAACGTGCGGCTGCCTGCAGCAAGGAATTCGTAATTTTCTCGTTTATCATGCACATTAAAACCAAAGCGATAAACAGACTGTTGGTAACCAGACCAAAAAGCGTAATAAAGGAAAAATTGCTCACCTTTGTTTGAAAATAACTCAGTTCAAACGAAATGAGGAAAAGAGCGTAAACAAACGTAACCGCGTGATGAACCAAAGACTTCACCGCGATAATGGAACTTGCTTCACCGACGTTCATTCCCATTTTGGTCATATTGTAAACTTCCATCGGTTCGCCCATATTGAACGGTGCCAGTGAACTGTAAAACAACCCCACCATTCCGACATAGAAGGAGCGGCCGAATGACCAGTCTTTGTGCAGATGCCTGCAAAACAGATGCAGCACATAGGCTTCCAGCAGCCAGCCGGAAACAATGCCCACCGCAATCCAGAGCAGCCAAACCGGCTGCAGATGGAAAAGTACCTGCTTTAAACTTTTTGCGCCTTCTTCCGTGCGCAAAAAGAATACAAGAATAACAACCGGTAAAATAAGTGTTATGACGGATAATAAATTTTTCTTTATCCAGGCTTTACATCTTTGCTGCATGACATTCCTCGCTAAACAATAATATTAAAAAGAAATTTCCTTAACTTGGGAAATTTCGGACGATTGAGCGGTAACTTTTTCTATTATACAACAAAAAGAGTAAAATACCTAGACTTTTGTTTGTAAATTTCGTTATGTGATTTATTTCGACAATTTTGTTATGCGAGAAAACAGAAAGAGAAACTCTTTGCGGCTTTCTCTTTCTGTATCTTATTCACCAACAAAGCTTCGTGTGGAACTTGTATATTTTCAGCAAGCCCCGACAAAGGATAATGTGATTGCTGCAGCTTTTGAGATAATTGCGCTTTCTATTAATCGAGACGCTTGTTATAAAGCGCGGAAAACTGCCGTACATGCTTTTCCAAAGTTTCCAACGCCTCATCTTCTTTATCCGGTAAACAGTCATATTTGCACAGCAGTAAAAAAATGGGTGAATAAAAGTGGAGCGCCATAATATAAGGGTCGCACCGAACAAAACCGCCTTGCTTCATCATACTGTCGAACAAATTTTGCTGAAACAATAGGACCCCGTCAAGCAGAAACTTTTGAAAAACTTCTCCGACATGCGTGCTTCGATATTGCTCAACGGTAAGCATCCGCCGGAATTTCGATGCGAAGTCATCTTTTAAAAAATAGAGAAACATACTCTTGGCAATTTGTACAAGAGAGTCCTCGGTAATATGCATGTATGTTTCCGCCACCGCGCCGATATCCCCGTCTGGCACCTGCATGCTCAAGGCAGCCTGCTCGTATCGTTTGGACATCTCCGCTAAAATGCTGTTAAAAATATCTTCTTTGCTTTTAAAATGATTGTAGATGGATGCTGCTTTAATTCCCACCGCACTTGCTATGTCCCGCATGGAAACCCCATCGTAGCCTTTGTCCGAAAACAAAGAAAGCGCCTCATATATAATCGTTTCTTTTGTATTTTCCATTTATACAGCCACCCTTACTTCCACGGTCTGGCTTTTTCGAGCCAGTTGTTTTCTTGCCAATATTCGTGTTCTGGTTTACACCAATCGTTGATTTTTTGCATATTCCGCATCATAGTAAAAAAGAGCTTCGTTTTACTGTTCGGTTTGACGTTTCCGGTTTGATTTTTCGCCCTGCGGGATATGACCTCTGTTTTTTGAACGATTTTCTTCTTGATTTTCTCAGGCACTTCAGCCCAGCAGGAAGCATTCACGGAAAAGGGCATACGGTAAACTTTCGGTACACCCCAGTAAAACAACTGTTTTGCAATGGACTTCGTGACTCTGCCTGCGCCAGCGCCGGCGGTAGTCGAGATGACAATACCGATTTTTGAAAACATTTCTTTTCTTGGGCGGTGCGGCATCCACATATAGGCAAGGTGGTCAAACAGTGTTTTAAGCTGCCCCGTCATTTCCATGCAGTATGCGGGCGAATCTACGATAATGATATCCGAACGAAGCATGGACGACACTATTTTTTGTACCTTGTCCGCCTGCGGGCAAAACTCTTCCCCTTTTTGGATACACTGATAGCAGCCGACACAGAAATCCGGAGTATCTTTTGGCATAAAATATTCATGAACCGTAGCAGTTCCGCCCGTGAGTTTTTCGATCACCATTGCAGTAATATGATAGGTACTGCCTTTATGAGCCTGACCGTGCAGAACGGTAATTTCCATTGCTTTCACTCCTTATGCAAGCACTCTTGATAGCTCAATCGCTATCTTTCTGCCCCAAAATCTTATTTCCTTTTGCTTTGCAACCGTTACGCCTATGTAAATAAAGATGCTGATTATAAGCAGGGCTGAGATAGAAGAAAGAACGCTGCCAAAATATAAATTCATAAAGACTCTCCTCACTAACACTTGTTAGTAAGATTATAGCTAACAAGTGTTAGTATGTCAAGAGGCTATTTAATAATTAGCATACAAGATGATTGAAAAGATGGAGAACAATAAATAAAGCCACATATGGCGGTCAAAAGATGCCATACGTGACTTTATAGAAAAACAATTAAAAAAGATTACTGACCTTTGTTCTGACGCGATTTTGAATTCAACTGTTTTGTTTCTTCCAAACTGTTTGTGCTGCTGAAACCGGAGGAACCGGAGCCGACGCTGGCACTGGCAGATTTTGAATTTAACTGTCTTGCTTCCTGAAGGTCCTGCTCATAAGAACTCGAACCGGAAGAGCTTGTGGAGCTTTTTGATTTTTGGTTTGCTTTCTTTGCGTCCTGCAAATCTTTATCATCAGTATTCATAATTTATATCTCCTTCTATATAATCCTGTTTATTTAAAAGTCGATTGACTTTCTAAATTATCTTAACCAATCGGGAACCTAATACAACAGGTTATTTATGGAGATATGTTTGGGAATTTTTTAATTTTTATCTGGTTACATTGTTCAGCCATTTTTTGCTTTTGAATCGCAACAGCGTAAATGGAATTTTAATAATTTCATCGCTCATCAATATCATATAGACAACCGGTACGCTCCATTTAAAGAGGAATGCCGCGATTGCGCCGAACAAAATGGAACCGCACCACATGGTGGTTGTGTCCAGAACCAACCCGAATCTGGTATCGCCGCCGCCGCGGAAAACGCCGACGACAAGAGTGGTATTAATGGACTGCGCGATGCAGAAATACGACATAACATACATCATAACGGACAGATGCTCCCGTGTAACGGGGGTAAGGCTCAAAGCGGACATTGCGATTGGCCTTGCAATCAGGATCATGACTGCGCCGAATATGCCGGTCAGAATACTCAGCTTTAAAAAACGGTTGCCGTAGATTTTCGCGGTATCTAAATTGTTTTCCCCAATCGCTTTTCCGATACAGATTGCGGTTGCGTTGGCAAGGCCAAAAGCGATTACCATTGCAAGCTGCCTTGCTATTTGTGTAACGGAATTTGCCGATACGACCGAACTGCCCAAGTGCCCGATGACAACGGAATTCAGCGCAACACCGCTGCCCCACATGAGTTCATTAAGCGTAACCGGTATGGAATAATACAGAAAGTCGTGAAACAGATTTTTGTCTCGTAAAAATAAAGAAGACGGCTTGAAACGCAAAACATGATTGAACTTTGCGGCATAGATGATAACGACAATCAGTTCAATTCCTCTTGAAGCGAGAGTGGCAATCGCGGAGCCTTCAATGCCGAGTTTAGGTGCACCGAACATCCCGAAAATCAAAAGCGACGCGATAATCACATTGGACACCAGCGAAATAAGATAAACAACGGTGGATACCACCACGCGCTCTACACTTCGCATGATATTGAGATAAATCATGGTAATGGACATGAATATGTAGGAAAGCGATATAATTCTGAGATATTTTACTCCCTGGTCGATAACCGGCTGCTCATTTGTAAAGATACCCATGATCTGGGCAGGAAAAACAAGCACAACCAGTGTGAAAAACACCGCCACAGACAATGAGAACCGCATACAGATTCCCATAATTTTAATAATGCTTTCTTTATCCTGCTTGCCCCAATACTGGGCGGTTAAAACGGCGGCGCCGGATGTTAATCCAAAGAATATCAGCGACATGATAAACTGTACCTGACTGGCGAGTGACGCGGCGGAAAGCACCGTTTCGCTTACTCTGCCGAGCATCAGGACGTCGATTGAGGAAATGCCGGTGTTGATTAAGTTTTGAATTGCCATTGGCATGATAAGGGAAAATGCCATTTTGTAAAAAGCTTTTGTGTCATTGGGACGAATTGTCATAAAATCTCCATTCACTACTACGTTTGTACTTCATTCATGCTTCTTTAACATACTGGTATCATACCATATTCGTTCATACGTTCGCAATATCTGAATTGAAGTATGAAAAGGTTGAATACATAATTCTATTTATCTTTTACGCAAAGAATCACTATGCATTCTCCTGATATGCCAGCCACTGTGCTTTGGTTATACACATAATCATTTCGGTTCGGGATTCCCATCACTATTTTCCGGACTCCCTCTCTTGAATGGTTACCCTAATGATATCTCCGGGCTGTTTGCCGATTTTCTCTCTTATCTCTTTTCGAATTCCTATAATATGACAGGGTGTTTTCATTTTCACAAGGCTGCCCTGATACGGTTCTCCGTCAAAAGTGGCGTTGACTGGGACTCTTCCTTTTCCAAATTCCGCTTTTACGTCAAAAGGGATTTCGATATATGCTCCGTCAATATCCGGCACTTTTTTGATTTCCGCTTTAAATTCATAAACTTTACTGTTCATATAAATAATCTCCTTCTACACTCTTTAATAAACCGACATCCCACCTTTATATGTAAAGTACCCCTTTTGCAAGTATCTTAACATCTCCGGCAACTTTAATCTCTCCAGCAGATAAATCTATAAAAACTTTTATCCTGCTTGGTCTTCCCACGAAGCCGCCTTGATGAATGATGATATCTTGCGGTGCTTTGCAGATATTCCATTTATAGAGATACGCTCCGGTCGGCCGGCGGCGCTGCCGGTTGCCACATCTTCCACAGCTCCGAAATTGTCCCAAGTACGGCCTTCCATTCTGTTTACATCAAATACATAAACAAACTTCGCTTGAACCTTGCTTAACTGTTCCTCAAAGTTTTTAACACGAATCTTTGCCTGTTCCAGCCCTGAAACAAGAGGAACAATCAAATATGGCAATCCGGTTGAAACGACCTCCATTGGTAGGGTAGGATAAAGATTTTCGGGCGTAAGGTTCAACGCCTGCAAGAATGTGTTCTTCCATTCGCCCTCAACAGATTCCAAGAATACCGGAATCCCCTGATTCATCGTGGTTTGAAAACAGCCGTCTTTTTTTATTGATTCTGCTTGCAGTGTTTTATTATTTAACTCAAATAATGCGGTAATGCTCTTTTCTTCCATATACAGTTTTTCATGGATTGCTGCCATGGCACCCAGAATTGGATGACCAGCGAAATCCAATTCTTCCTCAACTGTAAAGATTCTGGCACGAAAACGCTTTTCTCCGGTCTGTTTGAGAAAAACAGTCTCAAACTGCTTGAATTCCTGTGCAATTGCCTGCATACACTGCGAGTTCAAATCTTCATCATGAAAAACGACGGTTAATCCATTTCCCGATAAACTCTTCGAGCTAAATACATCC
Source organism: Bacillota bacterium (assembly GCA_023458755.1). Lineage (GTDB taxonomy): Bacteria > Bacillota > Clostridia > Oscillospirales > Acutalibacteraceae > JAEWYE01. Next base: position 54,954 of record JAEWYE010000008.1, on the reverse strand, counting down.
GCATGATAGTAAATCATTCAAGTTCTCCTTGGAGTAGATTCTCTTGCATCATTTTTTCGCAAAGAAATTCTGCTAATTCTATATTTGGAATTTCATCATTTCTTTCAAGTTTGCAAACTGATTTTTCAATCATATTTTCCTCACTTTTACGAACGACTAAGTAATCGTATGATACCAATGACTGGAGATCGTTATTTCCGATCAAGTCACCTGTCTTAATTCTCCCGTTACGGAATTTATAACTAACCCATACACCATTACATTCTCCGGAACCAAAGGATGCTTCCGTATCAGTTCTACCGATTTCTTTATTGAAACATCTAAATCACCAAAACCGCTCAGCCATGAATCAAAGTCAATTCCGCAGTACTTTAACATATCAATGCTCTTCTGCGTGATTCCATGTGCTTTCATTTTTTCTGCGATTTCCTTGCTATCGGTATGACTGGCCCCACAGTCTGTGTGACCAATTACCAGAACTTCCTGAACATCTAATTCATAAATTCCAATTAGAAGACTGCGCATTACACTTCCAAATGGATGTGTAATACTACCGCCTGCAATTTTGATGATTTTCGCATCACCGTTTTTAAGTCCCAGAGCTGCTGTCAATAGCTCGGTTAATCTTGTATCCATGCAGGAGACGATCGCGATTTTTTTATCTGGATATTTGCTGGTAATATATTTTTCATATTCCTTATTTTTCACGAAATCTCGATTATATTGCAATATTTCATCAATCATAAAATGTCCTTCTCCGTTTCATAAATATGGTATCATTCTACGTTTAACCGAGCCAACGGCATAAATTCATATCGACACGTCCGTCAGGCAAAAATAGTACCCCTTCGGTTTCAAGAATAGCTCTGCGCATATCCGCATAAATACCGTCCGCAATCGTACCATCCTTCATGACCACCCTTTGCCAAGGCAAACCATCAGGACAGCACCGCATGGCCCAACCAACCTCTCGCGCCGCATGGGGCTGCCCCAGCATGTGCGCAATCTGACCGTATGAAACCACCATTCCATAAGGTATCTGCTCTACAATGTCGTATACCTGTTTAAAGAACTGATTCATGTTATATCTTCTCCTGGACTGAATGTTCAAGCAGACAGATACATTCTGTATGGAACGATAGCATCAGATTGATGTCGGGTATGTAATTTTCTGTTTTTCCGTACAAGGGAATTGGTCGAGCATGGTTTATATGGGTAATTTCCGTTCGTGGGAACAGGTCGACAGCGAATTATTAGTTTGGTGCGTTCGTGGAAACAAGTCAATGCATAGAAGGCGACAATTTCTTAGCGTGTGGTCAAACTATTTCTAACCTTAGCAGTGCCACATCTTTTTTATTGTCCTTCGGTTCTATTCGTTCAAGCACTTTCTTTTCGACGGATTGCGTCCAGTATATTTTCAGCGATTTTCTTGCACGGGTGATTGCGGTGTAAAAAATGCTGTGAGTTATCAATTCGTCAATCTCATCGGTTATGATAACTTTGACAGAGTCGTACTCCAAGCCCTGTGCCTTGTGAATAGATACTGCATAAGCAATTTGGAACGGTACGAGTGTTTTTGAAACGCCGTCATCGTCTTCATCGGTGTTTTTGTTTTTGTTTATGGCAAAGCGTATCACAGAATTCCCGTTGGCAACGTTCCTTACAATCGTGAAGTCCATATTTTTTGCATCCATTTCAATAAGAGGCCTGTCAATCTCGATATCAAATTGGATACTTTCGTTTGCTTTTCCCTCGTTTAGCACTGCAAAATCAATAATGCGACCTTTCATATTGTTATGAATAACAGGAACTTGGTCATCAATTCGTGTGAAAAACTTATCCGCCGAGTCATTAAACAGAATTGGGTCACCCACCTTATAACGCTGAACGCCCCGCCATATTTCCTTACCATTATTGCTTTCTTGCAGAAAATGATTGATGTTGTTTATGCCATACAGACCGCCGTAGTTAAGGCATAGGATTATCTCATTTTCAGCAGCGGGAGTGAAAATCGTTGCGTCTAAATTTGCCGAGTAGCTATATGTTTGCAAGAGTTCAAAAATATCGTCTTCCATTTTTCGGACATCGCTCCAAAGTCTTAATAAAGCGGGACTATCACTTCTGTAAGGCTTCGTTAGCTCGCATACGGAGGCTTCCGGCAAAAAACTACGCACAGCATCAAACCAGTTGCCAAACTCAATAGCCTCTATCTGATATGTGTCACCGACTAAAACAAGTAACTCGAAATTCGCTCGACTGAGAATAGTTCTCATATCATGATTGTTTACCGTACTACACTCGTCGATTATAAGGATGTCAAACTCTGTCTTTCCTTTGTAATATGGGTTCGTAAATTTCGATATTGTCATAAAAGTACTATCCGCTGAAGCTGTAACTTTTCGCCTCATATTATTTACTGCGGGGTTTGTTTGCGCTAAGTACAGTCTTGATTTATCAGCAAATAAATGCGAGATATGGTTTATCAAGTATGACTTGCCTGTTCCAGCCGAACCATAAACAAGAGCCACTTTTGAGTCGGTAAACATTCCGAGCAAGGCTTGCTTTTTCTCTTCGCTGTTCACTTGATTGGTAGTTTGCATCCAGTAGCTTACCAAATTAGTGTAGTTGTCAATACCGCTTTGAGTAAGACCTTTAATCGTCTTAATGATTGATACCGTATCCTCCTTGTAGCTGTCAATAAAAACATGGTCGTACTTAATTATCATTTTACGAAGCTGCTGCTTTGTCGAATCGTAAAGTTTTTCATTATACGTTTTTACAAGAGCAGCAACATCGTCAAAATTGCCGAGTTTATATTTCCCGTCTTCATTTATTTCGAGCGGAGTAAAAAGCATACCTTGCTGTTCTGTATTGTTTTTAATAATCCACGCTAAAATCTCGTGTTCTCGACCGGTTGCATCAAGGCATTCGAACAAATCTGAAAGGCTCGGAACGTGGCTTTTCAAACCCGAGCAAAACGGCATTTCATCGAACGGAATGCATTTATAATCAAGATAAAGTCCGCTCAAACGATGACAACCACGAATTTCTTGCATTTGCGTATATGTTATATGGAACTGGGCTTTGAGAACACGGTTTGTCATATGGTGAAGCAAATATCGCAGTATATTGCCACCGTCTGCTTTCCGCTTTATAAGATTCCTGCAAGTTTCGAGGCAATCAAAGAAGTGTGTGGTTTCTGTTTTAGGCACAATACGGTCACGAACTGCCACAAATGCCTCATCAGAAAACATAATGATTTCCGATAGGCTAAGCCCGGTTTCAGTTAGATATCGGCTAAGTTCGCGTTGTTCAGCTTTGCCATACTCTCTGGGCGTCCTTTCAATAATTGCTGTGAAGTTTTTTAGTTCGCAAGGCCGAATGTTTACTTCCCAGTCCACAATAATGCGGATGGGCATATGTTTGCCGAGGATTTCTACACTGTTGTTGGCTATGGCAAACTTTACGGCATAAAAGCTCGTTATCTCTATATCGGTAAAAGCGATAATACGATCAGTTTTACTCGCATTGTCATTTGCGGGGACAAAAGCTACCTCATAATATATTTTACCGTCAACAAAAAACGGCTTGATTTTCTGCACGTAAAAGCGGTCATAACGGAACTCGCCGTGTATCGGAGAATTGTATTTACTAACCTTTTCTGCGATTTTTTTATAATACTCTGTCAGACTTTCGTCTGCTTCCAATGGGAACTGCTCAAGGTTAGCAAGCACATCAAGAGAATAACTATCGTGCAAGAAATTCCTAATCCGCAACAGATACTCATAATATTTCAGCATTAGCCGTTCGGCATTTTGCTCTTTTAAAGCACGATGAGAAACAGACACTTGCAGAAAATGGTGAAACCGTGACAAATGTCTCAATTTGGAGTTACTCTTTGCGCGTTTGACCGCCGCTTTAACATTTTCCTGCGTATCCTCTATATCCTCGCCCTCGGCATAAACCTTAAGGAGGATATGCTCCACAAAATGCCTTAGCGATTCTAAGACTTCCTGTGAAACCTCGCCTCTTGTAGATTCACCCAGACGGCTAATCTGGCGACAAATGATATTATTGCTTTCCAGAATAGCCTCATCTATTTTTAACATCTGTGTGGTCATACGACACCTCTTTTACGCCACGCCGGAAAACTTCTCAAAGAATCCCAGTGGTTTTTCGATAACAGTCTGATGCTTTTCATCTCGATAGCCGCCCTAAAATGGGAACCAGGCGGTAAGATTCTATCAATATCCGGGCCGATGTCGCCGTCACGAAACGCATAGCCTATAGATTGGCATGCCTCTTTGTCCTTGATGTCAATAAGCTGCAGGAGCGTCTCTGAGGATGGCTCGTCCAGATTGCCTGCCACATTGAAAGGCATACTGTCACCTCCATTGAATCATTATGTGTCGCCACCGCCCTTAAATTTTCCTTTTGTAACGATAACCGACACTACGGTCAAAGTCAGACCACCTACAGCCATCGCACCTTTTTTCGCCTTGTCTGCACCTTTTGACCAGCAACTTTTACAAAACAGCTTTTCTTTGCCGATTAGTTCCTTGCCACAAGCCTTACACTTCATCTTCTTGCCCTCCAAGTTCTTTAGGTTCGAACTCTTCGGCGATAACCGCTATCGTTTCACGCTCGGTTTGTATAAGCGTTTCACAAGCCCCTACTATCTCGTGAGGAAGCTTTATCCAGTCGGTGCCGTCTAATTCAGCACAGGAGTACATTATTTCTGCTAATGTACAGCCAGAGTATTTCTTGTCCGATGCTTTCTCGGGAATTGCCAACAGCGTCTGCTCCACAAAACACTGGTATGACGTCACCGCTGCAAGCAATGCACGATTCTCACCGAGTGCTGCATAGGAATTAACCGAAATCTGGACGGAATCGTTAAGAATTGAGAAGCATTTTGCAATCAGCTTCGTTCTGTCGCCGAGTTTGCCTTTCGCCGACAGCAAAGTGGTCAAATCGTATTTTACGGTCTGCTGCAAAGAGGAAATCGCCTTGTTTGCGGAGTGTGCTGCATTAAGTAGCGCAATTCGGCGGTCTTCGGGTTCGGACATAGCCATTGCTTCAATATAGGTCTGTCTTGCCTCGTAGAACATCGATATGCGGTCGTTGTACTGCCCGGCGGCGATTCTCTCAACCGTCTCCGTTAGTTCAACAATCTTGTCCGTAAGAGCGTCAAGATTGCTCTGCTGGGTTAAACTGATGAGGGCATTCATCATATCCGGGCGGATTGTTTTCTCGCCGATTTTGATTTGCTCTGCGAAATGCCCTGCTTCGTCTTTCAGGGTGGTCAGCAAATCGCTGCCGTCTTTTGTGGTCACCCAGTGCCATTCGCCACTTGCGAGTTTTTGCTTTGCTTTATCAGATAGCTTGGCGACAAGTTCCTTCTTGCCCCTCAATGAATCAAACAGGTTCTGAATATGCGGCACTTTCTCGCCCAAGTATATGACGAATTTGGCGGCGTCCGAATCTGCCAATGAGAAAAAACTGTCAAGAGCTACCACGGTGGCGGCTTCTCGGAACTTCGATAATCCCTCCCGTTCGTTGAACGAATAGAGGGACTTGTCTGTCACGTCAAAGAGCGCCTGCGTTGGTCTAAGGATTATGGCGTTTTCGTTTGGATTCATATTGTCACCACCTTGTTTATGATTTTCAGTGAATCTGCTATCAAATCTGTGATGCTCTCGTCTGCGTTTCTAAGGTCGATGAAAGAAACATCAACTTTAACATTATCCTCAGATGTATACCTTATGTCGCTTCGGTTCACAGCGTCTGAACGAGGGTAGAGCAAGACGATACCGTCTGCGTCGTATTTCTTGCTATAAGCGTACATTTGGTACATATCAGACTGCGAGATCCCGCTGTTCCGGGCATTGTCTGAGAGCAGTTTCCACTTCGTGTCCAACACGACTGTATGACCGTCGAACTCCAAAACGAGGTCGGGACGGAGGGCAAAGGCGCGGGTCGGGCTGTCAAACAGACTAAACCGTGTATCCTGTGTCCGCAGGTTTACGCCGCTCTTTATATGTCTACGGAACTTCGCCGCAACGAAACTCTCGAACACCTTCTCCATCGGGAACAAAAGCGCAAGTGCAACCTCGCTGCCGGCAAAGGCTGTGAAGCTGTTCCCTCGAAGGAAAACCCTGCACCATGAGAGTGCCTTGTCATAGTGGTTCATACTGCGGTCAACAAAGCACTTTGAAAAATCACCGTCCACGCTCTTGGAATTTTCCACGCCGTCAAAGAATGATAAAAGTCGGGCAGCGTTTCGGCGGTTGTTGCCGTCGCCTGTGGCTTTCAGTAGGAAGTCGAGGGTGGATTTTATCAGTCGGTTCTCCGGTCTGTTAATGCTAAAGTCGTCGTAGCGGACATAGAACCGCTCGCAGCTTACAAGATTGTGCTTGATATTCTGGGAAACCAGCAGTTTCCCCTTGTAGAACCTCTCATTATCCTCGATGGGAGTGTATGCCGCTTTCAAGCCTTGTTTCGTTAAGATGGACACTTCATCGAGGAACATCTTAATGAAGATTTCAAACAGGCTCAACCGCTCAGTATGCAGGTGCGAGACGTTAAAATCCTTAAATGTCACATCTCTCAGTGTTTTCAGCATATTGAGGAAAATCCGCTTTGTTTCGCTTATGGAATTGTCGCCACCTGATATTTTAGGCAGAATCTCTATGACCGTACCGTCAGCCATCGTAATCAATCCGACGTAGTTTCGAGCGGTGATAATCTTACCCAGGCCACGACGGGCGGACAGCGAGAGCAGTTCGACCGCCTCGGTTTCCGAACTTGTGCTGTTGGCGAGTATAAACGCTTCGAGCGCATCAAACGTTCTTTCGGGCAAACCTTGATAGCCGGAAAGAGCCGCGCCCCTCGTGAATCCGCCATATTCGGTTATAGTGTAGGTCTTATCATAGGAACGCATAGGCATCAATCCTCTTAAACGCCTCGCCATTTGTTTCGTAATATTCAGGGAAGTCAATGTCTGCGTTCCCAAACATCTTGACGGCGTCCGTCTTCTTTATAATAAAGCGCGTGCTGTCATCTGGCTTCTGGTTGTCACCCAGCACAAGCTGAATTTTTTCGTAATCATCATAGAAATACTCCTGCAGAAGCGGGACAATCGTGTTCTCAAAAATTGCTGCGAGCCGTTCAATTGTCGGGTCGGCTTTCAGTGGGAGCAGATAGGAATGCCCGATGGTGTGTTCGCGGTCGAGCAGGACGGTGATGCGCTTATTTAGGGTATCAAGCATTTCGCTAATGTCGATACCGTCAACAAGAACATCGGTAAGTGTCGCTGAATCCGGCTGCATCTCCACAAAGCTGAACCTGCGTCGCAAAGCAGTATCAATCAGGGCTATGGAGCGGTCGGCGGTGTTCATCGTTCCAATGAGGTAGACATTATCAGGCACACCAAAATCTCTCCCTGAATAAGGCAGTCGTGCGCGAAGCTGTTCCTTTGCCCCGATGCGCTTCGCGGGTTCGATGAGTGTTATCAGTTCTCCGAAGATTTTTGAGATGTTTCCTCGGTTAATTTCGTCGATGATAAACACACGGTTCGGAATTTTGACACTCGGTGTGAAAAGGGTGGGCTTCACCTTGCGGAGAATCTGGAGAGCATCCGACACCGATACCGACAGCTTGTAGACCGAGGGCTGCATCATCAGTCTTTGGGCATTGAGGTCAAAGATGTCCTCGCTAATGTCTTTAACGAGCCATTTGACGTTGCGTAGTCGCTTGTAATGCTCGTATTCATCGTGCCATTCTGGTTCGCTCGTGATAACGCCGATAGCATCAATGGTCTTGTTGGAGTAGCATGAGAATACGATGTCCCCAATTTGCATCTTATAATAGAACGCATTCAGAATGTTTCTACCGTTATCGCCTTTTTCATAGGTGTCGGGTGGGGTTTCGCCGTAGCTGTCATATCCGATTCTGATATGGTTGTTGTTGAGACACTCCGTGCGGGTTGGGTTGTCGCCGCTTCCTTCAAGAGAGACCTTCCAGACCGACGGGTTCTTGCCGAAGCCCAAGTCTACGCTTGTACCACCACCGATAGGTGTTCCAGCTTTGTCGCAGAACGACTTAAAAATACCGTCATGAACCTCGTACTCAATATCCCGCCCCGTTTCGGCATTCTCTTCTGCTGAGACTACAGGACGAATCCCCTCAATAAACTCCTCATAACCGAATGACTGATGAAACGTCGTGAATGCTACCAAACCGTCCTCTTTGTATTTCAAGTAGCGAGCAAACACCGCCGAGTAGTCCTCGGCTTTGACAGCATTAAGCGGCTTTTCCTCGATAATCGAAACAGCATATAGCACGGTGCTGTATGTCTTGCCCGTGCCGGGAGTGCCGCAAAGAATGAGATTCCTGGCAAACTTTGGCGTTTGCGTAACCGAAGCAGACGGCGTAGTAGAAGTAGAGGTCACACCTTCGCTCTTCAGGAAAGCAAGGTAGTGCTTGATTCCGCTCTTCAGGTCGTCGCGCTGAGCGGTAGTGTCAATTTCAAAGACGGCATCCATCTTGGCATAGTCTCCGCCGCTTGATTGAAAATAGCCATCAAGACCGCTGCTTTTTATCACGGCATCCAGTTCGTCAAAACTGGCAATAGCGAATACTGCCCGCCCATCTTTCAGCCGCGCTTTACCAATAGCGGTCGATATGGTATTGGCCGAATTCGCTGACCCGACGTTTTTCGAATACCATTGCTTAAACGCCGCCCGCTGATGCTGCTCATCAATGACCGATGAAGCCTGAATAGAATCCTCATCCGCTTTGCTGTCTTTTTGCGTCCAAGCGGTATAGGATATTTTAGGGAATGTCATGTCAGGCGACCGTTCGGCAACCTTAACCTTGAGGGTTTTCAGGAAAGCGACGTATTCTTCTCCTGTGCAATTACCGCTCGGAACAGTAATGCCATAGTGTGCTGACGCAAAAGCTCTGGAATTACCATCGAGGGGCATAAAGACGTTGGGGCGTATCCAATATAATCCCATCGTAATGTAAGCCAGACCATTGCCCTTCACGGCAATAGCCTTTTCAAAGGCAGTCTTAAACTCATACGAGAAGCTGTTTGACTGCGTGGATGCCATTGCTTGTATAAACAGTTCCCAGACCTCATCTGGGCCGTTAAAGAAGGAGTTCATATTGTTCAAGACTGGAATCCCCGCAAATTGAGTGGGCGCGGGAAGTTCCACACCGAATGTCTCAGCAAGAACTTTCGACAGTTTAATCCTATTGGCATCGGTTGTTCCGCGATTCAAGATTCCAATCACGGTTAGTGGGTCCATATGATGGTTACGCGGTCCCCACCAGTCCTCGCGCTCAAAGTTGAGGTATTTCATAAGCGGTTGTTCAGATCGCACCTTTTTCATCAACTCAAAGAGTTCATTCCTTTTATCGCTGTACGCAAGTAGTTTGTTGGCGAGAGCCTCGTAAAAGGGTACCCATTGGTAAGCATTGTCCATGACTAAAACCTCCCGTTAACTTATTCTTTCTTCGAACGAACCCCGATAGGCTCAACCCCGAACTTCTGTAGTACCTCATTTTTTTCGAACAGAGGGCAAAACTGGAAGTTCATAATAACAAACTCATAGGCAAGGCATTCCGGTTCGTCATTGAGAGCCAGCTTTGCTAAAGCCAGCAGCTTTTTGGACTCATCTATATCCAAATCGAGCCCGAAACAGGCGGCGATGGCGACACGGAGCGTTACCGCTGTCTTTTTCAGCTTGATTCTGCTTATCGTTGCATCGTCAAGACCGGAACGGTCTTTAAAGGTGCTGTTTCTTATACTCTTGGCGGTCTTAATCTGATCGACCCTGTCCCAGAAGTCCGTGGCTGGGGCTAAGGCAGTACGCGCTTTGGCGAACTTGTCAAAGTCTGCTTTGACGGCATCCAGAGCCTTGGCTACATCAAACGCAGCATCATTCTGAACGTTTGATGTGTACCTTGGCAGCTTTTTATACTCTGTTTCCACCCTCGTGAGGAAGCCCATAGTGAGCATATTCATCATATTGGGTTGGAAATTTCCCGTATTGGTGTGGCTGTAATTATGGCTGACAGAAACGGCGTACTCAAAGATGAGTGTACATTCCTGTTGATGTTTTATCGCATATGGAGTCAGCCGAGTCTTACCCTCATCATCGGTATGTATATATTTCGGGTCGTTAATAACAAAAGCATCCTCGACAAAGCGGAACAGTCCGCTATGTAACACTTCTCTAAAAGCCGCATTCCTGCCAAACTCATAAATAACCTGCTCAATGGTGATGTGGCGTGTCATCGGACGGCTACTCGTCTTGACCGTCAGGGGGTGCTCAGAGAAGTCCCATGCCACCGAATTGTTATCGAAGTTGTAAATCTGCTCAGCTTCTTCGTGGGTCATACGACCCAAGTCGACCATACGGTATTTTGCTGACATCTTGGAAACGTGGTAAAACGCAGCTAATTCGTCCACTATCTCTGTAAGTGCAGCAAGCCTCCGCTCACCGTCTTGGGGGACGGTACGGGAGGCAAAAAGTTCGTTTAGTTTAATTGTTGTGGAGTTTTTCGGCATTAGGATGCGCGGAGCTATGCCACGAGCCTGTTTCTCCATCCGTTCCTCGTCGCGGGTTGCTTCGTCACCGTCCGACAGTCTAGATGGGCAACGGAATGCTATATCCGAGTCAGCCGCTTTCCGGCGGAGATTCCCGAAATAGTTACGATGTATATGCCAATGGACGCATTCATGCGCCATCGTGTTATTTTCTCTGCCCTCGTGGTCAATAGTGCAGTCGACCAAGACCGTCCCCTTTTTTACAGGAAACCCGATGTAACTTTTAGTGCCGGGGTCGTACACATCCAAGTCGCCGTCAAAAAAAGCAATTGTTCCCAGAACTTCTCCGCTTTCCGACAACTGTTGGTTAGTATAAACCGTCAGGAACATACGCTTTTGAGCAATCTCAAATATTGGCACCGGCATTGGTGTCGTTAAATATTGGGCGCAGCCGTAATGCTTGAGGAAGTCAGCCGCAACCTCATCATAGTTGTCCCTGCATACGTTTATAGGCACAAGCGTTACTTTGTCGTAGTTATACTCCATCCGCCCATTCTCCTTGAATATAATTCGTTTTAATGAGAGAAAGGGCGGCTCAGAGCTGCCCGTTGTCAGCAAAGCTGCATAGTTTATTTGCTTTCTCTCAGGGTCTTGTAGATCTCCTCCATAAACACGTCCGTTATCTTATCTCGTAGTTCCTCGTTGCCCAAAAGCAGTGTGTAAAAATCGACGTTCTGGTCGTATCCTTCTACAAGCGCATCTGACACGCTGTCCTTGTAGGTAAACTTGAAGTCGGAATATGGGTTGTTTTTGGCACTCGCCTTAAGCCGTGCATCTTTCAGAAGAATGTCTCGTATTTGCATAGCTGCCTTTGTTCTCACTCCAGTATCGCCTTTGCTGCCGTAAATGGTGTTTATTTCCTCAATGATGACGGAGAGCATCTTGAGTTGCTCGGCTTCCGGCTGGGCAGGCTTCGGGGCTTTCATTTTCAGTTCCGGCTTGGATTCCACTTCGGGGTTTGCCATCACGCCGGTCTGCTTCTGCTCGAAGCCGCTCACTGTAATTTTATCAGCGATGTCAAAATCATTCCCGCCCTTGATGTCCAATTCCTTGACCAGATACGAGAGATAGTTGTATCGCTTATGTAATTCCACATTTTCGTAGCAGGTTGCCTGGATGAGAAAGCAGTACGATTTCAGAAACCGCCGAATCGTCGTTCGGATAGCGAATTGCTCTTCTGTATTCTTCTTTCGAACCTCACGGGCGGCATTATCGAGCAATGCCCACATACGCTGTTTCTGCTTGGCTGTCCGCTTCGGCAGATAAAGCAGGTCGTTAAACTCAGTAATGTCGTTGTCGGTAAGAATGTTATAAAACTCGATTTCCTCCTCTAACCGTCTGATGTCGGACGGCGAGATGGTATCGAACAACTCCGTTTCCTCATAAAACGGTGCAAACGCCTTCACAATGTCCTCGGCCTTGTTTTTGAAATCGAGGATGAAGGTGCGCTTGTCGTAGGGTCGGAAAATGCGGTTCAGGCGTGACAGTGTTTGCACCGCTGATACGCCGCGCAATTTCTTATCTACATACATCGCCACCAGCTTCGGCTGGTCAAAGCCAGTTTGATATTTGTTGGCGACAAGCAGAACCTGATAGATACCCTTGTCAAACTCGTCACGCAGGGTCTCCTCGGAAAAGCCGTTCATTCCAGCTTCGGTGTAGGTTTCACCATCAAGTGTGACCTTGCCAGAAAAGGCAATCAAAGCACGAATATTGGTGTAACCATTCCGCTCGATGTACTTCTCGAACTCTTTCTTATACTTAACCGCCGCAGGGCGAGAAGAGGTTACAACCATCGCCTTTGCCTGACCGCCGAGGCTGTCGGCGATGTTCTGACGGAAATGCTCAATAATAATCTCGATTTTCTGTGAGATGTTCGTGTCATGCAGATCTACGAAGCGAGCTATCTTACGTTTGGCAGTAATGGACTGGAGTTCAGGGTCGTCCTCAATCGCCTTATTAATCTTAAAGTAGGTTTGCCATGTCACATAGTTATCGAGGACGTTTAAGATATAGCCTTCCTCGATAGCCTGACGCATGGAGTAGAGGTCAAAACACGTCTTTTTACCCTCGTCGTTGAGAGTGCCGAAAAGCTGCAAAGTGCCGGGCTTCGGCGTGGCGGTGAACGCAATCATTGTGACGTTCGGCTGCTTGCCTGCTTTAGCCCGCTCAACCTTGATTTTTTCGTCGGTGGTCAGTTCCTCTTCCGATTCCTCTTCGGGAGTCTCTTCAGGGAGTTCCTCTACCTTGCCGCCAGCCAAGACGTGGGTCACAGCTCGCATAAGATCGCCCTCAGTGGAGGAGTGCGCCTCGTCAATTAGTACAGCAAAGGTCTTGTCTTTGAGGGACAGTAGGTTCTTTTCGAGTATGTAGAAGAACTTATGAATAGTAGTGACAATAATCTTCGTGTTGCCACGCAGGGCTTGGGCGAGATCGTCGGAGTGACACTTTTCGTCCAGCACTTTAAGAAGCCCTGTTTTATGGTCAATGCCCGATATCGCCTCCTGCAACTGCTGGTCTACGATAATGCGGTCGGTGATAACGATGATATTGCTGAAAATATTCTTATCTTCGGTGTCGTGCAGGGAGGCAAGGATATGAGCGAGCCATGCGATGGTGTTTGTCTTGCCACTGCCTGCCGAATGCTCTATGAGGTAGTTTTGACTCGTGCGGTTTACTTTAATATCCGCCACAAGCCGCTCCACTGCTCGAAGTTGGTGGTAACGCGGGAAGATGACAGCCTCTTTGACCTTTGTCTTGCCTGTCTCGGTGTTCTTTTCTTTCTTTTTTTCTATGAAAATAAAGCGCTCGATAAGCAGGATGATTTTCTCTTTCGTCCAAATCTGCTCCCACATATAGGAGACATTAATGCCGTTCTCATTGTGCGGGTTGCCCTTGCCGATAGAATATGGCTTGTCGGGCGACTTCGGCATACCGATGTTAAACGGCAGGAAAGTCGAGTTGACCCCGCGCAAGGACGTACAAAAGTAGACCTCGTTTAAATCCATAGCAAAAGCGGCAAAAACACCGGCTTTGAATTTAAACAGGCGGGTATGAGGGTCACGCTCGTGCTTGTACTGGTTAATGGCGTTCTCGTAGTTCTGCCCGGATGTGTTGCACTTGAGTTCGACAGCAAAGATGGCTATCCCATTCAGGAACAGCACAAGGTCAATCCGCTCGCCCTCCTTGTGGTAGACTTCCTCCATAACCGAGAGGATATTCTGCCCGTACTGCCATGCCAATTTCTCGTTAAACGACGTGGCGGGGTGGCGGTACATAAGGTCGAGTTTTACACCGTTGTCGAATTCCACTCCGTTTTTCAGGACATAAATGAGGGAACTACGATCTTTGGTAATCTCTCGGTTAATGTAGTTGATGACCGTCTTATTAGTTTTATCGGCGTAAAACTTCCGCAGCTTCTCCATTTTTTCGGACTGGGTTGTCTCCAAAAACTGAAAGAGAAGCCCCTTGTCCATCGCAAAGTCCGCATCCCAGTCCGTTTGGGCGTTGCGGATAACGTAGCCGTTGCGGTCGCGCAACTCCTCCAGAATCAGATTCTGGTAATCCTTTTTCTCTTGAAGCTGGTCTGCTCGGATAGGCATAGCTGTATTTCTCCTTTAACCTGCCACGCGCTTTTTGCCCGTGACGTATTCGTAAATAAGCGACTTCTTATACTGCCGCATCGTATCGGCAGCTCTCTGCTTCTCGGTGATGAGGTCATCAGTTTCGGCACACTTGCGGTCGAGGAAATCCACGATTGCCGCTTGCTCGCCTTTGGGTGCCAGAGGAAATTCGATGTTCCCCAAGTTCGCCATTGAGATGTTCGGCTGTGCCGCCTGAACCATCAATAGCTGTATTACTTCTGCCACGATGTAGCTGTCAAGCACATAGAGCAAGTACCTCGGTAGAACGTAACCATTTGGTCGCAGGAAAGAAATCGCCTGATTGATGTTTGCAGGAAGTAGGTCAGGATTCATCTGTGCCACTTTCCCGATTGTCGCTCCCGCAATGACAAACAATAGGTCATTTGCTTGCAGTCTCGACCGGCGCAAACCATTATCAGCAGTTCTATCAATATAAAACTCAGGGTCGCTGTCAACCAGAGAGTTTTTTATGTTCTCGGCTTTAAGGAAGCGTATAGGGTAACGCTCCGTCTGCTCATTGAAGATATCTTCAGGCGTTGCACCCTTAGAAATTATGCTGGTGACATATTTGACACGTTGCATCTCCCAATGCATCGGCATTTTTCCAATCCAGTCAATCCCGCTGTCCTTCATCGTAGCGGTTTTATCCAAGCCCTTTGTCACTGTTTCGGTGATGAGGGCTTTTTTGTATTGTCGCAGAATCTCTACTTGTCGCTCTAAGTCAGCAACAATGCCTTCAATCTGCCCGCAACGGTCGTCGAGAAAAACAGCGATGGCTTGCTGTTCAGGAAGGGGTGGTATCGCATAGTTAAACTCAGCGAAGTCTCCCTGATAAAGGTGCAGTATCGTGCTATTGCCCGCGTTCTTAATGGAAAACCACGTCCAGAATACTTCAGACTGAAGCACCCAATACAGGAACTTCCTATCGTAGCCACTTGCGGTCGAGATACGCAAAACACCGCTGTTCAACGAGCAAGGACTGTTTAAGCCGTTAACGATAGCGACTTTGCCGACGGTGCCATCCTTTGTTATCAAAAGGTCGCCGTTCCCAATTTGAATATCCTTCGCTTCCTCCCAGCGTTTCATAGGAACGTGGACGCAGGTTTCCCAATTGATGCCGCCATTGTCAAAGTCCGTGCCGGTAATCAGATAAGCTCCCTCGTCCGTGTATTCGTCGGAGGTCAAGCCTTGCCACCCGATACGCCCTTTGAGAGTAGAAATGTACTTTATCTTGTTCATATCCCAGTCAGCGGGAATGTTGCCAATCCACGCAATACCGCTGGGCCTAGTAGCTGTCATCAATGCCCACCTCCCGTCAGAGCGGCAACCTTCGCCGCCAACTCGCTCTCGATGTTGGTAAACTGGGTGAGCAGATCGTCTGCCCTTTCAGGGGCTTTGTATTCGTAGAAGTAGCGGGTAAACGGGAACTCCGCACCCAGCTTCTCTTTGTTGGTTGCTGACGCTTTCTTGTTTTCATCATATTCGTAGGCATAGATTGCATCGGGAACGTGCGGGTAGACCTCACGCTTGAAATATTTCTCAAGGTCAATTCTAAGCCCGACAAGTTCTGTGTCCTTGGTGGTCGGGTCGGTGATGATATTGCCCTTCTTATCCTTTTGCACCACAGCAGTCTTGTCCATAATAGACATTTCCATTGCAATGGTGTTCAGGCGACTGGGAGACATCCCATCGATGTCACCGATGATATCTTTCAGCTTTGCTACGAACTCGGCAAAGTCATCGTACTCAGTGTCATCGGCATGTGCTTCCAAAGCGGCAATGACCGTCTCGGTGAATTCCTTGCCTTTTTGGTATTTCTGAAACTTTTTCTCGTCTTCGCCTTCGCGGGGATCGGTCTCAAGCAAGACCTCGTAGTCTGCTTCATTAAAGATGAAGGAATTAGCGGTAAAAGTCGCGCTCGTTTTCAGAGCGGCGATATTGGCAAGCGAAAGCGAACCCCTCCGTTGGAGCGGCTGATAGACGGCGTATTCCTTATACATAAACTCTTCGTTGTCGAAGATTTTACAGTTGGGGCCCGCTTCGAAGCCCGCATAAATCTCAGTAATGCGGGCGATGTCTTCCTTCGAGATTTCCTTACGCTTCTTGCCGAGCGACTTGCGGAGCGGTTTCCACATATCAACGGCGTTTATAAGTTGAATCTTGCCACGACGCTCCGGCCGCTTGTTTTTTGACAGAATGAACGCGTAGATACCGATGCTCGTGTTATAGAAGAGGTCTGTTGGCAGGGCGACTATAGCCTCAATGAGGTCATTCTCCAACATATAGCGGCGTATCTGGCTTTCGCCGCTCGTGGTGTTGCCCGAAAATAGCGGAGAGCCGTTGCTGATGATGGCGGCGCGACCATCCTTACTCATCTTGTAGATGGCGTGCTGCATGAACAGAAGCTGCATATCGCCGGAGGTCGGCAACCCCCATGGGAAGCGGCTGTGTTCCATCTTTTCCGTGCCCTCGTATTTCTCGGCTTTTTTATGCTCCTTTTTGACTGCAGCTTCCACGCCATCTGCTGCGTCTTTACCACCCCAAGCTTGTCCGAACGGAGGATTGATGATGACTATGCGCATATCCTGCCCTTCGAAGCAGTCTGCCTTCATCGTGTCCTGCAAGTGGATGTTCTTGGCGTCCTCACCCTTGATAAGCATATCGGCAAGACAGATGGCATAGGACTCCGGGTTAATCTCCTGCCCGAAAAGGCGCACTTCGGCATCGGGGTTCATTCTCGTTATAGCGTTATAAGTGGTCGAAAGCATGCCGCCGGAACCGCAAGCCATATCCAGCACAGTGGCGACGCGGCGCTCAGTATAAAGGTCGTCCAATCCTTCCGCAAGCAAAATGCTGACGAGTAGGCGGATAACCTCGCGCGGGGTGTAGTGGTCGCCAGCTTCGGCATTTTCAGAGAACTTACGGATAATCTCTTCAAACATATATCCGGCCTTTATGCCGTCCACGGTGGTGGGGTTCAGGTCAAGTTCAGAGAACTTGCGAACCACGCCCAAGAGCCGGTTGTTCTTATCCATTTTGTCGATTTCCTTCTCGAAGTCGAGGTTGCGGATAATGCTCTGGACGTTCGCCGAAAAACCTTCAATGTATCTATTGAAGTTCGAGACAATGTTGTCTGGTTCGTTCAGAAGTTCGGCAAGGGTATAACGGCTCGTGTTATAGAATTTGTAACCAGCAATCTTTTCAAGTATCTGGGGCGGAACGTCGCGCTTGGCTTCAAAAGCCGTGACGACCGCATCCTTTGTGTCGGAGAGGGCGCACTCAAAGCGACGGATGATTATCATCGGAATAATCACGTCTTTATATTTGTCGGACTTGTAGGCACCCCTCAAACTGTTAGCAATAGAGAATACAAGGTCGACTTCTTTGCTGACGTTAATGCTGGCGTCATCCATCACAACGTCGGTAATTCGTTCTTTAGCCATTCTGAAGGCCTCCGTTTTAATAATCATTGATATCTATTCCGGCTTTAAGAAGCCTCCCGTAGCGTTCGTTGGACATGACCACCACTATGGGCTTGCCGTTCTTCAGGACGAACGCTGTCTTATCTGCATCGGCAATCGAGGTGAGTATCTTTGAGGACTGGCCTTTCAGAAAGTCACCTATATTGTGATGCTCCATCGGTTCTCTTGGTTTATTATCCGGCAACGCAATATCCTCCTTCGCGCATAGGCATAAATTTACACCTATCATTATATCAGAATGTAATTACAATTGCAATGGTTATTTAGAAGTTCTTTTGTGGGTTGATTGTAATTTATATTACCCTTCGTAAGCGCGAGGGTTAGCAGTTTAAAAATATTTTTTCACACGGCGTGTGAGCTTTTGGTGGCGGCAGTGCGGCAGTAGATGCCCGTACTGCCGCCTTTTTTTGTGTTCCGGTGCAAAAACGGTCGGTCTCTAAATGCAAAAAACCTGCTATTTTACTGGTTTTTTGGTTCACACGCCATGAGAGGGAATCATCTCCAATTTTCATTAGGATGGGGTCGAGCTGGACGTGGACAGGCGTTTGCTCGGCCCCTTTTGACGTTCGACCCAAGCCTGCCCAGCCTCTCATATTTTGCCAATCACAAGGAGGAAATCTAATGAAAAACCAAGCAAATCAGAACCCAGAACGCGAGTACAAGATCTACATCCCCAGTACCCACCAGTTCGTCCCGGTGACAAAGGAATTCTACTACGAGTACTACCGTCCCATCTGGCGCACTCAGAAGGAAGCACAGAAACGCGGTCAGTGCATGTGCCCGAAAAGCAAGCTGTGGCGCTGCGACGGCTGCTGCCTCGACTGCCCGTATCATGCTCCTGGAAACGTATGGTCGCTTGAATACGAGCAGGAGCTCATGGGGGACAAGCATGAAGACCCCAGTGCCGATATTGAATCAATCGTGACCGACAAAATCGTACTGCAGCAGCTTTTCAAGCGGTTGGACGAGCTCTTTCCCGAAGCCCGTCGCATCGGCGAGCTACGCATGGAGGGCGTATCAGACCGCGACATTGCCGACCTTGTAGGAATACCCCGAAGCACCTTCAGGTCGCGTCTCGAAAAAGTTGAAACCTTGCTCCGTGAGGAGTACGGCGACATCATCTAATTAGACATGATCTTCGGCCGCCCTAATACGGTGGTCGGAGATTTGTTCAAAAAGTTTTTCTGTTTTTCGTCCAAATGGACCTTTTCGTTCCAGTGAGTTGTGAAAGCGATACACAAACGGCTTTCAGAACGGAGGTGAAACGAATGTATCAGGCCAAAACAAAATCCCAGAGCTGCACTGCGGACGAAGAACTTGTCGATGTTCTCACTGCAATCAGCGTCGTGTCCATGCGACTGGCAAGAAAACTGACCTTGCTTGCCAGACAAAGACAATCTACAGAAGGAGGAAAAACAGATGAGCAAAATGAGCGAGATGGCCGCAACCATCGAAGAGCTGCGCAGTGCCGCTGCCGCTATTAATGAAGCCGCCAATTGGCTTGAAGAGCAGTTCAGCGGCGACGAACCTGTACCTGAAGAAACAGTTTCCTCCGAGCCTGTACTTACGCTTGAAGCGGTCAGAGCAGTCCTTGCGGACAAGTCCCGTGCGGGTTTCACCGCTCAGATTCGCTCTCTGCTCCAGAAGTACGGTGCCAATAAGTTATCTGAAATTGACCCTACCCGGTATGGGGGGTTACTTGCCGATGTGGAGGGACTGAACGATGCCACCTAAAGGACACGCACTTCTCTCCGCCTCCAGCTCCGAGCGTTGGTTACATTGTCCTCCTTCAGCTCGCCTCTGCGAGAGCTATGACGACAAGGGTAGCGATTACGCCGCCGAAGGCACCGACGCCCATACGCTCTGTGAATATAAGCTTCGCCGGGCGCTTGGTATGGAGGCCGAAGACCCAACTGAAAACCTTACCTGGTTCAATGAGGAAATGGACGACTGCGCCACCGGATATGCCACCTATGTTCTCGAACAGATGGAATCTGCTAAGCAAACCTGCTCCGATCCTGTAGTCATGATTGAGCAGCGTGTAGACTTCTCCCGCTGGGTAGCGTCCGGCTTCGGTACCGCAGATTGCCTTATCATTGCAGACGGCACCTTGAAAATCATCGACTACAAGCACGGTCGTGGAATTATGGTCGATGCTACGGAAAACCCGCAAATGCAGTGTTACGCCCTAGGCGCTCTGGAATTGTTCGACGGGATCTACGACATTGATACCGTTCGCATGACCATTTATCAGCCACGCCGCGATAACGTCAGCACATACGAGCTCTCGAAAGATGAGCTTTACCGCTGGGCAGACGAGGTACTAAAACCAACAGCCGACCTTGCTTTCGCTGGTGATGGAAACTTTCTATGCGGCGAATGGTGTGGCTTCTGTAAGGCAAAGCACGACTGCCGTGCCAGAGCTGACGCCAATATGGAGCTTGCCCGTTATGACTTCAAGCTGCCGCCGCTGCTTACAGACGAGGACATTGAAGATATCCTCTCAAAGGTCGATGACCTTGTCACTTGGGCGGCGGACATCAAGGAATACGCGTTGCAGCAGGCAATCAGCGGCAAAGACTGGACCGGATATAAGCTGGTCGAAGGACGTTCCAACCGCAGATACAACAATGAGACAGTAGTTGCCGACGCAGTCAGCAGGGCTGGCTTTGATCCATACGAACGCAAGATTCTCGGTGTCACTGCCATGCAGAAGTTGCTCGGCAAGTCTCGTTTTGATGAACTTCTCGCGGCCTACATTGAAAAGCCGCAAGGTAAACCAACGCTCGTGCCGGAGAGCGATAAGCGCCCGGCCATGAACACAGCCAAAAATGATTTTATGGAGGAAAACGATTATGAATAACAACACAAACAAAGTAAACAACCCCATGAAGGTTATTACCGGCCCCGACACCCGCTGGAGCTATGCAAACGTATGGGAGGCCAAGAGTATCAACGGCGGTACGCCAAAGTTCTCTGTCAGCCTTATCGTTCCTAAGTCTGACACCAAGACCGTCGCCAAAATCAAGGCCGCTATTGAAGCAGCCTACCACGACGGCGAGTCTAAACTGAAGGGCAACGGCAAGTCTGTGCCTCCGATGGCAGCACTCAAAATTCCTCTCAGGGACGGAGATTCTGAGCGTCCTGACGATCCTGCTTATGCCAACGCTTACTTCATCAACGCAAACTCTGCCACTGCTCCCGGTATTGTCGATGCTGACCGCAATCCCATTCTGACCCGCTCCGAGGTTTACTCCGGCGTGTACGGCAGGGCAAGCATCAGCTTCTATGCCTTCAATAGCAATGGAAACAAGGGTATCGCATGTGGCTTGAACAACTTGCAGAAGGTACGCGATGGCGAGCCTCTCGGCGGCAAGACCAGTGCTGAGTCCGATTTCACAACCGACGATGACGACGATTTTCTGAACTGAGAAAGAAAGGGTGAAAAGCTATGACAACCTTACAAACCATCTTGTTGACCGTCCTTATTGCCATCTGGCTCTGCTTCAGCATTGTATTCCTGATCAATGCGATTCAGAGTGCAGTGTATGACCGCAAGCGTGAGAAGCGCGAAAAAGCACAGGCCATCCGTGATAAGGAATACCATGAGCTGCGCATGAAGGAAATCAGCAAGTAACAGTATCTATTAGGGCGGCAGAGACATTCTTTGCCGCCCTCTTCTTAATAAAGGATGGTTGATTATGAAAACACTCAGTATAGATATTGAAACCTATAGCAGTGTCAACCTCGCAAAATCAGGTGTTTACCGCTATGTCGAGTCACCGGATTTTGAGATTATTTTGTTCGGCTATTCCGTAGATGGTGGCTCTGTTCAGGTCGTTGACCTTGCCTGCGGTGAAATGCTCCCGCCTGAAATCACGACGGCGCTTACCAACGAAGCTGTAACAAAGTGGGCCTTCAATGCCAACTTCGAACGGGTCTGCCTGTCTCGCTTTCTTGGACTGCCGACCGGCGAGTATCTCGACCCTGTTTCATGGAAGTGCTCGATGGTATGGGCTGCGACAATGGGACTGCCGCTTTCACTGGAAGGCGTCGGATCGGTGCTTAAGCTGGATAAGCAGAAGCTCACCGAGGGCAAAGACCTCATTAAATACTTCTGCCAGCCTTGTGCTCCGACGAAATCCAACGGCCAGCGCTCCCGAAATTACCCGTACCACGCGCCGGACAAGTGGTCGGCGTTCAAAAAATATAACGCCCGCGATGTTGAAACGGAGATGTCTATTCAAGAAAAGCTTGCCAAATTTCCGGTACCCGACTCCGTTTGGGATGAATATCGCCTTGACCAAGAGATAAACGACCGAGGTGTGGCTCTTGATATGACACTGGTGCAGGAGGCCATTGCTATGGACGGTCGCTCCCGTTCTGAGCTCACCACTGCCATGAAATCGCTGACCGAGCTAGATAACCCAAATTCGGTTCAGCAAATGAAACAGTGGCTTGCTGACAACGGCATGGAAACCGATACACTCGGTAAAAAAGCTGTTGTCGAGTTACTCAAAACTGCACCACCGGATCTTGCTAATGTTCTATCCCTACGGCAGCAACTTGCCAAGTCATCGGTACGAAAGTATCAGGCAATGCAAAACGCAGTCTGCTCCGATAGTCGCGCCCGTGGGATGTTTCAGTTTTATGGAGCCAATCGCACAGGACGCTGGGCAGGCAGGCTTATACAGATGCAAAACCTGCCACAGAACCATTTGGAGGATTTAGCTGAAGCTCGCGCCCTTGTTCGCTGCGGCGACTTTGATGCGCTGGAAATGCTCTATGAGGATGTGCCGGACACGCTGTCCCAGCTGATCCGCACAGCATTTGTTCCAAGAACCGATGCGAAGTTCATCGTTTCCGACTTCAGCGCCATCGAAGCCCGAGTGATCGCATGGCTCGCCGGTGAACAGTGGCGGCAGGACGTGTTTGCCAAAGGCGGCGACATCTACTGCGCCTCAGCCAGTCAGATGTTCAAGGTGCCGGTTGAGAAGCATGGTGTCAATGGCCATCTGCGCCAGAAAGGCAAAATCGCCGAACTTGCCCTCGGTTATGGCGGCTCAGTTGGTGCGCTCAAGGCAATGGGTGCTCTTGAAATGGGGCTTGCTGAAGATGAGCTTCCTCCGCTCGTTGACGCATGGCGGCAGTCCAATCCGCGCATCGTGAAATTCTGGTGGGACGTTGACCGCGCCGCGATGGAGGCAGTTCGTCACAAGCATACCAATGAAACCCACGGCATCGTTTTTACCTGCCGGAGCGGGATGCTGTTTATCACACTTCCGTCTGGTAGGCAGCTTGCCTATGTAAAGCCGCGCATCGGCGAAAACAAGTTCGGCGGCAGTTGCATTACTTACGAAGGCGTCGGCGGCACAAAAAAGTGGGAGCGGCTGGATTCTTATGGGCCAAAGTTCGTGGAAAACATCGTTCAGGCCACGGCCCGCGACATACTCTGCTACGCCATGCAGACACTCCGGTGCTGTTCCATTGTCATGCATATCCACGACGAAATTGTAATCGAAGCCGATACGCACATGTCGCTGGAAGCTGTCTGCCAACAGATGGGTCGGACGCCGCCATGGGCGAAAGGGCTGCTACTCCGTGCCGATGGCTACGAGACAGATTTTTATAAAAAAGATTAAAGGGTTTCGTCCAAAGTGGGCTTTTTGTTCCAGTGAGATTTAGAGGTGGGCAAAAAGTCCGCCGTGAAAGGAGTGTTCCTAATGAGTATAGACAAATACAACAGTGAGGGCTATTACGACCCAACTGCCTATGAAGCAATATCCATTATTGAAAAAGAGGAACGGGCGCTTCGAGCATTCCGGCCTATCATATATATTTGCTCTCCATTTTCAGGAGATGTGGAAGGTAACGTGAAGGCCGCGCAGGGCTACAGCCGATATGCCGTGGACAATGGCTACATTCCCGTCGCACCGCACCTGCTGTTCCCACAGTTTCTAAACGATGATAATCCCGCCGAGCGCCAGCTTGGGTTGTTCTTCGGGAACGCCCTGATGAGCAAATGCTCAGAGGTATGGGTGTTCGGCAGCATTATCTCAGCCGGTATGGAGGCTGAAATTAAAAGGGCCAAGTGGAAGAACTACCGTTTGCGCTACTTTACCGAAAACTGCAAGGAGGTGCAGGTTTGATGTTCACCATTTATCATTCTGATTTTATCGGCAACCCCGGCAATTGCTCTTATCCTCACAAGGTGGAAATTACCGATTCAGCATCACTGGCCGCTGCGGTCGGTCGAGACTATGTGTGCGCAGAGTACAAAAACAACTATCGAAACGGCGAGAACTTCATAGGCAGCGACTGCCTGCCGGTTGATTGTGATAACGACCACTCGGAAAACCCTGAAGATTGGATGCTGCCAGCCGATGTTATAGAGGCATTTCCCGGCGTGACCTTTGCCGTTCACTACAGCCGGTCCAATATGCGTGAAAAGAACGGTAAACCCGCTCGGCCGAAGTTCCATGTTCTTTTTCCCATCGACCACATAGCAGACGCAACTTGCTACAGCGACATGAAGAAGCTGGCCAACGCCATATTCCCGTATTTCGACACCAAGGCACTGGATGCTGCTCGTTTTTTCTTCGGTACCAATTCGCCGGAGGTGGAGATTTACGAAGGCAGCATGAACTTAAGCGAATTTTTGGAAGGCGATGATTTCGATGTGGATATGACCAGTGGTCTTCGTGCCAATCAGGTCATTCCAGAAGGAAGCCGTAACGCCACCATGTCCCGCTTCGCCGGTCGCGTCATTAAAAAGTATGGTGATGGTGACGCCGCTTACCAGTGCTTTTTGGAAGAAGCCGCAAAATGCTCTCCGCCGCTTGGGGAGCAGGAACTCTTTACCATCTGGCACAGCGCCCAGCGCTTCTTTGCAAAGGTTCAACAGCAGGATGGATATGTGTCACCAGATGTATATAACGACCCAGCGTCATATAAACCCGGCGATTACTCGGACGTCGGACAGGCAGAAGTGCTGGCAAAATACTTCTCCGGTGAATTGCGCTACTCTCCGGCTACGCACTTCATCCGCTATAACGAGCACTATTGGCAGGAAAGTGAGCCCGGCGCACAGGCCGTCGCCCATGAGCTGACCCGTCGCCAGCTCACGGAAGCCACGAAATACCTGCAATCGGCGATGAAACTACTGACGGAAAACGGCGGTCAGGAAATCGTCGAGAACACCTCCAAGGCAAAGGCTGAGTCTCTTATGAACGACGCGCAGCTCGAAGCATATCGGGATTTTCTTGCAGCTAAAGCATATCAGTCCTTCGCCATTCGCCGCCGGGATTCCAAAAATATCACCGCAACGCTGAAGGAGTCTCATCCCATGCTGGAGATCTCACCGCGTGACCTTGATGCCGACTGCTTTCTACTGTGCACGCCTGCTGCTACTTACGATTTGAGAAAAGGCATGGCCGGAGCCAGAGAACATTCGCCGGAGGATTTTATCACCAAAATGACCTCGGTCTCACCCAGCGATAAAGGCAAACAACTCTGGCTGGACAGCCTGAATCTCATCTTCTGTGGTAATCAGGAGCTAATTGACTATGTGCAGATGATTTGCGGTCTCGCTGCTATCGGTAAGGTTTATGTGGAAGCTCTGATTATTGCCTATGGCGGCGGGCGCAACGGCAAGTCCACGTTCTGGAACGCCGTTTCCCGCGTGCTCGGTCTCTATAGCGGCAATATCTCCGCCGATACGCTGACGGTCGGATGCCGCCGCAATATTAAGCCAGAAATGGCCGAGGTCAAGGGCAAGCGACTACTCATTGCGGCTGAAATGCAGGAAGGCGCAAGGCTTAATGATTCTACTGTCAAGCAGCTTTGCTCCACAGATGATGTTTTTGCCGAGAAAAAGTACAAGGACCCATTCAGCTTCACACCCTGTCACACGCTGGTCCTCTATACCAACCACCTGCCGAAGGTCAGTGCCTCTGATGACGGTATCTGGCGCAGGCTGATTGTCATTCCATTTGATGCCAAGATTGAAGGCAGCAGCGATATCAAGAACTACGGCGAGTACCTTTATCAGAACGCCGGTGAAAGTATTCTCGCGTGGATTATTGATGGTGCCAAAAAAGTCATTGCGTTGGATTATAAAATTCCGGTACCGGAATGTGTGCAGAAAGCCATTGCGGAGTACCGGGCGCAGAACGACTGGTTTGGCCATTTCCTTGAGGATAAATGTGAGCTTGGTGCCAGTTTCCGGGAAAGTTCCAGTGCGCTTTATCAGACGTATAGGAATTACTGCATTGACACCAATGAGTATATCCGCAGTACCACTGATTTCTATTCTGCACTGGAGGCTGCTGGGTATGGCCGTATCAAGGTCAAAAACAAGCGGTTCTTTACAGGACTGCGACTAAAAACCGACGACGGAGATTTTGAGGATTTCCTGAACTGATGGACCATGGGGTAACCTCAATAAAGGTCATATACAAAAAGTCTCTTAAGACCTTAAAAAATAAGTCTAAGAAAATTTTTAGAAATGACCTACGCCGAGGTTACCCCTCCTTAAAATCCCTGATGGAGCGTGAGAATATGAGAGAAAAAGCAATCGAGAAAAAACTGGTTCAGGAAGTCAAAGCGGTTGGCGGTATCGCACCGAAGTTCACAAGCCCTGGCTTTGACGGTATGCCCGACCGCATCGTGCTTTTACCGGGTGGCCACATGGCTTTCGTGGAAGCAAAGGCTCCCGGTGAAAAGCCGAGACCGCTGCAACTAGCAAGACACAGATTACTACGAGGGCTGGGTTTCAGAGTCTATGTATTGGATGAAGAGCGGCAGATTGGAGGGATTCTTGATGAAATACGAACCACATAACTACCAGAAATACGCCATCGACTACATCGAGGAACACCCCATAGCCGCCATTCTGTTGGATATGGGCCTTGGCAAGACGAGTATCACGCTGACGGCGCTGAACGACTTGCTGTTTGACAGCTTCGAGGCGCATCGCATTTTGGTAATCGCACCACTGCGAGTGGCACGGGACACATGGCCAACGGAAGCAGATAAGTGGGACCACCTGCAGAACCTCATCTGCTCCGTGGCAGTCGGCACCGAAGCAGAGCGCCGTGCGGCACTGATAAAGCCCGCCGACATTTACATCATTAACAGAGAAAACGTCCAATGGCTCATTGAGGAAAGCAAGCTGCCATTCAGTTATGACACCATTGTGGTTGACGAGCTGTCATCCTTCAAAAACCACCAAGCAAAGCGATTCCGAGCGCTGATGAAGGTTCGCCCCACGGTAAAACGCATCATAGGATTAACCGGAACGCCGAGCAGCAATGGCCTCATGGATTTATGGGCTGAGTTCCGACTGCTGGATTTGGGCGCTCGTCTAGGACGGTTCATCAGCCATTACCGGCTCGACTACTTCATGCCAGACAAGCGCAACGGTCAGGTCATCTTCAGCTACAAGCCACTACCTGGAGCGGAACAGCGGATATATGACAAAATCTCCGACATCACCATCTCTATGAAGTCAACCGATCTTTTAAGAATGCCGGAGCTGATTAGCAGCGAATACACCGTCCACCTTTCCGAAGATGAGCGCCAACGTTATGATGATCTAAAAAACGATCTCATACTGCAGTTCCCAGATGGCGACATCACCGCTGCGAACGCCGCTGCTCTCACCGGGAAGCTATGCCAGATGGCAAACGGCGCGATATATACCGACGACGGCAGCACCCTTACTATCCATGAACAAAAGCTGGACGCACTGGAGGATATCATCGAAGCTGCTGGTGGCAAGCCGCTTCTTGTGGCCTATTGGTTTAAGCATGACCTTGCCCGGATCACCGAACGGCTACAAAAACTCCATATCCCGTTCTCCAAGCTGGACAGCGCCGACAGTATCCGTAGGTGGAACACCGGTGAACTGCCCGTGGCACTAATCCACCCCGCCTCCGCCGGTCACGGGCTGAACCTTCAAAGCGGCGGCTCCTGCATCGTCTGGTTTGGGCTGACCTGGTCACTGGAATTATATCAGCAGACCAACGCCCGTCTGTGGCGGCAGGGCCAGAGTGCCGAAACGGTTGTGGTGCAGCACATCGTCGCCAAAGGAACTATTGACGAGCGGATTCTGCGGGTACTGTCGAAAAAGGACAGCACTCAGGCCGCTTTGATAGAGGCGGTAAGAGCCGACCTGCACATCTGAGAAAATCTATGACAATCCGTGCCAATCCGAGAGAAATAAAAATCGGAGGTACAGATTATGAACAACCCCTATGAGAACCTTGCAAACGCCATTGTGCTGCAGGCCGTGAAGGATTACCGGCTTCACGACGACGAGCGTGAGCTTGCCAGCATTGAGCGTTTCTTCCGTTCCGGCTGGTTCGGTGTGTTGACCGGCCTTGACCCGGAACTGCTGATCTCCAAGCTGAGAAAGGAGAAGGCATGCTATGACTACTAAAACCTACCTTTCTCAAGCCCGCTATCTTGATATGCGTATCAAGTCAAAGCTCCAGCAAATTGATTCACTGAACGAGCTGGCAACAACCTGTACGTCAGTGTTGACCGGTATGCCCCGCAATCCCAGCGGTTCAACCTCCCGCATCGCAGACGCCATTTGTAAAATTGTTGACCTGCAGAATGAAATCAACCATGACATCGATAAGCTGGTTGATCTCAAGAAAGAAATAATGGGCGTCATCAAAGCGGTATCCAACCCGGAACACCAGACCCTTTTGGAAAAGCGTTATCTCTGTTTCCTATCTTGGGAGAAAATTGCTGTGGACATGGGTTATGACCTGCGGTACACACATAAGCTCCACAACTGGGCACTGGAGGAATGTAGCATTCCCGCTTCGCCGGAAGTGGACATGAAAAGACACTGAAAGACACCTGCCACTTATGATAGTATTATAATCAGGAAAGTAGAATGAAGATGAGCCTTGTGGGAGCAATCCCGCAGGGCTTTCTTTATGCCCCGAAGGAGGTTAACCGAATGCCATACAAACCAAAGCGACCCTGCGCCTACCCCGGCTGCGGTCGGCTCGCCGTGCGTGAGCAATACTGTGCCGAGCACCAGAAGGTCATGGACAAACGCTACAATCAGTACGAGCGTGACCCTGCGTCAAATAAACGGTACGGCCGTAGCTGGAAACGAATCCGTGACCGTTACATCAAGGCACATCCTCTCTGCGAGGAATGCCAAAAGCAAGGAAAGCTGACGCCCGCTGAGGAGGTGCACCACATTCTCCCACTCTCCAAAGGCGGTGGCAGCAATGCCGAGAACCTTATGGCTCTTTGCAAAGCCTGCCACTCTCGTATCACTGCCGAGAGTGGCGACCGCTGGGGAAAAGGATATTAAAAGAGGCATCGTTTACATTTTGGTACGATGCCTCAAAGCAATCCATTTTTCATGGTCTCTCCCGGTGGGGGTATCAAAATCTCTAAAGCGAAAAAATTTGGACAGCGGCGTGGGGCTTCGTGTTGAAAAACGCGATTTCAAACGGTGGAATAGCCCCAGCGCACAAGGAGTGTGATGAATATGGCGAAAGACGGCACTTGCAGAGGCGGTGCTCGCATCGGTGCAGGCGCAAAAAAGAAGCCTCTCGCCGACAAAATATCCGCCGGCAATCCAGGCGGCAGAAAATTAACTGTGATGGAGTTTTCTGACACGGCAAATCTGCAAGGCAATGAAATGCCGGAACCGAACAAAATGCTCGAAGCCGTGCAAAAGGACGGCAAGACGCTTGTGGCAGCAGAGATTTACAAAAACACATGGCAATGGCTGAATGAGCGTGGCTGTGCGGCACTCGTTTCCCCACAGCTTTTGGAACGCTACGCCATGAGCGTAGCCCGGTGGATTCAATGCGAGGAAGCGGTTACCGAATATGGCTTTCTGGCCAAACACCCCACAACGGGCAATGCCATTCAAAGTCCTTATGTGGCAATGGGCCAGAACTACATGAATCAGACGAACCGTCTGTGGATGGAAATCTTCCAGATCGTCAAGGAAAACTGCACCGGCGAGTATGGCGGAGCTAATCCGCAGGATGATGTGATGGAGCGGTTACTTACCGCTCGGAAAGGCGGCTGAAAGCTATGCTGATAGAAAAGATTCAGACCGATCGGCTTGTTCCCGCCGATTATAATCCTCGCAAAGACCTCAAGCCTGGCGATCCGGAATATGAGAAGTTGAAACGCTCTCTTGAGGAATTCGGCTATGTTGAACCTGTTATATGGAATAAAACCACCTCCCATGTCGTTGGGGGCCATCAGAGATTAAAGGTGCTGCTTAATATGGGCGTCACCAAGGTCGATTGCGTAGTTGTCGAGATGGACGCTGAAAAGGAAAAGGCGCTCAATGTTGCGCTCAATAAAATTAGCGGTGACTGGGATAAAGACAAGCTGGCTCTGCTCATTGCAGATTTGCAGGGTGCGGACTTTGATGTGTCGCTCACGGGCTTCGACCCCGGAGAAATTGACGACCTATTCAAGGATTCACTCAAGGACGGTATCCACGACGATGATTTTGATGTTGACGCGGAACTTAAAAATCCCGCCGTTACAAAGCCCGGTGATATCTGGACGCTTGGCCGCCATCGGCTGGTCTGCGGCGATTCTACCAAAGCCGACACCTTCACCGCTCTGATGGACGGGAAGCTCGCAAATCTGGTGGTGACCGATCCGCCATACAATGTCAATTATGAAGGAACGGCGGGCAAAATCAAAAATGACAATATGGGTAACGAAGCGTTCTATGACTTCCTGCTTGCGGCGTTTACAAACACCGAAGTGGCGATGGCGCAGGACGCTTCCATTTATGTGTTCCATGCCGACACTGAAGGGCTGAACTTCCGAAAAGCGTTCTCGGACGCGGGCTTTCAGCTTTCCGGGTGCTGCATCTGGAAAAAGCCGTCGCTGGTTCTGGGACGCTCGCCCTATCAGTGGCAGCATGAACCTGTCCTATTCGGCTGGAAGAAGAAAGGCAAGCACAACTGGTATGCTGACCGCAAGCAGACCACCATCTGGGAATTTGAAAAGCCAAAGAAGAATGCCGACCACCCCACCATGAAGCCGATTGCGCTGCTGGCATATCCCATTATGAACAGCAGCCTAACGAACTGTATCGTTCTTGATCCCTTCGGCGGTAGCGGGTCCACACTCATCGCCTGTGAGCAGTCTGATAGGATTTGCTTCACCATAGAGCTTGATGAGAAATACTGCGATGTCATTATAAAACGGTATATTGAGCAAGTCGGCAGTGCAGACGGTGTTTCCGTTATCCGCGATGGTGTCACGATGAAATATGCGGATGTGGCTGTCGATGAGTAAACTCATGCTTGGTTCTCGTTCCAACGGAGATGCCCTGCCATACACCTGTTTTGTTCTGTCCGGCATTGTGTTATCTACACAAGAAACCGCCGAATAATCGGTACAGTATTCTCCACAGGAATCGCATTAAACCGTTGCTATATCAGCGGTTTAGAGTGATTAATGTAATACCGAAAAAGAAAGGCGGTTTGAAAAATGGAACTCAAATACAATGTAACAGGCAGTGCACGCAAATCATTGATCGGAGCGATCAGCACGGCACTGGGTGCCCCAACTAACTACCTCGGTGCTCCTACCTTCGCCTACGAGGTCGGAGGTTACCGCATCGATAAGGACGGAACGCTTATGGGTCCAGATAACCTTGACTTGGAGGATTCGCTCCATCAAGCGGGCTTTGACGCAGACGGCAACAGTCGCAAGTATGACGAAGCCGACATCTACGAGAGCGGGCTTAGCGGCATGAGTGCGCTTGACGAATTTCCGGATATTGACCAGCACCACCCCGGACAGTATGTCAACCCCGATGCGCCCATTACCGACACCATGCAAAGACAACTGGACGAAGTACTTGCCTTTGAGGACCTTAGGATGGATGGTCGTGAGGAATTGGGGCTGGTAATTGAAATGCCGCGCTCCTCATTCACCGACGCAGCACTCGACAACCTCAAGAAGCTGGTCGAAAGCAAAGGCAGCCTTATTAAAAAGGCACTCGGCGCGGAAACGCTCGAACTTGAAATAACAGATGACAAGGTGCGGTTCCCTTGGTTTGAGGACGGCACAGACCCTGAAGCAGTCAAGGCATACACGCATTTAGTGGCTGCACTCTGCGAGATGGCGAGGGCGCAAAAGCGTGTCACCGCAAAGGAAAAGGATACCGATAACGATAAATACGCTTTCCGCTGCTTTCTCCTGCGACTCGGCTTCATAGGCTCGGCATACAAAGAGGAACGGAAAATTCTGCTGCAGAATCTCTCCGGCAGCTCGGCTTTCAAGGACGGACAGAAAAAAGGCTTCTCGCAGGATGAACTTGATAAAGCAAAAGCCGACCCCACTATACGCGCCGAAATCAAAGCCATTTTGGGAGGAAACGACGATGAACAATAATTTTCCATCAAGAGAAACCGTTGAGCGTATCCGAAAACAGTACCCGATCGGCTGCCGTGTGGAGCTTCTCCGCATGGACGATGTTCAAGCGCCACCCATCGGCACAAAAGGTATCGTGCAGTATGTTGATGATCTCGGCAGCCTGGGTGTTGCGTGGGACAACGGGAGTTCGCTCCAAGTGGTGTACGGCGAGGACCTTTGCAGGAGATGCGACGATGACAAATAAGGTACGCGAGCAAATCCTCGCCATCCGCAATACCGGGCTGACAAATATGTTTGATGTCAATGCCGTTCAGCGCATGGCCCATGAAATGAACTTATTTGAACTGGTGGTTTTCCTGGAGGAGCATAAGGACCAATACGTCCGCTTCATCCTCACGGGCGAGGAATAGCAGGTGCATACTACACAATTCAACCGGCGATATTCGCTTGAAAGATCGTGTAGTTTATGCCCGGATTTATCGCGTAATTGTCTGGATATAGTGTGCTTTCAGAGTTAATATGTGACTACCGAAAGGGAAAACACACAAACGGAGGAAACGAAAATGACCGAAAAACAGATTAAGCAAATCGAAAGTCAGCTGCCGCAGGGCGAGAAAATCGACAGAATGTACACCGCCTTTGAGGGCGGCATCCGGGTGATTACCAAGAACGCTGACGGCTACGAAATTCGCTACAACGTGAGCTTCGATGCCGACGGCAACGTCAGCATCAAGAGGTTTTAAGGAGGACGCGACCATGTGGAAAGAAGGTAGCCTGAAAATTCACGACAGCGTTTTTCATTACTGGATGAAGCAGTATGACGAAGGCTCACAATTTAGTATTAACGGCGGCAGAATCAGCAAGTTGATGCTCAAGCGTAACGGCAAAATCGTGTGCAACTACGACAGAGGCTGGGATGTGGAGCCCTCTGACCCAGACGCACGGCTTGCCCTTGAACTTCTGCTGCACAGCGAAAACTACTAACCCGCGCTAATAAGATAGCCGAGATTCCGCCCTGCATGGGGCTGTATCTCGTACAGATAAATTTTGAAGGACTGCCGATGGCGGTCTATTTTTATGCCCGAAAGGAGGCGGTCGATATCCGTAAACTAAAAAAATACAAATCGACACGGTTTAAAGCCACGGATTCCGTTTACGACAAAACCGCCGCCGACTATGCCGTAGCTTTTGTTGAAGCTCTCTGCCATACCAAAGGCACCTGGGCCGGAAAGCCCTTCGAGCTTATCGATTGGCAGGAACAGATTATCCGTGATATTTTTGGAACCCTCAAACCCAATGGCTACCGCCAGTTCAACACCGCCTTTGTAGAAATTCCGAAAAAGATGGGCAAGTCCGAGCTTGCGGCTGCTGTCGCACTGCTTCTCACCTGCGGGGATAACGAAGAACGCGCCGAGGTCTATGGCTGTGCCGCAGACCGAAATCAAGCGTCCATTGTTTTTAATGTGGCAGCAGATATGGTTCGAATGTGTCCGGCGCTCTCAAAGCGTGTAAAAATACTGGACGCAACCAAGCGGCTCATCTATCAGCCGACCGGCAGCATCTATCAGGTGCTTTCCGCCGACGTCGGAAACAAGCACGGTTTTAACACCCACGGTGTTGTATTTGATGAACTGCACACCCAGCCAAACAGAAAACTATATGACGTTATGACCAAGGGCAGCGGCGATGCGAGAATGCAGCCGCTGTATTTTTTGATCACCACTGCCGGGGATAACCAGAACAGCATCTGTTGGGAGGTCCATCAGAAGGCACTGGATATTATTGATGGCAGAAAGCACGACCCTACCTTCTACCCAGTAATTTACGGCGCGGCACAGGAGGACGATTGGACAGACCCCAAGGTGTGGAAAAAAGCAAATCCCTCCCTCGGCATCACGGTAGGGATGGATAAGGTCAGAGCTGCATTTGAATCGGCAAAGCAGAACCCAGCTGAGGAGAACAGCTTTCGGCAGCTCCGACTGAACCAATGGGTAAAACAGGCGGTGCGCTGGATGCCGATGGACAAATGGGATGCCTGCGCATTTCCCGTGGATGAAAAGCTGCTTGAAGGGCGGGTCTGCTATGGCGGACTTGACCTCTCGTCCTCTACCGATATCACAGCGTTCGTACTGGTATTCCCTCCGGCAGATGAGGCAGATAAATACGCCATACTGCCGTACTTCTGGATACCGGAGGACAATATTGACCTGCGTGTCCGGCGCGATCATGTGAATTATGATGTCTGGAAAAATCAAGGATTCCTGCAAACTACCGAGGGCAACGTGGTGCATTACGGCTACATCGAGCAGTTTATTGAAGCCCTCGGCGAGAAATACAACATCCGTGAAATCGCGTTCGACCGCTGGGGCGCGGTGCAGATGACGCAGAATCTTGAAACGCTCGGTTTCTCGGTCGTGCCGTTCGGACAGGGCTTTAAGGATATGAGCCCTCCCACTAAGGAACTGATGAAGCTGACGCTGGAAGAAAAACTCGCCCACGGCGGCCACCCGGTGCTCCGCTGGATGATGGACAACATCTATATACGCACCGACCCGGCTGGAAATATCAAAGCAGATAAGGAAAAATCCACAGAGAAAATCGACGGCGCAGTCGCTACTATTATGGCGCTCGATCGGGCGATTCGCTGCGGCAACGATACGGGCGAAAGCGTGTATGACACACGCGGACTGCTCGTTTTTTAATTGGAGGGAACTGCCTATGAACATCTTTCAAGGAATTTTCAAAGCCCGTGATAAGCCTAAGAACTTAGGCAGCACCAGCTTTTTGTGGGGCGGCTCGTCCTCCGGCAAGGTCGTTAACGAAAGAACGGCCATGCAAATGACAGCGGTTTACTCTTGTGTCCGTATATTATCCGAAGCAATCGCGGGCCTGCCGCTGTTTGTATATAAATATGGCGACGACGGCAGCAAGGACAAATATCTCGACCACCCGCTGTGGCGTGTGCTGCACGATGAACCAAACCCGGAAATGACGTCGTTTGTTTTCCGGGAGACCATGATGAACCATCTGCTGCTGACGGGCAATGCCTACGCACAGATTATCCGAAACGCTCGCGGCGATGTCGTGGCGCTATATCCCCTCATGCCTGACCGCATGACTGTTGACCGGGATTCGCAGGGACGGCTGTATTATCGCTACAGAAAAAATAGCGATGACGCGCCGGAGGTCAGCAGGAACAAGCCGAGCGATGTCATCCTCGCACCAAGCGATGTGCTGCACATTCTCGGTTTGGGCTTTGACGGACTGGTCGGCTACTCGCCGATTGCAATGGCAAAAAACGCTGTGGGTCTTGCTATCGCTGCCGAGGAATATGGTGCTAAATTCTTTGCCAACGGTGCAGCGCCGAGCGGCGTGTTGGAGCACCCCGGCACCATAAAGGACCCAGAGCGGATAAGGCAAAGCTGGCAGTCAACCTTCGGCGGCAGCGTCAATAGCAACAAAATCGCCGTACTTGAGGAAGGGCTCAAGTATACGCCTATCGCCATTTCTCCCGAACAAGCGCAGTTTTTGGAGACGCGGAAATTTCAGATCAATGAGATAGCTCGAATTTTCAGAGTCCCGCCCCATATGTTGGCGGATCTCGAGAAGTCGAGCTTTTCTAATATTGAGCAGCAGTCGCTGGAGTTTGTGAAATACACGCTCGACCCGTGGGTCGTTCGCTGGGAACAGGCAATGAATAAGTCGCTCTTGCTCGAAAGCGAAAAGCGTGATGTGTTTACAAAATTTAATGTAGACGGACTGCTTCGCGGCGACTATGCCAGCCGTATGACAGGTTACGCGACGGCGCGGCAGAACGGCTGGATGAGCGCAAACGATATCAGACAGCTTGAGAATCTCGATCGGATACCTGCGGAGCTCGGCGGCGACCTATACCTTATCAATGGCGCGATGACCAAATTGCAGGACGCTGGCGCGTTCGCAAATACAACTTCAACAGAAACGGAGGAAACCTCAGATGGACAAAACAAATCGGGTACAAAGCCCAGGCAAAGTTCCCGTCAGGGCGCGTGACAAAACGCATTTCTGGAACTGGGAAAACGATGATGAATTGGGCGTCCGCACTCTTTACCTCGACGGCACCATTGCGGACGAAAGCTGGTGGGACGATGAAATCACACCCAGAATGTTCAAGGATGAGCTGTTTTCCGGCAGCGGAGATATTGTCGTATGGATCAACTCTCCCGGCGGGGACTGCGTGGCGGCTTCACAGATTTACACCATGCTCATGGACTACACAGGCAATGTCACTGTAAAAATTGACGGTTTGGCAGCAAGCGCAGCTTCGGTCATCGCAATGGCGGGTACACAGGTGCTTATGGCTCCAACGGCGCTGCTGATGATTCACAATCCGATGTCAATTGCTATTGGCGATACCGAGGAAATGCAGAAGGCCATCGCCATGCTGGACGAGGTCAAGGAAAGCATCATCAACGCTTATGAAATCAAAACAGGGCAGTCGAGAGCGAAAATATCTCATCTCATGGACGGTGAAACCTGGATGAACGCCAACAAGGCGATTGAGCTTGGCTTTGCAGACGGCATCTTGGAGGATTTCAAGCGCGGTCATACCGAAGATGTGGTCTTTGCGTTTTCCCGCAGGGCGGTTACCAATTCGCTTATGAACAAGATCATCTCTAACTCCGCTCCAAAGCCGGAGCAAAAGAAGCAGAATGCGCCGGTCGGCGTTTCCATCGAAGCGGCTATGCAGAAACTGCAAGCCCGTAAATACATTTAATGGAGGTATTTGATTATGAAAAAGGTACTTGAAATGCGTGAAAAACGCGCAAAGGCATGGGATGCGGCAAAGGCGTTTCTTGACACTCGCGCCAAGGACGGCGTCCTCTCTCCCGAAGACAACGCGACCTATGACAAGATGCTTGCGGATGTGGACGCAATGGCGCATCAGATTGCCATCGAGGAAGACCGCGTGGTAAGAGACGCCGCTATGGCTCAGCCGACCAGCTCTCCCATTACGGCAAAACCCAACGCACAAAACGGAAAGCCCATCAGCCCCAGAGCGACCGCTGAATACCGCGAGGATTTCTTAAACCTCGTGCGCGGTAAGCGACCGATTCACAACGTTATGGAGGAAGGCACTCCTTCTACCGGCGGCTATATCGTCCCGGTTGAATTTGACAGCACCCTTGTGCAGGCGCTTGCCCGTGAGAATGTAATTCGTTCTCTGGCAAAAGTCATCACCACCGCCGCACCGCACAGAATTAACGTAGCACTCACCGATGTGTCCGCCGACTGGGTGGCGGAAAGCGGTACGTTTACGCCCAGCACTCCCACCTTCAATCAGCTCTCCCTTGACGCTTATACGCTCCGTGCGGCGGCGCTGGTTTCAGAGGAACTACTGCAGGATTCTATGTTTGACCTCGAAGCCTACCTCATTGACAACTTCGCCCGCGCTTTTGCAGCGAAGGAAGAGCAGGCTTTCTGCGTCGGTAACGGCAGCGGTCAGCCCACGGGCATCTTCACTGCGAGTGGCGGTGACGTCGGCGTGACCACCGCAACTGCGGCGGATATTAAGGCTGATGAAATCATCGACCTAACCTATTCCCTCAAGGACGGATATAAGAAAAATGCCGTGTTTGTTTTGAGCAGCGCCACTCTCGCAGGTATTCGCAAATTAAAGGACGGCAATGGCGCATATATGTGGCAGCCGTCGCTGCAGGCAGGTCAGCCTGACCGTCTGCTTGGTTTCCCGGTGTATGTCTCCCAGTATGCTCCGACCATCGCGGCAGGTGCATATACCGTTGCTTTCGGTGACTTCCAGAACTACTGGATTGCCGACCGCAGTGGCAGAACCGTGCGCCGTGCGGACGAACTGCATATCGCCAACCTGCAGACCGGCTTCTACGCTTTCCAGCGCGTAGACGGAAAGACCGTACTGCCCGAGGGCATCAAGCTGCTCAAGCAGCACGCTTAAGGAGGGCTGACCTATGAGTGACTATAACGCAAAAAACTACACCGAGCAGGGCGGAGAAAAAACCGTCATTGGTGGCACACTCGAAATCTTGGAGGGAGCCTCGGTAACGGGGCTTCCTACTGCAGAAAATCAGGCGGACAGTACCGCGACCGATGCCGCAGGCTTGGTTACGGACTTTAACGCTCTTCTCGCCAAGCTGAAAGCGGCGGGTTTGATGGTGGCGGACGAAGAATAACCCAAAGGAGGCGGATGGCATGACAACAGATAACCTTCTCCCCAAAGTCAAAGCGCACCTTATTTTGTCACACGACGAGGACGACGGATTGCTACTGAGCTATATTGCCGCCGCCGTCTCCTATGCCGAAAGTTACCAGCACGTTGCTAAGGGCTATTATGAGGAAACTTCCATGCCGCCCACCACAGAGCAAGCCGTGATTATGCTGTCGTCCTTCTTCTACGAAAGTCGGGACGGCAGCACGGCCGGCTTTTTCGCGGATAGCGTGCAGGCCGGCCAGCAGGTGTGGGATACGGTCAATATGCTTCTTCGGCTTGACCGGGATTGGAAGGTGTGACAATGAGCTACGGTAAAATGAATACCTTCATTGGCATCATCTCCACCGCCCCGGCAAAGGATGCGGATGGCTTTGTTACAAGCGGCGACCATATTGTTG
Organism: Bacillota bacterium; assembly: GCA_023458755.1. GTDB lineage: Bacteria > Bacillota > Clostridia > Oscillospirales > Acutalibacteraceae > JAEWYE01. The sequence continues at coordinate 16,189 of JAEWYE010000008.1, read as the reverse complement.
CTTCCATCCGCGCATACAAAGAGGACCGCCACGGAAACGAGAAGTGGGCAAATATGGCAGCGTTCAGCGAAGCGACGGCCCTTTTCCGTTTTCGTAAGATTCCCAACGTAGAGATAACAACCTCTCTGTTTATCATCTGCGGCGATGAGCAATATCGAATTATCAGCGCGGAGGATGTTCGCGGGCGCGGAATGTACATTGAGGTGCTCGCGGAAAAGCAGGAAGGGACGGTGAGGTAATGGCAAAAGCCCAAATTAAGATGCCGGAGGAATTTCTTTTGAAGGTTTCCCGGCTGGCTGACCAAACAGACGCGATTATCCCCAAGGTGCTGGAGGCGGGCGGCGAGGTCGTTCTATCCAAAGTAAAGTCGAATCTGTCAAGCGTGGTAGGCAGCGGAATAAAAGAAAAAAGCCGCTCCACAGGCGAATTGGAACGCTCCCTCGGACTCTCTCCCGCCAAGCAGAACCGGGACGGTAACTGGGATGTGAAGATCGGTTTTGCGGAACCGCGCTCTGACGGTGACTCCAACGCAAAAATTGCCAACATTCTCGAATACGGCAAATCCGGCCAGCCGCCCAAGCCTTTTTTAAAGCCTGCAAGAACTCAGAGCAAAAGCGCCTGCATTGAAACCATGAAGTCAAAGCTTCAGGAGGAGGTCGACGGAATATGAGCATTTTAACAGAATTGAACACATTGCTTTCGCCTGTTCTCCCTGTGGAGACAGGCGTTTTTTCCGGCGTTCCTCCCGACGAATACCTTGTATTCACACCCATGACGGACGAATTTGCCCTGTTTGGAAATAACACACCGCTCTTCGATATCTCCGAAGTGCGGATTTCGCTGTTTTCCAAAGGCAACTACCTCCAGAGGAAAAAGCAGATAACAGCGCTGCTTCTGGGCGCAGAATTTACGATAACCGACCGCCGGTATATTGGCCATGAGGACGATACCGGCTACCACCACTACGCCATTGATGTGGAAAAATCATACGAAACGGAGGAATAAATTATGGCGACAATCGGTCTTGATAAACTGTATTATTCAAAAATAACCGAGGATTCCAACGGCGAAGAAACATACTCTACGCCTTTGGTGCTTGCCAAAGCCATCACTGCCGAACTCTCGGTGGAACTGGTGGAGGCAATATTATACGCTGACGACGGTGCCGCCGAAGTGGTGAAAGACTTCAACAGCGGTACGCTCACACTTGGCGTTGACGACATTGGACCCACTGCAGCGGCGGATCTGACCGGCGCATCCACAGACGATAACGGCGTACTGATCTCAGCAAGCGAGAACGTGGGAACGCCTGTCGCAGTAGGCTTCCGCGCGAAGAAAGCAAACGGTACCTACCGCTATTTCTGGCTTTACCGCATAAAATTCGGTCTGCCCGCGACCAATCTGCAGACCAAGGCAGACTCCATCACATTTTCCACGCCGACTATCGAAGGGACGGTCATGCGCCGCAACAAACTGGACGCTTTTGGCAAGCACCCGTGGAAGGCGGAGGTTACCGAAGGTGACGCCGGAGTGGCTTCTGCCACAATCACCGGTTGGTTCACCGAGGTTTACGAACCTGCCTATACACCGGAGCCGTAAGGAGGATGCAGAATGAATAACGTCATTTTTACAAATGCCGCCGAAAGAAGCGCCGCTATCAATATCGGCGGCAAGGAATATGAACTGGTGCTGACCACCCGCGCGACCAAGGCGATTGCAGGGCGGTACGGTGGACTTGAAAATCTCGGCGAGAAGCTGATGAAATCGGAAAATTTCGAGATGGCGCTGGATGAGATCGTGTGGCTCCTGACACTGCTCGCTAACCAGTCCGTTTTGATTCACAACCTCAAAAACAAGGATGCCCCGCAGGAGCTTCTGACAGAGGAGGAGGTAGAACTTCTCACCTCGCCCCTCGATCTGGCGGCCTACAAAAATGCGATTACAGAGGCAATGTTCAAGGGTACCAAGCGCAACGTGGAAAGTGAGGACGAAACCTCCTTAAAAAACGCACAAGTCGAGTAGACGGACTGTGTCAGCAAACTGACGCGGAAACCTTTACTCGACTTCTTTATTACGGAACGGTGCAGATGGGTATGGCCTCGGAGGAATTCTGGCTCATGCCCATCGGCCTGTTTCTGGACCTGTGGGCCTGCCACAAACAGTTTCTCGGCATGGAAAAGCCGAAGAAAACCCGGACGATCGACGATATCATTCCACCCGGAATCTAAGGAGGTGAGCATAAATGGCGGACAATTTTGGCTTAAAAATCGGCGTTGAGGGAGAGCGCGAGTTTAAAAAGGCACTTTCGGATATCAACCAGAGTTTCAAGGTTCTCGGTTCGGAAATGCAGCTGGTCACCAGTCAGTTTGATAAAAACGACAAATCCGTGCAGGCGCTCACTTCCCGCAACGAAGTCCTAAACAAGGAAATCGACGCTCAGAAAAGTAAGATTGAATCCCTGCGTGCCGCCCTGCAGAACGCCTCCGAATCCTTTGGTGAAAACGACCGCCGCACCCAAAACTGGCAGATTCAGCTGAACAAGGCGCAGGCGGAGCTTAATGGCATGGAGCGTGAGCTGGCACAGTCAACGGAAGCTACTGACAACCTTGGTGATGAACTGAAGGATACCGCCGACGAAGCCGAAAAATCCGGCCCGAGGTTTGAAAAGCTGGGCGGTGTTCTCAAAGGCATCGGCGTAACGATAGGTGCGGTGGCTGTTGCGGCAGGCGCGGCGGCAATCAAGCTGGGCAAAGAGGTCGTGCAGCAGTTCGGTGAACTGGAACAAAATCTCGGCGGCTCAGAGGCGGTCTTCGGCGCATATGCCGCGTCAATTCAGAAAACCGGTGAGGAAGCGTACCGAAACCTTGGTGTTTCCCAGTCGGAATATCTGGCTACGGCCAACAAAATGGGCGCTTTGTTTCAGGGCTCCGGCATTCAGCAACAGAAATCGCTGGAACTGACAGAAAAAGCGATGCAGCGTGCGGCGGATATGGCGTCAGTCATGGGCATTGATATGTCCACAGCCATGGAAGCCGTCACCGGCGCGGCAAAGGGCAACTTTACCATGATGGACAATTTGGGCGTTGCAATGAACGCGACCAGCATTCAGGCGTATGCCGCCTCGAAGGGTCTGGATTTCGTATGGAACAGCGCGAGCAATGCCGAAAAAGCCGAAGTCGCCATGCAGATGTTCTTTGAAAACACCGAGCAGTACGCCGGCAACTTTGCAAGGGAATCTACGCAAACCATCAGCGGCTCTATCGGCCTGCTTCAAGCTGCCCTATCTTCATTCACGGCGGGGCTTGGAAACGCAGACGCGGATATGACGAATCTAACGGAGAACCTTGTGGACGCGTTCCAAGCTGTAGTAAAGAATGTCGTGCCGGTGCTTGAAAACATCGTGGCGGCACTCCCGCAGGCAACGGGGGCAATTTTACAGGCGGTTGGTGATCTTCTTCCTTTGCTGCTTGAAACGGTGACGAACATCTTCACGCAGGTGTTGAACACGATTCTGTCGCTCCTGCCCGAACTCATCCCCGCAGCCGTAGACGCTGTGATGACAATAGTCGGAGCGCTGATTGACAGTCTCCCGCTCCTCGTCGACGCGGCGGTGCAATTGGTAACAGCTCTGGTCGGCGGCATCGGCTCAGCTTTGCCAAAACTTATCCCAGCGGCAGTAAGCGCGGTCTCAACCATCGTTCAAGGCTTGGCGGATAATCTCCCAATGATTCTTGAAGCAGCGCTGCAGCTTATCCTTGGGCTTGCCCAGGGTTTGCTGGATGCAATTCCTCAATTAATCGCCGCCCTGCCCGCGATCATTACCGCCATCGTGGCCTTTATCATCGCGGCGATACCACAGATTATTGATGCTGGCATTCAGCTGTTGACCTCGCTGGTTGAGGCGCTGCCTGTAATTATCGAGGCAATTGTGGAAGCCATACCACAAATCATCGACGGGATTATTACGGCAGTCATTCAATCCATCCCACTCATTATCGATGCGGGGGTAAAACTTCTTATATCGCTGATTAAAAACCTACCCCTAATTATTACAACAGTGGTCAGGGCTATCCCTCAGATTGTCGGTGGTTTGGTGAATGCCATCGTCGGGAACATCGATAAGATCATCCTTGCGGGCGTTCAGCTGCTTGTTGCTTTGATTGCGAACCTGCCGAAAATCATAGTCGAGGTGGTCAAGGCGGTTCCGCAGATTATCACGGGATTGGTTAGAGCGTTCGCCAGCTATATTGGGCAGATGGCTCAGGTTGGCGGCAACCTCATCAAAGGGTTGTGGCAGGGCATCTCGGACGCGGGCGCATGGCTGTGGAATAAAATCAGCAGCTTTTTCGGTGGGATTGTAAACCGCATCAAGGACTTCTTCGGCATTCACTCTCCCTCTACTCTTTTTACCGGGCTTGGCAAAAACATGGGTGAAGGCATCGGTGTGGGCTTTGAGGATGCCATGTCCGCCGTTTCACGGGATATGCAGAATGCCATCCCCACACGCTTCGATTTCAGTACCGGCGGCATGTCCGGGCAAAGCGGATCTGTTCCCGGCACGAACATTACGCAGAACATCTCCGTAGTGACGCCGAAAGCACTATCCGAAAAGGAACTGGCGAGAGAATTCAAGAACCTCTCGCGCAAGCTGGCACTGGAGTATTAAAGGAGGGACGGCTATGGAACTAACCTATATCAATGCAAATGGCAAAAGCATCACGCTCGAACAAGGCCGCCCGTATTTTCTTAAGAAGATAGACGGCACTGGCGACATTCGTCAGACCGTTAACACGTTCAAGGCACCGGATCAGGACGGCGCTTTTTACATCTCCTCAACACTGGATATGCGCAATATCACGCTGGAAGGCACAGTCATCGCGGACACACCTGATGAAGCCTACGCACGAAGGCACAGCTTCCTTCAAATATTCAGTCCCAAGGTGAACGGGACGCTTCTGTACCGGGAGCGGCAAATTGCCTGCGTCGTAGAGGAGGCGGGCTTTACGGTTTCCACCCGGCAGCGGATACCCGGCTTTTTTGTCAGTTTGCTCTGCCCGTCTCCATTCTTCGAGACACAGGATGAGGTTCGCGAGGAACTGGCGTCATGGATACCAATGTTCGAATTTGAACTGGAGCTGCCCGAAAGCGGCATGGAATTCGGAATGCGCCAGCCCAGCCAGATCATCACGGTTGACAACATCGGCGATGTTTCATGCGGCTGTGAAATTGTGTTCCGGGCGCTGGGTACGGTGACAAATCCCGAACTGCTGAACATGGATACTGGGGAATACATCCGGCTCCTAACAACAATGAACATCGGGGATGAACTCCGGGTATACACGCATTTTGCCGGAAAGCGCGTAGTCAGCGTTGACGGCTCGACAGTAACAAACGCTTTCTCGCTATTGGATACCGGCTCGGCGTTTTTCCAGCTTGCCGCCGGGGTGAATACTTTACGTTATGACGCTTCAGTCAATATGGAACTGCTGGAGGTCAGCATATATTACCGGCCGCAGTTTTTGGGGGTGTGAGGATGGAACTGTATATCTATAATTCTGACCGGGAGCTTACTGGCATTGTGGAATCCTTTGAATACCTGCGTTGGACGAGACGTTACTCCCAGTGTGGCTCCTTCGAACTGCGGGCCATAGCGACACCGGAAAATACCGCGCTCCTGCAAGAAGGTAATTTCATCTGGAAGAACGATGATGAGGAAGCTGGAATTATTGAACATCTGGAAATGGCTCAGGCAGAGCAGGAAATCATCACGGTGAGCGGCCGTTTTGCAACCTCTTTTCTTTCACGGCGTATTGTCTGGCAAACGGAGGTGCTGTCAGGTGATCTTTCCGCCTGTGTGGAGCAGCTTTTAAATAATAACCTCATCAGTCCTACTGATACAGAACGGCAAATCGACGGTATAGTCTTCTCGTCCCCAAACCTGAGCGTACCCGTCAGCACCCAGATATCATACCGGGGCCTGATGGATGTGGTAACAGAACTGTGCGGTGCTTCAGAAATTGGCATTAAGACCGTGTTCACTCCGGCAACGCACCTTTTTACCGTTACACTGTATAAAGGCACCGACTCTCAGGCGGTATTCTCCAAGGAATATGAAAACCTGACGGAACAGAGCTATACGGAGAGCGCGGCGGATTACGCCAACACCGCTCTCATCGGCGGCGAGGGTGAAGGCGAAGGCCGCACATTTGCCACCATTACCAGCGGCTCCGGCGAGACCCGGCGAGAAATTTTCGTGGATGCCAAAGACCTGCAAGCGGCAGATTTCGGTACAGGTTACACCGACGCACTGATCTTCCGGGGACAGAGCAAGCTGAGCGAGCAGGGAATCCTTTATTCGTTCGACACGTCGGTGAACTCTCACGGCAACTTAACCTACAAGACAGATTTTGACATTGGCCAGACTGTAAAAGTCATTTCCAAGGCGTGGGGCGTATCCATGACGACGCGCATCACTGAAATTGAAGAGACTTATGACGCGGACGGTCTGAGCATCAGTGTTGTGTTCGGAAAGGCCGAGTTAACAATCGCGCAGAAGATCCGCTCCGACATGAGCGAAATCAAAACGGCTCTGTCGGCTCCAACCGGGATAACCGAAGTAACGGAGGCACTGAACGCTGTGGAGGGAACGCTGGGAAATCTCTCGGAGGTGGACCCGGATATTCAGGGGGCAACCTTTACAGCTACCGTGAACAACTTATATGGAAAGCTGCCCGCGCTTGAAATAACCGTGGGTGCGGGCACGATATCGGTCGGGCAATATGCCCTGCATCATATGGAACCGGGAGATTCGTTGTATTTCACATCGTGGAGCGGCAACAAATTCAGCGACCAGCCGAGTGACGACGGTCATGTCTTTCTGGTAAAGCATAATGGTGACAATACGGGAAGCGGATACCAGCGGGCAATGGGTTTCTTTATATCCCGCAATACCATGACGTTTTATGTGGTTTCTCTTTTCGTTTACAACAATCCGTCCGTCGAGGCGAACTGGCTGAATATCAACAATGAGCCTATCACTACGACACGGATTGCAACCGGAGCGGTCACCGGAGTAAAGATTGCGGACCGCACCATTACCGCTGTCAAAATTGCGTCTGCGCTGACCGATTACTCCGCAACAGAACAAAACACCGGGCGACTATGGATAGACGGTAAGACCATTTACAGAAAAGAAATCAATCTCGGCTCTCTTCCGAATGCGGTGCCGGGAAGTGTAGCGCACGGTATATCCAATCTCAGCACGGTTGTGAGTTTATCAGGCTTCGCTACAAACGGGACGGTGTTCCTGCCGTTACCGCTTGCACGATACAACAACTTTGCTTCCCAGATTGGTCTCTACGCGGATACCACCAATATTATCGTCGAGCCCGGAAATGACCGAACCGCATATACGGGCTACGTGATAATTGAATATACAAAAACCAGCTAAACAAGGAGGAAACAGCGCATGGAGAAAAGCGGATTTTTTAACTCGTCGGATGGAGACAGAGTCTATGACGCGACGGATTTCGCGGCATATTTCGGAAGCCTTGTGTCGAACGGCGTATTCTACGCATCGGCGACGAACCTGCAGGCAACGCCCGGAAACGGGCTGGCGGTAAGCGTGGCAGCAGGCAGCGCTTGGATTAACGGATACCGGTATGAAAATACAGACGACCTCAACCTGCCGCTCACCACGGCAAACGGAAGCAATCCCCGAATTGACCGGATTGTGGTTCGTTTAAGCCAGGTCAGCCGAAGCATTCAGCTTGCCGTGGTTGACGGTACTCCGGCCGCGACGCCGTCAACTCCAGCGCTGACAAGGACCAGCGACATCTATGAACTTGGGATTGCCGACGTTCTAATACCGGCTGCCGCCACATCGATAGCCACAAACAACATTACCGATACCCGGCTGAATACCAGCCTTTGCGGGCTGGTCAATTCTCTTGTGACGGCAGTTTATGAATGAGGAGGTGAACGACGATGGCGGATATTTACGGCGTAACGCTACAGGCAGGTTCAAGCCCAACCGTCTATTACACCATTACCTATTCTAAGAGCCGACCGAACAATAGCCAGATGACCTATAACTTTACTATATCCGCAGCGCTGGGTTCGTCAGGTTCTTACATCCACAGCGGCTACGCCCTGCTCTGTACCATGACCGTAAACGGTTCATCTGCACAAGTGCGCATCAAGGCGGCGGACGGCGACGACTGGGATGGAACCACGCCTAGGCTCAGATATGTTTCGGTCACATGTGCTTCCACTACGGGAAACACCGCACAGGGCGTGCGCTTTCAGGTGGTGTCGGACGGACGGCTTCCTCTATCCTCCGGCGTAATTGATAACTCAAGCTACACCGTGTTAAGTTCAGCCCTTCTGACCACGGCCTGCGGAGCACCGACCTCCTGCTCGGTTAGTCCAATACTCGCGGAAGGAACCGTTACCCTTTCTTGGAGTGGAGCTTCCAGCGGCATAAACAATACGATTTCCAGTTATGAAATCCAGTACAGTGATTCCACTGACAATCTCACATGGGGAGCTTGGGCTGCACTGACAACGGTGACTACTACAGCTACAAGCGGCAGTGTATCAGTTGATCCGCCTTCGACGCGGGGCAATTACCGCAGGTTCCAGGTGCGGACGCGTGGTACGGCAGGAGCAAGTTATTACTCCGGCTGGAAAGTATCCACGAACTCCGTCCGCAGGAATACAGCACCGAGTCCGGCGACGTCAGCCGTTGCTTCTCCCGCTGAATACAGCAATGAGACGATAACGCTGACTTGGAGCGGAGCCTCTGGCGGCACCAGTCCGGTAAAGGGCTACCAGATTGCCAGCCGAACATCCTTGGACAACAGCACCTGGAGCACGTGGAATGTATTGGTCATTCTGACCCTGTCCGCCAGCGGTGGCAGCTACAACCCGGCTGTATCAAGCACGCCGGGGACCTATACGCAATTCGGCATCTGGACAATCGACACCTTTGATGTCTATTCTGTTGAGAAAATCAGTAACAGCATCTACTGCGACGTCACAGCTTGCGGAGCACCGACCGTCTGCTCGGTAAGCGCGGCATTAGCTGAAGGAAACGTCACCCTCTCGTGGAGCGGTGCAGCCAATGGCGCGGGCAACGCCATCACGTCCTATGAAATACAGTACAGCGACTCTCCCGACAACAGCAGCTGGGGCGATTGGACGGCTCTGACCACGGTGAGCACCTCGGCGACAAATGGCATCTTGAGTGTCAGCCCTCCGGCCACGAGGGGCAATTACCGCCGGTTTCGGATACGGACGCGCGGTGCCGCCGGTGAAAGCTTCTATTCCGACTGGACGGTGTCCAGCAATACTGTTCGCAGAAATACACTGCCAACGCCGCCGGCATCTTTTACCGCCGCACCCGCGATTTATGAAGGTGGCGTCGTAACGCTTACGTGGAGTGGAGCAGCTCCCGGAACCAGCGCCATCAAACAGTACGTCATCCAGCGTTCAACTTCTACGGATGGAACGAACTGGTCGGCATACGAAGCTCTTACAATAGTTGTTTCAAGCTCCACCTCTGGAACGTATACGGCGAACGCTTCCCAGATAGCCGGAACATATACTCGCTACCGTATCAGCGTAACCGATACCTTAGATGCGGTTTCCGCCTATGTAATCAGCGGGACGGTAAAGAAAAACAGCCCTCCGTCTGCTCCGGTAATCGTCTGCCCGCCGTCCGGCGGTTCCAGCTACAATACCACTCCGCGTTTTATGATTACAACGGGTGTCGAACCGGACGGCCAGTCGCAGATTGTGGAAGTAAAAATCGATACGGGTGTTTGGATCAACAGTGTGGATAATCCCGAGCGATTTTCCACGAGCGGATACCTTGGGAATGGCGTTAAAACAGTCTATCAGGCGGAAACGCTGGCGGCAGGAAGTCATTCTATTACCATCCGCTGCCTTGACAGCGATATCGAGTCGGCGAGTCCGGAGGTTGTCCGCACTTTTACAGTCCTGTCAACGCCATTCGAGACAATTACCGCGAACGAAACCCATGTGAAAGCGGTGCATATTCGGACACTCCGAACCGCTGTAAACATGGTACGAAGCTATTATGGCTTATCGCCCGCAACTTGGAGTGAGGACATTTCCGCTGGAAAGACCACGGTAAAAAACTGGCCGTTCCACATCACGGAACTTCGAAAAGCCATCGAACCTGTCATCACGGCGGTCAACGGTTTCGATTCCTCATCGTCTTTTGATATCCCACCCGTAACTTGGCTGCCCATCGGAGCGGGGCGTCCAAAAGCGGATGTGATGCAGCAGATTCAGAATTTAATTTTGACACTTTAACACAGTATGGATGATGCGCCTTTGCGGATGCGGGGCGCATTTTTCATATGCAAAACAAAAAGGAGGACTCCCAATGAAAGAAGTATGGAACTGGATTCAAATATTGGTGGCAGCGCTCGGCGGCTTCTTCGGCTGGTTTTTCGGCGGCTTTGACGGCTTCTTGTATGCGCTGCTTGTGTTCGTAGTTGTGGACTACATCACCGGTGTCATGTGCGCCATCGCGGACAAAAAGCTGTCCAGCGAGGTCGGCTTCAAGGGCATCTGCAAGAAGGTGCTGATTTTTGTCATGGTGGGCGTCGCGCACATTATGGACATCTATCTCATCGGCAACGGCGAGGTTCTGCGTACCGCCGTCATCTTTTTCTACTGCTCCAACGAGGGTGTGTCCATGCTGGAGAACGCGGCACATCTGGGATTGCCTATTCCCGAAAAACTCAAGGCAGCACTGGAGCAACTTCACGGGCGGAGCGACGATTCAGCAAAGCCGGGTGATGGAGCATGATTGATTTAACAAAAGCTGCGACAGTATTCATCGGTCGGCAGGGCGAAAACCATTTTCGCAATCTGGAGTTTGATGTCTCCAGCCTGCTTGGTGACGAATATCCCGGCGAGACGTTGACCGCCATTTACAAACGGCCGGACGGCGTCGCTTATCCCGTAGTTACAAGCTATGCGGACGGCGTGCTGACCTGGTCGCCCGGTTTGACGGAAACCGAAATTGTAGGCGTGGGGCAGCTGGAAATCAGAGTTACCCATGAGGACGTTGTCGGGAAAAGCGTGCGGGTACTCACCATTGTGGAGGAGGCTCTTGCGGATGGAATTGTCGAACCGCCGGAGCCGCCCGCACAGGAATGGCTGAATCAGGTGCTGACAGCTCTCGCCGCAATTGATGTGAATGACACCTACGCGCTGCTCAATCTCACGTACAACCTGTTAAATGATAACTACACCTTGCTTGGTATTACGCATGACCAGATGGAAAGCATGCGTGACACGCTGTATACCCGCACCGGAATTATCCTCAATCATCTGCACCCAGTGGAAACGGCCTCAGCACCGGACATGGCAAGCCGCAGAGCATCAATCACCTTTACCGGAATTTCGGCGGGGAGCAATATGGTGATTGATAGCGTAACCTATTTGTTTGTTGCGGTGCTGGGCAGTCCGGCAGCAAATACAGTGCAGGTACTGATTCAGAGCAATCTCAGCGACACGGTCAAAAAGCTTGCCGAAGCCATACGGGGCGTTCAGGATGCGGTAAACATTGCATATGGAAGTGGAACAAATCCGCACCCCACCTGTACAGGCTACTGGACAAAGCAGCGGTTTTCCATTGGGGACATTTCCGTTGCTCCCGGAGAAAGCCTGTTCCTGCTGGAAAAAGCAGAAGACGTCAATACTGCCATGACGCTGACCTCCACTGCCGCATCAACCATCAACGCTTTCATTCGGATGCCGCACCTGCGGTATGTCTTGTCGGGTAATGCTCTCGGCTCGGGTGGCACCAACAGCCTCAGAGGGCCTATGCATACCATTCTGCCCATTGGCAGCATTGTAATCGGCGGTCAGGACGATCCGCTTATCCCGGTGCCCTACGACTGCCATCTGGTCACCATATGCCGCCAATCGGATACCACCGAAAAGGAGCTGGACTTCTATATCTCAAACGACGAGCAGACCTTTACCCGGATTTCGAGAAGTACGCCACTCGGCGCGGATAGTTCCACAGAGGCCCAGCACGCTCAAATCGCTATGCGACAAAGCAGAGTGCCTGCCGGCTACGGGCTATACGCTCGCATTGGAAGCAACGGCACATCGACGACCGCTTACTGTGATCTGAAGTTTACCTACCATCTGTACCCGGCCGCGCTTGCGGCTTACATTTAAACTGTGAGGTGCTTTTTATGAATCTGCATAAACTCATTCTGACAAACAACGCCTGCTACAAGGCGGGCCGCACCATTACGCCGAAGGGTATCATAGTGCATTCCACCGGGGCGAACAATCCCAATCTGAAACGCTATGTCGGCCCGGATGACGGACTGCTTGGCAAAAACCAGTACAACAATCACTGGAACCAGAATACGCCGGACGGCCGTCAGGTCTGCGTCCACGGTTTTATCGGTAAGCTGGCAGACGGCTCCATTGCAACGTACCAGACCTTACCGTGGAATATGCGCGGCTGGCACTGCGGCAGCGGTGCAAAAGGCTCTGGTAACGATACGCATATTGGCTTTGAAATCTGCGAGGACGGTCTGACCAATGCCTCGTATTTTTCTGCCGTTTACAAGGAAGCGGTCGAGCTTTGCGTATATCTCTGCAAGCAGTATGGGCTGACGGAAAAGGATATCATCTGTCACTCGGAGGGATATAAGCTCGGCATTGCCAGTAATCACGGTGATGTCATGCACTGGTTTCCGAAGTTTGGCAAGACCATGGATACCTTCCGCGCTGCGGTCAAGGTCGGGTTGGCGGCAGCGGAAACGACCGCTGAATCTGACACGCCAAAGAAATATTACCGTGTGCAGGTCGGTGCATATTCCGTCAAGGCAAACGCCGACGCTATGCTCATAAAGGTCAAGGCGGCTGGTTTCTCTGACGCTTTTGTCAAGTATAGCGAGTAACTATATACACATTGCAGTAATGCCTACCGGAGATTTTCTCTCTGGTAGGCATTATTTTTTGCTCTTTTTTCGTCCAAACAGCCTGAAATCTTCCAGTGAGTTGTGAGGACAGAGGTTCTCAGACTGGAGGGAAAATACATGGCCAATATTACTGGCGTAATACCAGAAATCAATTGCGAAAAGAAACCCATCCAACAGGAGCAATTGCAGCGAGAAGTAGATTATGTAAGGGCACAGCGGATACTCTCTTTCATGCTCCAAAATGGACTTATTTCCTTGTCGGAATTCAACAAGATAACCACATTAAACCGCAAATCTTTCTCACCGGCTCTGGCACGGATTATGCCCGAAAACCGTTGATATTACTGAACTTTAGAGGTAATATGTCACACTGACAAGGAGGTGAGAAATTGAAAAAGGTAACGAAAATCACTGAAAATACGTCTGATTTTACAGAGCACCCCAAACTGCGTGTTGCGGCTTACTGCCGTGTGTCCACCGACAGTGACGATCAGCTGGTCAGTCTCGACACACAGATAAAGCACTACGAATCCTACATCAAATCAAATCCTGACTGGGATTTTGCCGGGCTTTATTATGACGAGGGCATCACCGGCACAAAAAAGGAAAAGCGGCCGGAGCTGCTTCGCATGATTGCCGACTGTGAGAATAAGAAAATTGATTTCATCGTAACAAAGTCCATTAGCCGGTTTGCAAGAAATACGACCGACTGTCTGGAACTGGTCAGAAAGCTGCTTGACCTCGGCATTTTCATTTACTTTGAGAAGGAAAATATCAACACCGGGTCAATGGAAAGTGAACTCATGCTGTCAATCCTGAGTGGACTGGCCGAAAGTGAGTCGGTCTCTATTGCGGAAAACAGCAAATGGTCGGTAAAGCGTAGGTTTCAAAATGGGACCTTCAAGATTTCCTATCCGCCCTACGGCTACGATACTGCTGATGGAAAGCTGGTCGTGAATGAAACACAGGCAGCTGTCGTCCGTTTTATCTTTTCTGAAATTCTTTCCGGCAATGGTACCGGCAAAATTGCAAATGAGCTGAACCGCCGCGATGTGCCATCCAAGAAAGGCGGTCGCTGGACGGCGACAACCATTCGCGGGATGCTCGGTAATGAAAAATACACCGGCGATGCCATTTTTCAAAAAACCTACACCGATATGCACTTCAACCGCCACTACAATTACGGTGAAAAAGACCAGTTCCTGATTAAAAATCATCATGATGCGATTATCAGCCATGAGGATTTCGATGCCGCGCAGGCTATCATTGAACAGCACGGCAAAGAAAAAGGCGTGGAAAAATATCAGGATAAGTACCAAAACCGATATCCGTTTTCAGGCAAAATCATCTGCGGTCAGTGCGGTGGCAAATTCAAGCGTCGCATCCACTCCACCGGCAGGCATAATATCGCATGGTGCTGTACCAATCATATAGAGGACGCTAAGAAATGTTCCATGAAATACATCCCGGAGTCTGATTTTGAATATGCGTTTGTAACTATGGTGAATAAGCTCATATTCGGTCACCAAACCGTTTTAAGGCCCTTATTAATGGGCCTTCGCGGTATCAACTCCGAAGACAGTGTGGCAAAGCTGCACACCCTCGATAAAAAGCTCGAAGAAAACGCGGAACAGCGAAAGGTGCTGGTTACACTACAGACCCGTGGCTACCTTGAGCCTGCCGTTTACAACAAGGGAAATAACGAACTTTTGCAAGAAGCCGAGCGCATACAGCGCCAGAAAGAATCCATATCCCGCTTCATAAACAGCGACAATATTAACCTGCATGAGGTCAGCGAGCTCCTGCAATACGCCACAAAGGCGGCAATGCTGAAGGGCTTTGACAGAGAACTGTTTACTCGCTTCGTGGAGCGGATTCTTGTATATTCACGAACAGAAATAGGGTTCGAATTAAAATGCGGCATTACGCTGAAAGAAAGGTTGGTGAGATAAATGGGCCACACTCCATACGGTTACCGGATTATAAACGGAAAAGCCGTGATTGATGAACAATCTGCCGAGCGGATAAAAATCCTGTTTCAGTCCTATCTGACCGGCGATTCTTTGGCAACGGCAGCAAAAAAAGCTGAAATTATAGCATTCCACGCAGGCATCAGCAGGATGCTCCAGAATAAGCGCTATCTCGGTGACGAATATTACCCGGCGATTGTCGACCCGGACACATTTACGGCTGCTGAAGCGGAACGTATCAGACGGGCAGAAAAACTCGGCCGAGTCCGAGAACTAAAAGCAAAAAAAGAGGTCGTCTATCCCACTGCCTTCCGCATCAGCGAAGACAGAGAGCGGTTTGACGACCCATTCCAGCAGGCGGAATATTCCTACAGCCTGATAGAAACGGAGGTGGATATAGATGGAGGTCAGTAAGAATGTAACCGTCATTCCGGCGAGGAAGCATACCCGAAAGAGCAAGGACGAAGAAAAACCGAAGCTCCGCGTTGCTGCCTACTGCCGCGTTTCCACAGACAGCGACGAACAGGCGACCAGTTATGACGCACAAATTGAACACTACACCGCTTACATTAACGGCCACCCAGACTGGGAATTGGCGGGAATCTATGCGGACGACGGCATCTCCGGCACCAATACAAAAAAGCGCGAGGAATTCAACCGCATGATTGATGAGTGCATGGCGGGCAATATCGACATGGTTATTACCAAGTCCATCAGCCGATTTGCCCGAAATACACTGGACTGCCTGAAATACATCCGTCTGCTTAAGGACAAAAACATTCCGGTTTTCTTCGAAAAAGAAAATATCAACTCTATGGATTCCAAAGGCGAGGTCATGCTTACCATCATGGCGTCGCTTGCCCAGCAGGAGAGCCAGTCTTTGAGCCAAAACGTCAAGCTGGGGCTGCAGTACCGCTACCAGCAGGGCGAAATTCAAATAAACTGTGCTCGGTTCCTCGGTTATACAAAGGATGAGAATAAGCATCTTGTAATAGTGCCGGAAGAAGCTGAAATCGTAAAACGCATTTACCGGGAATACCTTGAGGGAGCCAGCATGCTCAAAATCGCTCGCGGTCTGGAAGCGGACGGTATTCTGAACGGAGCCGGTAAGGAAAGATGGCATACCAGCAACGTGAACCAGATTTTACGCAATGAGAAATACATTGGCGATGCCCTTTTGCAGAAGACATACACCGTTGACTTCCTTACGAAAAAACGGGTCAAGAATAACGG
>JAEWYE010000007.1 GCA_023458755.1 Bacillota bacterium | reverse complement strand
ATGCCTATGTTTGGTACAATCAAATTCGTCCACACTCATACAACGATTTTCGAACGCCATATGAAGCAAGGTATGGATTGGCTTAATTTAGACAGTGGTGTTACAAATTTGCTTGACCATTACAAACATTATCGGTTTCACATGCCTATTCAACTTTTAATGTAGGCTCACTTGTATGTATGCTATTGCCAATATTATTGTATTTTACTAGCTTTATTCTTTTAATTTGCTATAAGTTAAAACGCAAAGAAATATCTATACATACAAAACACAAGATAACTGTACTTGGCTCTTTTGTGTTTGGCATAAGTTTTATTGATATCTTATTAGGATTTCTAAATTATGAATCATGGAAAAAAAACAAAAATGTTGAGTTGGATTCAAAAACTTATATATCTATATTGCTTATATCAATAATATTCTACTATGTTGGATATTGGTATTATGTAAAAAAGTTTAATAAAATGAAGCTGCTACTCAAGTCAAAAAAGAAATCTAATATAATAGGTGTAGCAATTACGGGTGGGCTAGTGTCATATTTTTTTGTGAGAAACATGACTAATGATATTTTTTTACTAATCTTTTTTCCAGGTGTATTATTAATTGTATTTCTCTCCGCATGTGCATTAGTAGACTATCGCCAATATGACAATATTCAACGTGCCAAAAAAGGAATGACTTATTAATGACAGTATTCACCAGATGCTCGGCATAAGATTGGTGGGAGGAACTACAATGGTAAAAATAATTGATTTTATTTTCCCGATAGCACCTTTGCCGAAGGATAAAAAAGAACGAAATGCAGTAATAGAGGGGAATCTTCCACGTGTAAACCAACGCTCTAAAATATTGAAAATATATTATATAATGAACTCAATTAGTTGTATTTTTAATTGCTAAATGATATACTTTTAATATGTTAGATGGGAGTGGAGGGCGATTATGGCAATTATTGACAGAGTGAAATTTGACGGCTTACGAAGCCGCGATTGGATTATTTATAAACATCCAAGTGAAGATTTGGTGCTTGGAACACAGTTAGTCGTTGCAGAAGGACAAGTTGCGATTTTTGTAAAAAGCGGTCGTGTTTGCGATATTTTTTATGCCGGGACCTACACATTAAACGCAAATAATCTTCCTATTCTGCAATCTGTACTTAACATTCCATTTGGAGGAAAAACACCGTTTACCGCAGAAATATATTATGTGAACATCGCAACCAAACTGGATATGCATTGGGGCACGATTGATCCGGTACAGATTATTGATCCAAAATATTTTGTAAAATTGCGAGTGCGTGCTTTTGGACAATTCGGATTAAAAATTGTAAACTATTCCTTATTCTTTACCGAACTGATCGGTGCCATGAATTTAGCGGATATTGTCAGGTACGAAAAGGTAATTGAGTTTTATAAGGGCCTTTTAATTACAAAAACAAAATCAATCATTGCAGATATCATTGTGAATCAAAAAATATCCGCATTGGAAATCTCAACAAAATTGGATGAAATCTCAAATACCGCCTATGAACGTATCCGCCCTGAATTTGAGCGCTACGGCTTCAATATGGTTAATTTCTACATACAATCTATTAACTTTCCCGACGAAGACTTTAATCAGATCAATAAAATTTTGGAAGACCGTGCTGCATTTGAAATTATGGGAGACAATCGATATGCGGCAAAACGATCCTTCGATGTGTATGAAACAGCCGCGGGAAACGATAACGGCGTTGCCGGTGCGTTTGCAGCAGGCGGAGTTGGTTTAGGCGCAGGTGTTGCTATGGCAGCTAATATAAGCTCTCCATTAAACACCAATGCGGCTAATAAAGAAATTACTTGTTCAAAATGCGGCAGCAATAATGAGGCTGACTCAAAATTCTGTCACTCATGCGGAGCGGCCTTGGCGGAAGAAAGCATTATTTGCCCAAAATGCAGCACTCCGCAGTCAGCACAGGCAAAATTCTGCAGCAATTGCGGTGCCTCTTTAGCACCAAAAACCTGCAGCTGCGGCGCAACGTTAAGTTCCGACGACAAGTTTTGCCCGGAATGCGGCAAGAAAGTGAGTGATAAGGATGATTGACCCGAATACAAAGGATTCAAATTTTACCATCGCCAGCATTCTTTCCGGTTTTTTAGCACTTTTATTTTGCGGCTGTATCCTTTTTGCTATGTTTGCAATTGCTCAGGTGCAGAATTATAGCGCATTTGGAGCAGTTCTTACCTTTTCCGTTATTAACATGATTATCATTTTAATATTAGCGGTAATCGGCAAATATTTATCACAAACAATCGCGACTGCATCTTTCATCTCCATATGTTCGACCACCGTGATTTATACACTGTTACAATTTGTACACATGCTATTCAGTTATAAAACAATCTCAACAAATGGTTATATTTTATATCATCTTGTTGTATTGTTCTTATATTTGCTCATCGTAATCCCAGCTGCTCTTATGGGTACAAAAAAGAAATACTAATTTTTTAGGAGGGTAATTTCAATGTCTGAAAATGTTTGTCCACAATGCGGCGCACCATTGCCGGCAGGTTCCACTCAATGCAAATTCTGCGGTGAATCTGTTGCTCCACAGCCACAGCCTGTACAGCAGGCAGGCTACCAACAGCAGCCCCCGGTTTACCAACAACAACCACCCGTATATCAACAGCCGGTATACCAGCAGCCGGTTTATCAGCAACAACCAGCCTATGCACAGCCACCCTATGTTGCAGACGGTATCAATCCTGCTTGGCCGATTAAAAGCAAAATCGTTGCGGGCGTGCTTGGCATATTACTTGGCGGCCTTGGTATTCATAAGTTTTACTTAGGAAAAGTTGGCCTTGGTATCGTTTATCTTCTGTTTAGCTGGACTTTTATCCCCGAAATTGTCGGTTTTATTGAAGGAATCGTTTACTTATGTTCCGATGATCATAATTTCCAAGTAAAAAATCAAGTCCGCTTACAATAATAATCAGTATTTTACGAGACTTTAATCCCCGCAAGATGATCTTGTGTATCATTTTGTGGGGATTTTTTTGCGCTCAAACTACAATAAAAACGCTTCGAATGATAAAATCAAACGAAGCGTTTTTGTTATTTTAGGCTAAATGATTACATTGTCAGGGGGATTTGAAGCTTCGGAAGTATTTGCTTCACCCGCTGCGGTAGTTTCTTCCTCAAAAGGCAGAATGCACTTTTTTACAACAAGTCCATCATACTTCAATTTAAACTGCACACGGCCATAGAATTGACGCTGGCATCGTCTGCAGGTGAATTTTGCTCGATAGCTCTTGTTTTTCAGCTGCCATGCCCCCTGACGGTGAGCACGCCTGCCGCAGATATCGCAATGAAACGTCATATCAGAACGCTTAATCAAAGGATTGGAAAGGTCACATAAAACCACAGTTTTAAACATGATCTTATCATAAAATTCTTTTGTTTCGGCATTTTGAATGAAGGGAGCAAAACTTGATTTGACATACACTTCTTTTAAACAGCGCAAAGAAAGCAAGCTGTCATCCAGCGCCCGATGATGATCCATACCTTCTTCATCAATACCTAAAAGCTGTGCCGCAGTAGAAAGACCCATCTGCTTTGTCGTATCATAGTGAAGGCACTGTTCACAATAGCTTTGCAAATTTGCATACTTCTTTAAGAACGGAATATGCCCATTGCCGCAAAAATAACGGCAGTTTTCAATGAGGGTAAGGATGTCCGAAGTACTCCACGTTAGAAGTACCGCATTGCCCATCCACTTTTTAAACTGACTGACGACCTGCATGAACTGCAAACCGGTCGACAGCTCTTCGTTCGAGATATTGGTCAGAGTTTTAATCTTGCCGCTGATATGCTTGCCAACCTGAGGACGAACAAAAGAGCTGAACGTATCGATAATATTTAAGTTTTCGTCCGTTTTTACGGCTCCGAATTCTATTATTTCGTTAATAAAGCCCTTAATGCGGCGGCTGTAGGTGCCGTTCCACTCCAAATCCAATATTACAAAATTCATTGAGCTTCTCCAAAATTTGCATATACAAATTTAATTCAATAGCACATTTATTTCTTTTTACTGGCTTGTTTCATACGCAGTTCCTTGCTCAATACCATCTTGCGCATACGAATGCTCTTCGGTGTTACCTCTACAAGTTCATCTTCCTTAATAAACTCCAAAGATTGTTCCAAGCTCAGCACAGAGCAAGGAGTAAGCTTGAGCGCTTCATCCGAACCGGAAGAACGCGTGTTGGAAACATGCTTTTTCTTACATATATTAACCGTAATATCGTCTGATTTCGGACTTACACCAACAATCATACCCTCATACACTTCAACGCCTGGCCCGATGAACAAACGGCCGCGGTCCTGAGCAGCGAATAAGCCGTAACCGGTTGATGTGCCGGTTTCGTGGGCAACAAGAGAACCCTGCGGGCGCTGCATAATCTCTCCCTTATACGGCTCGTAGGCATCAAACACATGATTCATGATGCCGTTGCCGTTGGTATCGGTTAGAAATTCCTGACGATAGCCCATAAGTCCGCGCGCCGGAATACGGAATTCCAAATGCGAAATACCGGTTTCGCGGGTGCCCATATTGACCAGTTCTGCTTTGCGGGTGCCAAGCTTTTCCATAACGGCACCGACATAGTTCTCGGGCACCTCAATCATCAGTAATTCGATTGGTTCACATTTTTTGCCGTTAACTTCTTTAAAAATAACACTCGGAGAAGAAACCTGGAATTCATAATTCTGGCGTCGCATCGTTTCAATCAAAATGGAAAGATGCAGTTCGCCGCGTCCGGATACTTTAAACGTATCAGCAGAATCTGTTTCTTCCACACGCATGGCAACATTGGTTTCAACCTCTTTGAACAGACGGTCACGAAGGTTGCGGGAGGTTACAAATTTGCCCTCTCTGCCGGCAAACGGGCTGTTGTTGACCATGAACATCATAGAAACGGTAGGCTCGTCTATTTTAACAAAAGGCAAAGGCTCGACGCAATCCGGTGAGCAGGCGGTTTCGCCGATGTTCAGACCGGTAATACCGGAAACGGCGACCAAATCGCCCAGCTTTGCGGAATCCACCTCTACGCGCTTTAAGCCTTCAAACTGATACAGCTTTGTAATCTTTGAATTTCTTGTATCGCCGTCGTTGCAGCAAAGAGCCACATTGTCACCAACATGAATTTCACCGCGTTCCACACGTCCAATGCCGATGCGGCCCACGTAATCATCATAGTCGATATTGGAGAACAAAACCTGTGTAGGGCCGTTCATATCACCCTTTGGTGCCGGAACATATTTAAGAATCGCTTCAAACAGCGGTTTCATATCAGTTCCCGGAATATCTGGATCATCGCTTGCATAGCCGTCACGGCCGGAAGCATATACAACAGGGAACTCCAACTGCTCTTCGTTGGCACCCAGTTCAATGAATAAATCCAGAACTTCGTCGACAACTTCTGCCGGTCTTGCGCCGGGACGATCGATTTTATTGACAACAACGACCGGAATTTTGCCCAAGCCGAGTGCTTTTTTCAATACAAAGCGGGTTTGCGGCATACAGCCCTCAAAAGCATCAACAAGCAATAAAACGCCGTCAACCATCATTAAAATGCGCTCTACTTCGCCGCCGAAATCGGCATGGCCTGGGGTATCCACAATATTGATTTTTGTACCGTCATACATAACCGCTGTATTTTTAGAAAGTATTGTAATACCGCGTTCACGTTCCAGATCATTGGAATCCATTACTCTTTCGGCAACTGCTTCATTCACACGAAAAACACCGCTTTGCTTTAAAAGCTGATCAACCAATGTAGTTTTACCATGGTCAACGTGAGCTATTATTGCAATATTTCTTAAATCACTTCTAGAATCCATCAAATTACCTCTTTTTTCAAATTCACAAACGCATTTTATTATATCATATTTTACCGAATAAGTGAATATAAACGGCTAAAATAAATTTGCATAAATCCAACAAAAAAGCGTCGGTATTTTACCGACGCTTTATCACACTTGGAGCGGACGACGAGGCTCGAACTCGCTACCTCCACCTTGGCAAGGTGGCGCTCTACCAGATGAGCTACATCCGCACATTTCAGGCTACTTTTTGGGACGAGTGTTATTATACGACATACTGTGGCGGTTTGTCAATATTTTTTCTCAATTTTTTAAAATTATTTTACTTCATATGGATGATTATAATATTCGCTTTCGCCATGATTTGTTATTTCCTTATTTCCTGCAATATGGTATAATGACTAGCGAGGTGTTACCAAATGAGTTTTTCTATTAATCTCGGCGCATGGAATTCCGTTTTTGCCGTACCAAGCGCCCTTGTCGATAGACATATTAAACTGGCAGGTTCCATGCAGCTAAAGGTTCTGCTGTGGGTACTGCGCCATGCTGGAGAGAATTTTAACGCAGCAGATATTTCAGCCGCACTTGGCGCAAGCACCGCGGATGTAAATGATGCTATGCGCTACTGGATTGAAACCGGTTTAATCGGTGAACGCGCGGAAGATGAGGACGAACAGTTTCTACCGGCTGAACAAAATCCGGTAACTCCGCAAAACAGCGTTGCTGCTGTTCCTCAAAAAACAGTTGTTTCTTCCGCTCTGCCCGCCCCCGCAAAAGAAGAAGCCACAGCGGAACCCGCCACCCAGCGTGTACACCGGATTCAAAAGCCGGACGGTGCTTTTGTGGCGGAACGTATGCTGCAGTCGGAAGAAATCGGATTTTTGATGCAGGAGTCCCAGCAAATTCTGGGCCGACCCATTTCCCCCGCCCTTTCCTCCACACTTTTGATGCTGCACGATGACTATGGCCTTCCGGTTGACGTTATCATCATGCTATTGCAATATGTCAAAAGCAACGGAAAGGACAATACCCATTACATAGAAGCGGTCGCCAAAAACTGGGTAAACGACGGAATCTTCACGCATGAAAAGGCGGAGGACAAGCTGCGCCAACTGGATGAGCTTGCAAAAGCTTGGCGTGTAGTGGAAAATACGGTCGGAATCAGTCACCGGTCACCCAGCTCAAAAGAAGAACAGTTGACAAACCGCTGGATGCTGGAATGGAAGTTCAGCAAAGATATGGTACGGGAAGCTTACGAGCGTTGTGTGAACGCAACCGGAAAGTTAAGCATGAGCTATATGAACACCATTTTGGAACGGTGGCAGAAAAATAATATCACAACAACGAAAGAAGCGGCTATGGAACAACGCGAGAAGTCCGCTGTACGCAGAAAAGAAAAAGAACGCCAGTCTACTTACGACATTGATGAATATGAACGTATGAGTGTGCTGGATACTTTGGGGTCGAATGATAAGGAGTAAGTGGAATGGGATACGGTAAAGAAGTTTATAATGCTGCTATGTCCATTATGAGTGATCGGCATAATCATGCGCTTGAAGAACTGCAGGAACACAAAACGGCTTTCTTTTCCGTATATCCGCGTGCTGCTCAAATTGAACAGGCTTTATCTGCTACTGCAATATCTGCCGCAAAAGCTGTTTTGGGCGGCAAAGATGTACGGGAACAGCTTACAAAACTTAAAGAGAGTAATCTGGCTTTGCAGGCAGAACTAAAAGGCTATTTAAAAGAAGCGGATTTGCCAAAGGATTATTTGCAGGCTCATTATCAGTGCAAGTACTGTGACGATACCGGCTTCATTGACGGAAAAATGTGCAATTGCTTAAAACAGCTTTTGCGAAAAGAAGCCTACAAACGGCTGAACGCTCTTACTCCGCTTTCGCTCTCCACCTTTGACAGCTTTTCACTCAAATATTATCCCGATGTTGCAGAAAAAGCTGATGGGATTTCGCCCAAAAAGCAAATGGAAGGTGTACTGCGCTACTGCTGCAACTATGCCGAAGCTTTTTCCATGCAGTCTTCCAGCATCATCATGCAGGGCGGTACCGGGCTAGGGAAAACTCATCTTTCGCTTGCCATTGCAAATGCGGCAATTGATAAAGGTTATGGCGTTATTTACGGCTCAGCTCAAAACATGGTAACCAATTTAGAACGTGAACGCTTTAATCGTGATGACAATACAGACGATACCAATCAACTGCTGCTGAGCTGTGATTTACTGATTCTGGACGACTTGGGTACAGAATTTGCAACATCTTTTGTGAATGCAGCCATTTATAATATCGTAAATACAAGGCTTATGGCGCAAAAGCCAACCATTATCAGTACCAACCTTTCCATGTATGAATTGGAACAGCGTTATACGGAACGTTTTGTTTCACGGGTAATCGGCAGCTATGTTCGCCTTCAGTTTTGCGGAAAAGATGTGCGCCAGCAAAAACGTATGGGCAAATAACTTTATAGAGTAAAGCAAGTGCTTCCTCATCCGTAATATTTACGGTGAAGAAGCACTTGCTTTTTTAGTCCAGTATTTGCATTTACTGGGAATTCGTCTGCATTTGTTTCAACTATTGGCGCCTCCCAATACACGCGGCACCGAAATTTTGGCTGATACATGAAACCAGTAGGATAAAAAGTCAGATGAAGGTATAATCAAATTGTTTTGTTTTGAACTTCAGAAGAAGGTTCACCGGAACTGACCGACGGCGCAGACGGGTTTGAAGATGTAGAGGAAGGTGCGCTGGAGCAGTCTGGCTCCGGCGACAGCAAATCTTGCAGCCGGTAAGTTCTGTGTGTTATATACCAGCTTCTATTTTTATCCTTAAACCATAGCGCAAAGTACATTTCAACCTTACCATTTTTTTCAAACATGGAACTGCGGTAAAGCGAAACATTATTCCATAAGCTCGGATCATCCGTAGGATAGATGCGCTTTACATCTGAAAAATGAACACCATCTGTGGAACTGGCAAAAAACTGAGCAAACGTATAATTGGATGGCTTTTCTGCACATTGGAGCAGACAATAGCGCGAACCTATCTTAATCATATCCTGATGATATGGGAAATAACCGGCCGGAAGCGGTACACTGGCAACAACAGGAGATGACCAATGCGCAGAGTCTGCGCTCTCTGAAAAACATAAGTGACCATTAAAAGTGGTATACCAAGATTTGTATATGCCGCCTTCATAATTGATAGCCATACTTAAGTGACCATCACCGCCAAAATCGGACAGATATTTTGCTTCCGACCAATGAATACCATCTGTAGATGTCTTTTTATAATAAATATTACTGCGATAATCTGTACTGTGTGTTTTAGGATTACCCGGATTATAGCGATACCAAAGTTCCATAACATTATCTCGCATGACAAGGTGTGAATCCGAATAATGACCGCCAATTTTCACGTCTGCCGGAATTCCCGAAATTGGGTTCTTGAGTCCGGCGGGAACTGACCAATTGTTCCCATCGTTCGAAACAACAATTGACGGATTTTCATAATCATCATCTGTGTATGGATAAGGTGTCATAGACATCCAATACCGGTAGCCATGCCACCCATTCGCAAAATACAATACCTTTGGATGCGTCAACTGATTCGAACCGTCATACGTTGGCACGGTAAGCAAACCATATTTTGATTTAAATGCCGCAAACTGATCTACTTTAGGCTTTTCAGTTGGCTTAAAAAAATCGCCCGGCTCTTTAATTTTCCCGGGTTTTATATGTTTTGAACCAGGAATTACACGATTCGAATTACCGATTGGATGTGTTTGTGAACTGGTATGACTATTCGGTTTAACGGAACTGGTTTGATTGTTTCTAATTGGAACGACAGAACTGTTATCACTGTCAAATTGATTTTGATATTGGCTTGACAGGGCTATGACCGGTTTCACTTCTAGACTTTGATGCGTATGTGCAAGGGTAAAGGCAGCCGCCCCGATTATCACAGCAGCCCCAGACAATATCAATGCTGAGCGACGAACTTTTTGCATTACTTTCACAACCTTTATCTTATAGTATGCATTTATTGATTTATGTTTAAAATGCAGCCTATATCTTGAACCAACTATTTGAAATTAATCCGAACTGGGAATTAATTATAATATAATTGGTAACAAATGTAAAGCGTTTTTTCATGCAAAAGAATTAAATTTTGATTACAGTTTCATTACAAACTTGATAGAAAATACATTATTCAATATTTTCACTCAAGGCTCCCAAGCTTTGCGCTTTTAAGTAAGCATTAATAAAGCCGTCAATATCACCGTCCATTACCGCATTGATATTTCCGGATTCAAAACCGGTTCGGTGATCCTTAACCAAAGTATAAGGCATAAAAACATAAGAACGGATTTGAGAACCCCAGGCAATTTCTTTTTGCTCGCCCTTGATGTCTTCAATTCTGTCTAAATTCTCACGTTCCTTGATTTCTACTAATTTTGATTTGAGCATTCTCATAGCGACTTCACGGTTCTGGAACTGACTGCGCTCCACCTGACATGCCACAACAATTCCGGTAGGAATATGAATTAAGCGCACAGCAGAAGATGTTTTATTAACCTTTTGTCCGCCCGCTCCGCTCGCACGGTACACTTCCATTCTGATATCGTCGGGACTGATTTGAACATCGGTGTCATTGTCGATTTCAGGCATAACTTCCAGCGAGGCAAAGGAAGTATGGCGACGCCCGGAAGCATCAAATGGTGAAATGCGCACTAGGCGGTGAACACCTGTTTCGCTTTTCATATAGCCGTATGCATTAATTCCTTCAATCAGAATGGACGCGCTCTTCAGGCCGGCTTCTTCACCGTCCAAATAATCAAGTGTCGTTACCTTGAACCCATGGCGTTCACCCCAGCGGCAATACATACGGTAAAGCATCATAGCCCAGTCCTGCGCTTCTGTACCTCCCGCACCTGCGTGAAAGGTAAGAATGGCATTTTTACTGTCATATTCGCCCTGCAAAAGTGTAGTAAGACGCTGTGCTTCCAGCTCAGTCTGAAATGCTTCCAATTCCTGTTGTGCTTCGGGCAGTAAGGATAAGTCTTCTTCCTCATTTGCAAGCTCAATAAGCGCCATGATATCACCATAGCTTCTCTTCAAACGCTCATAAGCTTCCACTTTACCCTTTAGCATACCGGACCGCTGTAATATTTTTTGAGAGTTTTCAGTATCATTCCAAAAATCCGGCAAAGCAGATTGTTCATCCAGCTTCTCAATTTCATTCTTCATATTTTCAAGGCCAAGTGCTTCCGCTAAGTCATTCAAAGCAGGCTCCAGTTCCTGCAATGCCTGACTAAGTTCTTCAAACTGCAGCATAAAACCATCCTTATTTCTATAATTTTTCGTATAAACCGAGGTGCATACTCCCCTGTTTGCGGCATACGAAAGCTGCCGCATAGCTAGCCAAAGGAAAACCCATTAATACATAATCAATTTATTATAAATTATTTTAATAGGATTGTCAAAAGAAAGCAGGACAAAATCAAGATAGAAATACTCGATACATAGGAATTATGAATAGGTTGAAAACTTCTTTCCGAAATGATTGCAGTTTTTTTGAAAATTATGTACAATAGTATGTATTTACAAGAGATATCATATTCTCTTAAGCAATGTACAAGCAGGAGGATAAAAATGATTGATTATATCGGTTTAAAATGTCCGGTATGTGGAAAACCGTTTGCCGCGCACGACGATATTGTAGTCTGTCCGGAATGTGGTGCACCATATCACCGCACGTGTTATGAACAGGCAGGAGCATGTGTATTTGCGGAACAGCTTCACGGCACCGGAAAGACTTGGGCCCCGACACAGGAGGAACAGGCGCAGGAAAGCAATGCTCAAGATAACTCCAGCTTCAAAAGGTGTCCGCGCTGTGGAAAAATGAATACGCAAAACGCGCTGTTTTGTGATCAATGCGGTCAGTCACTCATCGGCTACTCTCAGCCGCATCCGAACAATTCAAACTACCAAAATTATGGCTCTCAGCAAAATCAGTCACCAAACAACGGTTTTCCGCCCTTCGGCGGCTTTCCCATGAACGGAGATCCGAACCATCCGGGTGGGCCGATTCCGTTTATTCTGGACCCAATGGGTGGAGTTAATCCTGCTGAATTAATTGATGATATCCCGGCAGGAGATGTTGCGAAACTGGTACAGAACAACACTCCTTATTATATGCCGACTTTCATGAATTTAAAAAGATTTGGGAAAAGCAGATTCAATTTTTGCGCATTCCTTTTTTCCGGCGGCTGGCTGCTTTACCGAAAGCAATACAAAATTGGTGCTATCATAACAGCCGTTATGACTGCCCTATATATTGCGTCAATTTATGTAAATGTATATTTCTCATCGGGTATTCTTACTGAAATGTTTCAAAAAGTCGGCGTAACATCGGACAGTCTTACGTTGACACCTGATCAGTGGCAGCAAATGAGCGTGCTTCTTTTTAATTTGCCGCCGTTAAAAATGTTTTTGATCTTCTTGCCGTCCCTTATCTTTTTCATTCAACTGATAATTATGTTCGCGGTCGGATTCCTTGGCAATAAGCTGTACTGCCAACACTGTATTGACACGATTCACGGTATTGCAAATGAAAATCTAAGTTCTGCTGATTATACGGTTCAATTACAAAGCCGCGGCGGTGTAAATACGTCTCTGGCCATTTGCCTTTTGATTTGCTATATGATTATTATCTATTTACCACGCCTGCTATAACTTATTATGAAAATTTGACATATAGGAGAATGTAAAATGAAAGTAACGAAAGCTGTTATTCCCGCAGCCGGTCTGGGAACCCGTGTTCTTCCCGCTACCAAATCTATGCCGAAAGAAATGCTTCCTATCGTTGACAAGCCTGCCATTCAATACATTGTGGAAGAGGCAGTACATTCCGGAATAACGGATATTCTCATCATTACCAATCGGGGTAAGGGTTTGATTGAAGACCATTTTGACCGAGTACCGGAATTGGAAGCAAGACTGACCGACGGCGGCAAAGAGAAAGAAGAAATATTGGATGAAATTGTCGGGATTTCACACCTTGCCAATATCTATTTTGTTCGTCAAAAGGAAACACGCGGACTCGGTCACGCGGTAAACTGTGCCCGTTCGTTCGTTGGCAATGAACCTTTTGCCGTTTTATACGGTGACGATGTTATTATCGGCGAAGACCCCGCCTGCGGACAGCTCATCCGTGCTTATGAAGAATTCGGCCTTGGCGTACTCGGCGTAAACAAGGTAACTCCGGAAGCAATTCTGAAATACAGCTCGTTAAAAGTCGAAAATATTCATGACAATTATTTTAAATGTACCGATATGATTGAAAAACCAACGGCTGACAAAATTATGTCCCTTTATTCAATTTTAGGGCGCTGCGTATTGACGCCGGATATTTTTGATATTTTGGATAGAACTCAGCCCGGCGCAGGCGGTGAAATTCAATTGACGGATGCCATGTGTACGCTGGCACGCAGTTCGGGCATGGTTGCCGTGGATTTTACAGGCAAGAGATACGACATGGGCAACAAACTTGGTATCATGCAGGCTTCTGTTGAGGTTGCGCTGAAACATCCGCAGATCGGCAAAGATTTCAGAGCATACCTGAAAGAAATTGCAAAAACGCTCTAAACCATATTTTGCAGCTGTCTGCTTGATTTCGCAGGCGGCTTCTTGGTTTAGTAAAATATGTAGGTTTGTCAATGATATGTTACACCAAGAGTAAAGAAATCATGAAGCACCTGTTTAGGAGACTGCC
This sequence comes from Bacillota bacterium, assembly GCA_023458755.1. Classification (GTDB taxonomy): domain Bacteria; phylum Bacillota; class Clostridia; order Oscillospirales; family Acutalibacteraceae; genus JAEWYE01. The sequence goes on along the minus strand of JAEWYE010000007.1, from coordinate 56 downwards.
ACTTGAGAGGGCGCATAGGAAAAGCATTGTATTTATGAATATAGGTTTTTAATTGA
>JAEWYE010000006.1 GCA_023458755.1 Bacillota bacterium | reverse complement strand
AATAAAAATCCACCGGCAAGCCGGTGGTATTTCCGCGGCGCCAAAGGCGCAACATGTTCTCTGCGGCCCCTCAAGGGGCATGGTAATTCCGCCGCCTGCTGTCGCTCTACTATTTATTTTTTCTTATAACTATCCATTGTGTCACTAAGTGACATTTGGTCTGCCATTAAATCCTCTTTGAGCTGATTTTGAATATATTGCTCAATCGCTTTTTTATTTCTTCCTACTGTATCCACGTAATACCCTCTGCACCAGAAATGTTTATTCCCATATTATATTTTAGATTCCCGAACTTTTCAAAAATCAAGACACTGCTTTTCCCTTTGAGAAATCCTACGAATCCGGAAACACTCATCTTCGGTGGTATTGAAAGCAACATGTGAATATGGTCAGGACACGCGTTTGCTTCAACAATTTCTACGCCTTTCCATGAGCAAATATCTCTTAGTATCTTCCCTATTTCTGCTCGTTTCTGTCCATATATTTCTTTTCTTCGGAATTTCGGTGCGAATACTATGTGATATTTGCAGTTCCATTTTGTATGTGCTAAACTGTAGCTTTCCTCTTGGTTATTATTTTTTGTAGCCATGTAGGCAACCTCCTTTTGCTGACTGTTGGCGGCGAAACCACAGTTATTATAGCAAAAGGAGGTTTCTTTTTCACTTCTGACCGCTAAAGCTCTTCCGGTCTCACCGGCACCGCCGGTGGTTTTGGCTGGACAAAAAAGTCAGCCCATTGCACTCTGAACAGCCCCTGTCAAGCAGACAGACAAAAAAACAAAAATATTTGGTTGGAATGAATCCCACCCTGCTACGCAACAGGTTTCAAGCCATTTTTTGTGGTTGCGGAGGCAGGATTTGTACCTACGAAAACAGTTCCCAAAGCTGCTCGTTTGTGGGGCGTAGCGTTAAATGCTTCCCGTTCTGTAAAATGCTTATATTGTCAAATTGACTGTCAAAAATACAGCCTTAAACCTTGATACAATCAGCAATAATCTTCGGGCATTGGCCCGAAGGTTGTTTTTTGACCTTGATTAGAACAACTTACTATTACCCCTTCATTCCTCTAACCTGTGAAAATCGGGTCCTACTCTGAATACTGTTTCAGCCATTCAAATGACCTATTTTTATTGCAAAAATCATGAGTTTATTTTATGGTTTTGAGGTCAAATGAGCAGCAAAAATACTTACAATGTGGTATAACTTTACATACAATATTATGAATGTAAAACTATCATATTCTTTCAGTTTTTTCATAACCGAGTTTATTCTCCAATGCACTTTGCATCACCTGTTAACGTACATCTTTGAACATTTCTTTCATGGCTGTTATGTCCTCTGCTGTGTTGTTGAATTTTGGGCTATTTACATACTCCTTCATCATTTCTGCTGGTGTTGCTGAAATTAAAAAGACTTCCTTTTAATTTCAGACTTTTGTCTAAAAGGAGGTACTTGATTCACTTTTACACAAAATTTAATGAAGTCTCTTTTATTTTTCTCTCACCTTGAAGCCACTGACAAGTTCCTTCATATTTTTTGCCTGATTGAAAAGTTCCTCACTTGCAGCTGCGCCTTGCTCAGCTGTCGCAGAATTGGTTTGCACAATTTTAGACACGTCTTCAATGCCTTTATTTATTTGGCTAATACCCATTGCCTGTGTTTTGGATGATATTGCAATCTTTTCAATAATTGCAGCCGTATCGTTTACACCTTTTTCAATCATCTTCAGTGAATCAGATGTGTCCTGTGCAATATTGGTACCTACAGCCGCCTTGTCAATTGATTTATCGATCATCTGAGTGGTGCTTTTTGCAGCATCTGTACTGCGTAATGCAAGGTGCCTGACCTCTTCCGCCACAACTGCAAAACCCTTGCCATAACTGCCCGCTCTGGCAGCCTCTATGGAAGCGTTAAGGGCAAGTACATTTGTTTGAAACGCAATATCGTTAATTGCTTTTATAATATCGGAAATGCCCATAGCAGATTCACTTATCTCGCTCATGGAGCCTAACATTTGCCCCATTTTGTCATTGCCACTGGCAGCAAATTCTTTTAAAGAATTCGCAATTTCATTAGCTTCTGAAGCACTAATTGCGTTTTGCTTTGTTTTTTGTGCAATTTCAGTAATGGATGCGGTCAGTTCCTCAACGGAAGCAGCCTGTTCTGCCGCTCCAGATGACAGGCTTTGGCTCCCCGCCGAAAGCTGACTGGTGCCGCTTGTTATCTCGTTCGCGGCGGTAATAATTTCACCGATCACCTCATTAAAGGTTGCGATGATTTGGTTAAGTGATTCCTTTATTTTTCGGAAATCGCCCTTATATTCGGAAGATATTGTCACATCCAAATTTCCTTCGGACATTTGGGAGAGTACGGAGGATATTTCATTTATGTAGCTTGACCATGCTGCCGCCATTTTTTGAAAGGTATCCGCGAGCACACTGATTTCGTCGCCATTTCCCTTTTCGAACTCTACGTTCAGATTGCCCTTGGAAATTTCTTCAGCAGATTTTACAAGACTACTGATTGGCTTACAGATTTGCTTCGCATTTAATCTGCCCATAAAGGCCGCTAGACCAATCGAAATCAGTGTTATAACAGCCATCATGCCCATTGAAACCATAAAATCATGCTGGCTTTCCTCATTTTGTTGCTTCGCTTCCGCAATCTTTTTAGTATACAATCCGGTGATAAGCTTATCCAGATTTGCGGATATTGTTGATATTTTGCCGTCAATTAGTTTATATGCCGACTCTGAATCCCCGCTGCCAAAATCATTCAGTGCTTCGTTTATTCCCGACACATAATCACCAATATTTGCGGCCATTTGTGAAAGTATGGCTTTTTCCTCCGTATTTTTTACCGTCGAACTATACTGAGAAAGCTCGTTTAAAAGCTGTGACGATAACGCACTGACTGCGGTTCGGTTACTGAAAACATCACTTCCGTTTATTTTTGTTCCCATCGTAATAAAATCGGTTTGAATACGATAAAGCGGAGCCAATGGAACCAAATCTTCCTGATAAATATTTTGGGACATGGTGTTATTTTTGTTCAAATTTATAATGCCAATAGCACCAATCAGTACACTGCTAATAACCGCAATCATCAAGAAGGATGCGCTTAGCTTTTTAAAAATACTTGCATTGCGATGCCGCTTATGCAGAAAATGCAGTTTAAAATTTTTTTTGTTTTTCACCTTCACGTCTTCTTGCTTCTTAGAAGTATTTCTAAAACTAATATTGCTAAATGTCATACCCCTATTCATCCTTTCTCATACAGCACGCTGACAAAAATCAACAGTATCTCCCCAATTCCCTCCATACTGAGGTCATCGAACGGTTTCCACAATACCAGCCTTACCGATTCATTTCACCGGTTGCTTTGTTTCCATGATCATGAATCATCTGTTCCGCCTCATCTATATCCAGAGAAGGTAAATCACCTTTAACCGTATTCTTAAGGGCGGCACAGGCGTTGCCGAATTTAACAGCGGTATTCAAATTATGATATTGGAGTATTCCATACAGGACGCCGGAAACATAGCTGTCCCCACTGCCTATACGGTCTACTACTTCTATTTTTTCATAAGGTTCTTCTGTAAAACAAGTATCGTATTGCGCACTGTAAAGAACGGAACCGAAATTTTGAACCTTACCGCTCACAATCGTTCTTTGGGTGGCGGCAACCACCGAAATTCCGTATTCGGTGCAGTAACTTTTCAGAATATTCTCAAGCGAACCGCTTTTTCTAAACATTCTTCTGGAAGATTCTTCGGACACAAACAGTATATCTACCATGGGCAATATTTTTTGAATATGAAATTTTGCTTCTTCTTCACCCCAGAGGTTTGCTCGATAGTTTACGTCAAAAGCAATCGCACTTCCTGCAGATTTGAATTGTTTAATCGTCTTTACAATGTCGTCCATCTTATCTTTGAGTACGGCTAACGTAATCCCGCTTATATAAAACAGTGTTGTTTTGCCGTATACCTCTTCGGGTATATCGCTGCCAGAAAATTTAGTGAAGCTGGAATTCTTTCTGTCGTATTCAACAGACGGTTTCCGCGGAGAAAATCCGGACTCATAGAAATAGATGCCGGTGCGTGCTTCTGGAGAACCATCGTCGCAGATATATACGGTGTCGACGCCTTTTGCCTGAATTTCTGACCGAATGAATCTTCCAATCCTGCTTTTCGGCAGTTTCGACAGCATACCGGTTTTTAGCCCCAATTGCGAAAGGCCAGCCATTACGTTTAGCTCCGCACCGCCTGCATACTTTACAAAAGTGCCCGGGTCTGAGATACGTTCCGGCTCCGGTGAAGATAGCCGCAATAAAATTTCGCCCAAAGCCAGCGAACTGTACTCCTTGTTCTGCCAGAGCACATTAAAGTTTACGATTGCCGGTTTATTCGGTTTCTCCTTTGCAATTCCGTGTGCAAGATCAAATGCGGAGCGGCACAAGGCCGTAATTTTTTCAAATTCATTGTTTTGAATCAAGGACTCCTTAACCATCCAACTTCCGCCACAGGCTATGATTCGGTTAAAATTCAAATACTCTTTCACATTGCTTTCGTTGATACCGCCGGTTGGCATAAAACGAATGCCCTGATAGGGTGCGCTCATCGCTTTTATCATGGCAAGGCCGCCTGCACTTTCCGCCGGAAAAAACTTAACCACGGTTAATCCGCATTCAATCGCGGCCTGAATATCACTGGGGCTGGAGCACCCCGGAATGACAGTAATGTGATGGTCAACGCAATATTCCACTGTTTCCCTGTCAAAGCCGGGGCTAACAATGAACTCTGCTCCCGCCTCAACGGCGCTCTTCACCTGTTCAACATTCAGTATCGTACCAGCACCAACAAGAATATCTGGATATTCCTTGCGGATCAGTTGAATTGCCTGAGCGGCACACTTTGTGCGAAAAGTAATCTCCATACACGGAAGACCGCCTTTACGCAATGCCTGCGCCAATGGCAGGGCTTTTTTTGCATCCTCTATTTTTACAACCGGCACAATTTTTATATTTTCTAAATGCTCATACACCGAATTCATACAAATCCCCCTAAACATCATTGAAATAGTAACTTATCCCAAGAGTCTTTACCGAAACAAAAAGGCTCTTGAGATAATTAGAAAGGTTTATATAAAATTAAAATATCGAACCACATTGTAATAACAAATATCGGAAACGAGATTCTCGGTATCCTCATTCATTGGCAGTTCGCCGTTTTCCACCCATGTTCCGATTAAGTTGCAAAGAGTTCTTCTAAAATATTCATGTCGCGGATACGAAATTAGGCTTCTGGAATCCGTCAGCATTCCAATAAAATTGCCGAGCACGCCGGTTGAAGCAAGGTCGGTCAACTGCTTAACCATGCCAGGCATGGAATCGTTAAACCACCATGCCGCACCAAGCTGCAAAGCACCCTCACTGCTACCCTGAAAACAGCCCATATTGGTTGACAGTAACCGATAATCGTTCTCATTGAGTGAATAGATAACCGTTTTTGGCATACTGTCGGTTTGATAAAGGTCGTTGAAAAACGGTGCAACTGATCCGGCACCGGTAAAGGCAGCAATGGCATCACAGCCGATATCCTTACCCAGCTTTTTGAACAGAACGGAATTTGTATCTCGCGCACAGCCAAAATGCAGCTGCAGCACCCAGCCGCGGCTCTTATATTCTCGGCACAAATACCGAAGTACAGCCGTTTTAAACTGTTCCGCTTCTGTTTTTGAAACATCAGCTCCGGATAGCGCTTTTTTAAAAATACTTTCGATAATATTACAATCTGCTGGCTCATAGAAAAAGTAATCAAACCCATGGTCGGCTGTTTTACAACCGACGCGGTCAAAATAGTCGATTCTTTGAATCAAAGCCTTCTCATATTCCGTATAATCGCGAATAACAAAGCCGCAGACTTCGGAAAGTTTTTTGATGTATTCCCGAAATCCCGGTTTTTCAATATTCATTGCCTGATCCGGACGAAAGGCAGGCAAAACGGATACCGGAAACTCCTTATCCTCTTTTATCTGATCATGATAGGAAAGGCTATCAATCGGGTCATCCGTCGTGCAAAGTAATTTTACATTGGAACGCTGAATCAAGCCTTTCGCGGAAAATCCTTCTGATTGCAATTTTTTGTTGCAGAGTTCATACGCTTGTGCACAAGTATTTTCATTCAGCGGAGGGTCAAAATCAAAATAGCGTTTTAGCTCCAAATGCGTCCAATGGTACAGCGGGTTACCGGCGCATTTACAAAGTGTTCTCGCAAATGCCTGAAATTTTTCAAAGTCCGAGCCATTTCCAGTAATGTATTTTTCATCGATTTCGTTTGCGCGCATAACACGCCATTTGTAGTGGTCACCGCCCAGCATCAGTTCAGTAATCGTTTGAAAGTGCCTGTCCTCGGCAATTTCACGCGCGCTGAGATGGCAGTGATAATCGATAATCGGCAACTTTTTTGCGACATTATGATACAGCGAAACCGCTGTATCACTGTTCAGCAGAAAATTTTCATCCATAAACTGTTTCATTTTGCATACCTCTTAGAAAAACGAAAGGACATCGTATTCATTCTTTTGATTTTGACAGTGCTTCCCACAATCCGTTTAGGTATGCCGCTCCGAGCGCCCTGTCATAGAGCCCATAACCCGGCCGTGATTTCTCGCCCCAAAGGTTGCGGCCATGATCAGGCCGAATATATCCGTCAAAGTGAACATCATGAAGGGCCTTCATGATTTCATATAAATCGAGAGAACCATCGCTCGAAAGATGAGAAGTCTCGTGGTAGGAAATATCATCGATAAACTTGATGTTTCTCACATGCGCAAATGGAATTTTACCCATACCGCCAAAATGACGAATCATTTCCGGCAGATCGTTTTCTCTGTTTGCACCCAAAGAACCGGTGCAGAAAGTAATGCCGTTGCAAGGGCTGTCTACCATCTTGACAATGCGGTCCAAATTCTTTCTATTTATAACAATGCGTGGCAGTCCAAACAGCGAACGAGGGGGATCATCCGGATGAACTGCCATTTTTATGCCAACTTCTTCACAAACCGGAATAATACCTTCCAAGAAATACTTAAAATTGGCAAATAGCTTTTCGTCATCAATATCTTTGTACTGCTCAAATATTTTCTGCAGTTCGGCCATTCTGTCTTTTTCCCAACCTGGGAGAACAAATCCATTTGAATTTTTTTCCACATAAACAGCCAAATCATCCGGGGTCATGTTTTTGAGCAAATCATGGTTGTATGCCATTGCTGTGGAGCCGTCACTAAGCGGTCGAAACAGTTCTGTTCGAATCCAGTCAAACACCGGCATAAAATTATAGCAAATTACCTTTACGCCAACTTTTGCGAGATTGCGTATGGACTGTCTGTAGTTTTCAATATACTTGTCTCTGGTTGGGGCACCAAGCTTGATATCTTCATGGATATTTACGCTTTCAATTACTTCAAGTGCAAGACCGTTCTCGTTTATCTGCTTTTTAAGTGCAAGAATTTTATCCATCGGCCACACATCGCCGACCGGAACGTCATAAAGAGCACCGACAATATTTTTCACACCTGGAATTTGACGAATTTGACTTAATGTGATGCTGTCGTCGTGTTCGCCAAACCAACGAAATGACATAATCATTGTAAAAACCTCCTATCGTACAACTTTTTCAAGTGTGTTTTGTACGGCATGTTTGCCCACAATCATTTCTTTAAAATATTTCTCAACTTTACCGGAGAGGTTAACCTCATACAGGCTGACACCAAATATTTCGGCATTGCTGAGAATTGGCTTTAACGAATCCGCTGCCGTCTCCTCATGTCCGATTTTAACGGAGGCCAAATACCCTTGAAGCAGTTTCAGCATTGGGTCATAGCTTAACTCTATTGGTTCCAAATTATCATCTACGCCAAGAAGATAGCGGCACCATCCCGCGATGACAAGCGGAATATACGTTAAATCGGCAACGTTCAAATCTTTTCTTTGCTGATACAATTGAATGGTATTGCCAAACCGATTCGGAATCTTTTGTGAGGTATCGCACACAATACGCTGCGGAGTATCCGGCATAAAGGGATTTGGCAGCCGCTTTTCAATTACCTCCTGAATAAATTCCGTCGGGCTGATAATGCCCGGGTTAACAACAACCGGCATCCCCTCTTTTAGTCCAACACCAAGCACAAGCTTTTTCAGCGTTTCATTTTTCATCTCTGCCGCTATAGATGTATAACCTAAAAGGCAGCCGAAAACAGCAAGTGACGTATGCAGCGGATTCAAACAGGTACATAGTTTCATCCTTTCCGCTTTTTCGACTGTCTGCTTATCAGTAAAGAAAACACCCGCCGTCTCTAAATATGGATGCCCATTGGGGAATGCGTCCTCAATGACAAGATACTGCGGTGCCTCCGCATTCACAAATGCGGAAATATAGGTGTTTTTCTTTGTGCAAATAATTTCGCTCTCTTCAAAACCGATTTCGTTTAGATGCTTTTGCACAAGTGGGGACGGTCTGGGCGTTATTTTATCAATCATGGTGCATGGGAATGTAACGGATTTTTCATCCGTCAAATAATCCATAAATTTCTTATCTGCAAACCCTTGATTCATCCATTGCTCCGCAATCGTTAAAACCGCATTTCTGAGTTTATCCCCGTTATGGGAACAGTTATCCATGCTTACAAGTGCAATCGGAAAAGCGCCGGCATAATAGCGTTTCAGCAAAAGGGATGTTACCTTTGCAATAATACTGCGCGGTTTGGCAGGCCCATGGTCAATATCATAGGCAACATCCATCGTAAAATCGCCGGTAGCAGAAACAAGATTATAACCCTTTTCCGTAATGGTAAAGCTCATCATTTGAAGAGAAGGATTTACTGCAATCTTGTTCAACTTTGTCCATTCCTGTTCATTTTCACTGTCCGCCACGATACTGTCGGCAACGCTTGCAATTACTTTTTTACCCATGGTACCGTCAGAATTCAGCGTAACAAGCAGGCTCAGCTCATCATTCGGCTTATAGATTTTCTCAATAATTTCATAGTCATATGCTTCTACCGCAATAATACCGGTTTGAGCTTCCCCTTTTTCAAGCAATTGCTGATGGGCGGCCGCCAAAAATCCTCTGAATATATTGCCGGAACCAAAATGAATCCATTCCGGTTTATTTTTCGTATTGGCACGCATTGCGTCAATATCAAACTGCGGCAGTAAGATTGCCGCTGCTTCCCAAGGTATCGTATTTTTTAAATTTTCTCTGTTTAAAGCCATGTCATTTCCTTCTTTGTATTGCTAAATTTCAATCAACCTCATTAATACTCCATTGTCATGCGGTTGCCCTGCACTTCAAAAGAAGCCTGCAGAACCTTTTTGCCGGTAAGCTGCTCGCTCCGTATATCCGGCTGCGAGGTGCCTGCATACAAAAGAAAGGTTCCCGGTTCCAATATACATGTACCGCTTTCGTCAAATAAAGCCATACTTCTTGCATGAATTTCAAAACTAACCTTACTTATTTCACCCGGCTTTAAATGGACACGCTGAAATCCGCAGAGCTGCCAGTTCGGTACACGAACGCTTGCCTCTACATCCTTCAGATAAATCTGCACGATTTCATCCGATTCATAATTTCCGGCGTTCTCCACAGTCAAACTGCAAGTAACGGATTCACCTGCCTGCACCATAGTTCTTGACAAGTGCATCTCTTTACACGCAAAGGAACTATAGCTCAGGCCGTAACCAAACGGATACAGCGCCTCGTTTTTCATAAATCGATACGTTCTGTTTTCCATGGAATAGTCCTCAAAATCGGGCAATTCCTCACCCGTTCTGTAAAACGTTACCGGCATTTTTCCACACGGACTGAATTCACCGAATAAAACAGACGCAACCGCTCTTCCGCCTTGAGCACCCGGATACCATGCATCCAGAATTGCAGGGACATATTCGTCTGCCCAATTCACTGCCAGCGCACTCCCTGCCATTAACACCAAAACAACCGGTGTACCTGTTTGATAAACCGCTTCCAGCAATCTTTGCTGTTGACCCGGCAAATCCAGATTTGGCTTATCGCCGCTGGCGTAGGCATTTGACTGATCGCCCTCTTCACCCTCCAGACTTTCATCTAAACCAAGGCAAAGCACAACCACATCGGAGTTTTTCGCAACTACCACAGCCTCTGCAATTCGGTCACCTGAATAGGAGGACAAACCGGAATTACGGTCTTTATACAGATGGCAGCCTTCAGCATAATATACTCTTATGTCATCTCTGGCGCTTTCGCGGATACCGTCCAAGACCGTAACGTATTGGGACGCTGTACCGTAATAATTGCCCATCAGAGATTTTCTGCTGTTTGCATTCGGGCCAATTACGCCGATGCTCTTTATTATTTTCTTATTAAGCGGCAGCAGTTGATTCTCATTTTTAAGCAGAACAATTGACTCTTTCGCCGCCTCAAGTGAGAGTAAATTGTTTTCGTGACTGTCGTTGCAGCTCCATGGAATTTTTGTGTACGGGACGTGATTAGGATCGTCAAACATGCCGAGCCGCATGCGTGTGACCATTAAATGCTGGACGCACTCGTCAATCTTTTCTTCTGTCACCAGCCCCTTTTCATAGGCGGCAAGCAGATAGGCATACATGTTCCCACAGTTCAGGTCACAGCCGTTATTGACCGCCAGCGCAACCGATTCAAACGCATTTTCCGTCACCTTATGGTACTCATGGAAGTCTTTGATCGCCCAGCAGTCAGAAGTAACATAACCGTCAAACTGCCATTGACCGCGAAGGATATCTTTTAAAAGGGTTTTACTGCCGCAGCAAGGTTCCCCGTTTGTACGGTTATACGCACCCATTACACCTTCGACCTTCGCGTCTTTTACGAGTGCCCGAAACGCATACAAATAGGTCTCCCATAAGTCCTTTTGGGAAACGACAGCATTAAACTCATGGCGCAGGCTTTCCGGCCCGCTATGTACGGCAAAATGCTTTGCGCAAGCCGCAGCTTTTAAATATTTTTTATCGTTTCCCTGCAAGCCACGGACATAAGCCGTTCCAAGCACAGCGGTAAGATATGGATCCTCGCCAAAAGTTTCGTGCCCTCTTCCCCATCGTGGATCACGAAATATATTAACATTGGGCGCCCAAAAAGTGAGCCCCTTGTAAATGTCGTGGTCATTCTCCTTATCAAACGCATGATAGCGCGCCCTGCCCTCTGTTGCAATAACGTCAGCCGTACGTTCCATCAATTTTTCGTCAAAAGTAGCAGCCAAACCGATTGCCTGTGGAAACACTGTTGCTACACCTGCCCGCGCAACACCGTGCAGCGCTTCATTCCACCAGTTATAGGAGGGAATACCCAGCCTTTTGATTGACGGCGATTGAAATCGCATTTGGGATACCTTTTCATCCAAAGTCATGTGTGCAACTAAATCTTTCGCCCTTTCTTCAAAGTTAAGACTTTCATTCTTATAAATTTCCATAGTATTTCCATTCCAAACAAATAAAATATTGTATAAACAACTTAGGCCAGATAAAATCCTTGCTTAAATTTGTAAAACTGCCATACTGCTTCGTGTTTACATGCACCCGCGCGTAAAGTGAAATTAAGGATAAATATGCCTGCCCTTTTCATCCGGAATACCGGTTTTCCTGTAAAAGTAAGTATTTACAACATCACGCCACTCAATCGCATCTTTCATCTGTAACGCGAGCCGGCGCTGAACCTCCTGAAAAATAACGGGGTGAATTTTACCCTGCAGCGAATTCCAGGTGTTTTGAAGTTCGGTTACATCCTCAACGCCTCTAAAATGTGTGTCGTAAATGTGCTGAAGTATGGTCAAACCGGATGTTAGGACATAGTCATAAGGCATATGATGAAAGAAAAGCAGCAGATTTTCCGGACATTTTTCAACCTGCTCATAAATTTTCGCATTTTCACTTCTGTACTGCCCCGCGTAACCGGTTCCCGTTGCCACTGTGCGGTCAACACCAATCCCTTTTATATCCGCATAATGATATGTACCCCAGTGGGAATATTCGTATCCGTCCACACTTGGACCATAATGAGCCTGCGGGTTTACAAACCAGCCGATTCCAAGCGGGCTGGTATACTTTTCGTAGATTTCTCTCGATTGCAGCAGCATATCCGTAATTTTTTGAACGACCACACGGTCAGAACCAAAGGTAAGCTTCACCCAATCTTCCGCAATTTCCGCTCCAGAAAGTTCCGGATTCCATGCCAGCCTGCCAAAGCCGAACAGATTTGCCTGAGCCAGCGGATTCCCAGTCCATGCAGGGCTATTTCCGGTATTGGATACACCGGCTATTCCGCCCATTGACGTTTGAAAAAGTTTGTCATTGACAATATCACGTACGAATGAATTTTCTCCCTTCGCGAAGGTGTCAAAATCCAAGGCCTCTTTCCATAACGGAACCAGGTAGCAAAGGTCAATCTGATGACCGGTATATTCCTGAGCGATTTGAAATTCAATAATCTGATTCGTCTTTTTGAGCGATCCGAATAAAGGAGTAACCGGTTCCCTTATTTGAAAATCCATAGGACCGTTTTTAATTTGAAGAATTACATTTTCCTTAAATTTTCCGTCCAGCGGAATAAAATTATCATAGGCCGCCTTGGCCCGGTCAAGCTTACGATTCCGCCAGTCTGTGTGGCAGTCATAAACAAAACACCGCCAAATGACAAATCCGCCGTGCGGATGCAAAGCTTCAGCAAGCATATTTGCGCCGTACGTGTGGTCTCTGCCATAGGTATAGGGGCCAGGTCTTGATTCGGAATCAGCCTTGACTAAAAAGCCCCCGAAATTGGGGATATGGGAATAAATATTATCTACCGTGTTCCGCCAAAACGCCTGAACATTCTCGTCCAAAGGATCTGCTGTGCTTAATCCTCCCACAAGAATTGGTGAAGCGAAGTCGATACTTAACAGTATCTTGATGCCGTATTCGGAAAAAATAGAAACAATCGGTGCAATTTGCAATAGGTATTCGTCTGAAATAAATTTTGCTTCTTCTTTATGGACATTCACATTGTTCAATGAGATACAATTTATGCCCACAGAAGAAAGAAGCCTTGCATAATCGCGAATCCTGCGATAATTGCGTGTGATTGTATTATTCTCATAAAAGATGGACTTGCCGGAATATCCCCGCTCAATGCTGCCGGAGAGATTATCCCAATGATTAATCATGCGTAATTTATTATACGTTTTCTGTTCGGTTTCAATCTGATCAATTGATTTTCCGGTACCAAGAGCAAAAAGGAATTGAAAAACACCATAGAGCACTCCGTTTTCATCTGTACCGGAAATGACAATTTTATCATTGCCATTCTCATGAACCCATTTTATTTTGAATCCGCAAACTTCCTTTGGCTTAAGAGCGGCATTACTTTCTTCAATTAATAATTCTAAGCAGAGTAAATCGTTTTCGCTTGAATTGACAATTTGAGGGATAAAATGAAAAATGCTTTCTATTGCTGCACAGAGTTCTTGCACAGCGGTGTTTACCACTTTGGATGTATTTGAGGTTAAAATGCGGTGACAGTACTTTTCAAGTGAGCAATCCACTGAATTATGATACATTTCAAAATTCATCCAACAGGAATATGCCGGATTTAGAGTAATAGTTTCTGCTTGTTTCATGTACGAGAATCCCCCTGCAACCAATGCATATTGAATTTTGGAAAAACAACCTGCTCGGTGATTAAAAAACTGCCTAAGGCTATCTGAATGAAGTTAGTTCAGATGTCATCCATCAGATAGCCTCAGGCTAATAACTGTAAGTATGTTAGTTCATAAGTATAAATTAGTATTCAGAGTGGCTAATACTGTTATTACTTCTTTTGGTTTGCATAAACAGAATTGGCAGTATCCACATATTTTGTAGCGCCTTTATTTTGGAATTCCTTGACGTAACTATCCCAATCGCTTGTAAGATTTTTCTGACCAAGAATAAATTTATAGGTCATTTGGTTACAGTAATCCTTCAATTGTGTATTGAGCAATTCCTGTGACTCTTTTGTAGCTTCATCATAGGCTACCTTCGGGGGTTGTGGGATAAGGGTACGCGTTTTACTAACATTTTCAGAAAAAGCAATATCCTCTTTTGTCATATACGAATGGGCAAGTGCATCCGGTCCACCGTATGAGAGAACGAAGTTACCACCGCCGAAGCCCATTTCTTTGCGCATATCTTTTCCGTCCTTATCACCAATGCCATAGGCGGGCAAAGCATAACCGCTCTTAATCTGGTAAGTATCGCCGCTCTTTGTGTAGGTTTCGCCTTCAATGCCCCATTTGCAGAATTCTTGAGCTTTTTCACTGTTCCAAAGCCAGTCTACAAATCCCATGATAGTCTCAAAATTCGGGTCATCTTTCGCTTTTTTTGTAACCATAACGCCATTTTCAAGACGGTTGCCTTGGACTAAGTTACCGGCAGGTCCACCGGGTACATTAATCTTAGCAATTTCATAATTGCCTTTGCCAAGGGTGCTGTCTAGTTTGGGTGCATAATCGTTCTTAAGTGCCTGAGAGTTTGCAGACATTGCAAAGCATTTTCCAGAGCCGAATTTGTTGACTGCCTGATCACGGGTTTGGGTTACGCTTTCCTTATCCATCAAACCTTCAGCAATGAGTTTATTGAAATATTGAAGTTCTGCTTTGTAACCATCCGAAGTAGGATAGAAAGAGAATTTCTTGGTAGAAGAGTCAAAAGAGAGTAAGTCGGAAGGTGAGAAGTTACCGTCTGTAGCAGCTAATCCGGTTCCTGTTTTCAGGAAAGCAGGACCTGCAAACTGTAATGTGGCACCCATATTCCATCTATCTGAGAACGGGACGACATCCGGATAAAGCTTCTTCAGTTGCTTTAATACATCATAAAACTCGTCCCATGTTTCCGGAGCCTTGATGTTATTTTTCTTAAGAATATCCATTCTCATGCAGATAGAATAGTCCTGATTATAGGACTGATGCAAACCCGGCATGATGTAGTACTTACCATCGCCCTGCGTGATGCTATTCAAATCATCGGTAATGTTCCAATCCTTCAGATTCTTGGTGTAGTTGGGCATTAGATTTAGATAATCGCTGATTGGCAAAATTTGGCCAGATGTAACAAATGGATCTTCCTGGCCAGGATAGGTTTTCGGAATAACCTGCGGCTCTTGCCCGGAAGCGATCAGTACGCTTCTCTTTTGTACGTAATCTGCCTGTGCCACAACCGTAGGCTTCAATGTCACATTGGTCTTTTCCTTCAGTGTTTTGAAGAATGTCCAGCTGTCCTTATAGGGATAAATTGTGTTGTCCTGGTACAGCATGGTGATGGTTATCGGATTTTTAGACCAAAAGAAACCATCTTTTGTTGTGATATTGCTTTCTTTACTTGCAGACTGACTGGAAGAACTAGTACCACCTGAACTACAACCGGCTGTGACACTCATCACAGTTGCTAAAGAAAGAATCAGCGCAATTGACTTAGAAATAATCTTTTTCATTACTTTCCTCCTGATTAAAATTATATATAAAAAAAGTGCGCAAAATTTAATTACCCCTTAACTGAACCAACCATCATACCTTGTACGAAATATTTCTGCAAGAAGGGATAAACACACAGAATTGGTAGTGAAGTCAACACAATTGATACATAACGGATATTAATGGAAACTGCTCCGAACGAATCCGAATCTGCTCCTGTTGCAGACAATGCTCCGGCAATCAAATTCCTCAAATACATGGTGACGGGTTGCATTTTCGGATCATCTAAATAAAGCAAAGCCGGGAACCAGCTGTTCCACATTGCAACAGCATAAAACAAAAACATTGTTGCGAGAATCGGCTTGGAAAGCGGAAGTATGATACGCACCAAAATGCCGAAGGTATTCATTC
Source organism: Bacillota bacterium (assembly GCA_023458755.1). GTDB lineage: Bacteria > Bacillota > Clostridia > Oscillospirales > Acutalibacteraceae > JAEWYE01. The sequence goes on along the minus strand of JAEWYE010000006.1, from coordinate 41,421 downwards.
CGTCAATAGATGCCGCTTCTTCAAGTTCTTTTGGTATTCCTTCAAAGAAAGTACGCATTACTATCAAATTAAAGGTGCTAATCGCACCCGGTACGATAACTGCAAAAATTGTATTGCGCATACCCAGGCCATTTACAATCATGTAATTTGGAATAATTCCGCCATTGAAAAACATGGTAAACACGACAAAAGCCATCAGTACCCTTCTGCCTTTTAACCGTGTAACGGAAAGCGGATATGCAAATATTGTGGTCATGAAGAGATTTAAAAGAGTACCCGCAACCGTATAAACAATGGTATTTTTGTAATTTAACCAAAATGTTGAGTCGACCATTATGGTCTTGTAAGTGTCAAGATTAAAGCCTTTCGGCCAAATGCTGACTGTATTTTCTGTTAAGCTTTTCATATCACTGAATGACTTTGCCAAAATATTAATAACAGGAAACAGCGTAACAATGATTGCTAAAAGCATGATGAATATATTAAAAATGTAGAATATTTTACTTCCCTTTGACTTTGAGCGAAACGATGTCATCTTCTTCACCTTCTCCTTATTACCACAAACTCGTGTCTGCGAATTTTCTTGTCAATTTGTTTGCGCCTATAATTAAGGCCAATCCAATTACTGATTCGAACAGACCAATTGCCGTAGCGTAACTGAAACTGTTTGAATTGAACGCGATGCGGTATAAATAGGTCGAAATAACATCTGAAGTATCATATATAACAGGATTGTAAAGAAGAAGGATTTTTTCAAATCCTACATTCAATAAACTGCCAAGATTCAGAATAAAGAGAATCGCAATGGTCGGCATGATACCGGGTATAGTAACGTGAAGCGTCTGCTTCCATTTGTTGGCGCCGTCAATTTCCGCTGCTTCATATAATTCGGTATTGATATTGGTCAGCGCCGCTAAGTAAAGGATTGCACCCCATCCGGTCTCCTGCCAAATCACGGAAATTACATAGATTGGCACAAAGTACGAGGATGTCTGCATAAACTGAATCGTACTTCCTGTAAAAAAATGTACAATTTGATTCACAAAGCCACCGGTGGGTGACAAAAAATCATAAATCATATTTGCGACGACAACAACCGAGAGAAAATGCGGCAAATAGGAAATGGTTTGAGTCACCTTTTTGAACTTGACACTTTTAAGTTCATTCAACAGCAGAGCAAAAATAATTGGAATTGGGAACGTAATCACCAGGGTCGTAACACTTATGATAATTGTATTTCGGAACGCTGCCCAAAACTGAGCGTCCGTAATAAACATTTTAAAATATTTTAGCCCAACCCATTCTGTTCCAAGCCATGGACCGCCCTGCACATATTTTCGGAACGCAATAACATTGCCAAGCATCGGCCCATATTTGAAAATAATGTAATACAGCACCGGAAGAAGCAATAAAGCATAAAGTTGCCAATCCCTCTTAATTACTTTAATGTTTTTGCCTATACCTTTTCTATACATACTTTTCCCCCATTAAAAAAAGATTTTATTGCTCAATATCTAATCGAAAGGCAAGTGCAGATTTAAGATTTTCCCACTTGAACCGCCACATTGACGGAAGGTAATCCATCTGCCATCGCGGTAAGTGTAATTTCTCCGGAAAGGCCTTCCGAACGCACAACGGCCATCACCCTTCCGTTATATGCCTTTCGGTGATTTCCCGTATACATTTCTTCCGAAATAGGATTGCTGTTACCCACTGCCAGCAGCGAACCTTTGCCAAAGACTGAAAAATAGATATCACGTTCTTCAGTGAATGCAATGTTACCGTCTTCGTCAACAATTTCCGCCGTAACATAGCATAAATCTTCTTTACCCTCGTTCAAATACATTCTGTCCGGTATCAAGCGAATCGCTGCAGGTTTTTTTGCTGTTTTCAAAACGGTTTTTGCTGTTTCTATCCCCTCTGCGTATCCTATTGCAATAAGCTCTCCCGCTTCGTAAACGGTATTAAAAACAGCCTTGTATTGATTCTCTTTCCCTGCCGCCTTGCGCCCCAGTGACTTTCCATTCAGGAACAGTTCCACTTCGCTGTCCGCACAATAAATTTCAACCGTAACCGGTTTGCCTTCAAATCCGGGCCAATCCCACGACGGATCCACATCTGGCCAGCTCCACAGCATAGCTCCGGCGGTCTGCCCAACATGTTGCGGTTTGTAAACCGCTATATAAGGAGCCTTCGAAATACCCCACACACAATCACGATAATAGGATTGGGGACGTTTCCATCCGCAAATGTCAAAATCACCGCAAAACGCCATATGCCAGGGATACTCACCTAAATAACTCTTTCGTTCCCCGTACCATGTTCTGCCTAGCCCAGATTCGCCTAAATAATCCATGCTGGTCCATACAAAGTCACCAATTACGTGGGGGCTTTCCTTAACCTGTTCCCAGTACTCAAATGCTTGCGGGGGATAGGTTTCTGTTCCGCAAATAATGCGGTTTGGATATTCCTTACCGTCATATTCATAGCGGTGCCGTAAATAGTTGTAACCGACAACATCCAACGGTTCCGCAAATTTTTCAGTCAGTTCTGCCCACTGATCACCGCTTACTGCTAAGCTCTCGTCATCCACTTTATCGTTGATTTTGGGAATCGGGCAAAGCGCATTCGTCACCGCACGCGTGTTATCAATAGAACGCACAAAGTCCGCTAGCTGCTTCGCAAGCTCATAGCCGCCTGAACGACCGTCACGCTCCAGTATTTCATTTCCCGTTGACCACATGATAATGCAGGGATGATTTCGATCCCGAAGGAGCATGGATGTTAAATCGTCCTTCCAATAAGCATCAAAATAAATTCCGTAATCATTCGGACTTTTTGCTTCATTCCAACAGTCAAAAGCCTCGTCTATCACAAGAATTCCCAACCTGTCACAGGCATCCAAAAAGGCGGGAGACGGTGGATTATGCGCACAGCGTATCGCGTTGTACCCATTTGCCTTATGGAGTTCAACCTTGCGTTCTTCCGCCCGATCATAAGAAGCGGCGCCCAGCAAGCCGCAGTCATGGTGCACGCAGCCGCCCTTAAGTTTAAACGTTGTTCCGTTAAGCTGAAATCCCTGCTTCGTATCAAAAGAAAGAGAACGTATTCCAACTGGGGTAATCTTTTCATCTATCACAGCACAGTTCTGTACAAGTTCACTTTTCAATTCATATAAGTACGGGTCATCAATGGACCAAAGATGAGCGGGCGTAACATCAAGAATCTGCTTGGTCTCTAATTTGCCTCCGGCCGGAAGAACAACCTCATGTTCATCTGCGGCAACTTCCTTCCCATCTCTGTCAATCAGCAATGTACGAAGGGTAACCGTTTCTTTTTCAGAGCGCTTATTTTCAATCGCAGTCTTTGCCTGTATAACGGAATGTTGAGAACAAACCGTCGGCATTGTAACAAAAACGCCCCAAGAAGCAATATGAACGAGTTCGCGTGTCTCAAGCCAAACATGTCGGTAAATACCTGATCCGCTATACCAGCGGCTGTTCGGCAAAGTGTCATTGTTAACATTAATGCTCAATTCATTTTCAGCGCCGTACCTTACATAGGGTGTTATATCTGCAAAGAAGCCGGTGTAACCGTAAATATGGCGCTTTACCAGCTGTCGATTGAAGTGAATTTCAGCATTCATGTAAATGCCTTCAAATTCAAGCCGAATGTCCTTGCCCATCCAATTCTCGGGAATAAAAATGCTTTTTTTATAGCAACCTAACCCACCAAGGAAAAAAGCATTCGATGCCCCACCTTTGCTGTTAGGATCTCTTTTTTGTATGATACTGAAATCATGTGGTAAATTTACATCTGTACCCTCATTGTTCACACCGAAAAACGGCGATTCACCACCCGGATAAAATTTCCACTGTTTGTCAATTCGTTTTCTCATGAAAATCAATCCTCATTTATTGATAGTTTCTGTTCGGATCGAAACGGTGAAGCTGGTAAGCCCTCTCTGTTATAAAAGTTTACGCTCTTCGGACTGTCGCACCATGCATACCGTACTTGTGCCGGTGCCGCAACATTTCTGGAACTGACAATCACCTGATTGTTCTCGATATAGGCATCCGCATCAAAGAAAATACCGTCCGGCCCAGCTATCTCAAAATCACGAAGCTCATTGCCGTCTTTTGATACTAATCCGCTGCCGGTATGTGCAAAGCTTAATATAGCTAAGTTTCCTTGTACTTCCATGCGTTGATAAATCGGCCCCATTGCGACTGATTGCCTGTCGCCGTACGCAACTTTCCGGGCTGCCAAGGCGAGACGTATGCCAATATTCTGCTTATCGAGCGGATGAAGATCATTCCATTCACCGACATCAATGGCAACGACCATCGCGGTATTCGGCACTTTGAGGGCCTTTAACTGTGCTTCACGCAGAAGAGGCCATTTACCGGCCGCCTGTATATTTTCACGTTCCATATAGTTTGGAAGCTGAACATAAAGGAACGGTAAATTTTCCTGCTTAAGCTTTATTCTCCATTCCTTAATCATTTGGGTAAAAAGGTCCTCATATTCTTCAGGATTTGACGTATTGGATTCACCCTGATACCATAAGACTCCCTTCACCGTGTACTCCGATATGGGAGAAAACATTCCGTTGTACAGGCCGACCGGTATTTGATGAAGGAAGGTTTTTTCGGGCAGCATCTCGGCAAAAGCGCCAACCCGATATTTCCATTCCCCCGTTAAATCGACGGACTGATTCTCAAAATTCAATTGGTAGGGTTTTTCTGTAATAAACCCGGCTTTGCCACGATTACTGATCACCCGCACAGCGATGGTGTTTTTGCCCTCTTTAAGCAAGCCTGCAGGCACATCATATTTACGCGGCGGATACTGATAAGCCGTAGTTCCTACAAAATTACCGTTTATGTACACAAAATCTGCATCGACAATGCGTCCCATAAAAATTCTCGCCGGTTTTCCGGCCAATGACGCAGGCAATGTGATATCTTTTCGGAACCAAAACGCACCGTTTTTAAAGCTGATTCCAATATCCACTAAATAAGCCGGAATTTGTGCTGTCTGCCAATCGGAATCATCATAGTTTTCTGCATACCACTGAGGTTTATCACACTGCAATCCCTGATCCAACTTATCGAGCTGCTCATACCACTGCTTTTCTCTGGTTTCTTCAATCTGCATCAGCTGCTTCACATATTGGTCATTGCTGAACCGATCAACAGCCTGTATTTTCTCCGGATATTTTCTTAAGGATTCACGGCTCATCCATGCCTCTATATGGGCGCCTCCTATTGCAGTCTTAATTAGCCCAATCGGAACAGAATCCATATCATAAAGGCACTTTGCAAAAAAGAAACCCACTGCGGTAAAATCTAGAATTGTTTCGCGAGTAACAGGCTTCCACTCGCTTTTTTCCGTATTCTCACATGGCGAATGAAAGTCGTAATGCTCCGGAACATCAAACTGGCGAATGCGGGAATTTACTGTATTTTTAACAATATCCTCATAATTATCTTTTACGCGTGTCATGGGCAGCTGCATATTGGATTGTCCCGAACAAATCCATACATCGCCGATAAGGATGTCATGCAACACGACTTTAGTTTTACCTTGGATTTCCATTTCAAATGGCCCGCCGGCTTCATGTTCCATCAATGTAACTGACCATTTTCCATTTAAGTCAGCTAAAGTCCGGTAGGAATGGTTTAAAAAGAGAACGGTTATTCTTTTGTTTGGTTCCGACCATCCCCATACTTTTACCTTGGCGTTTCTCTGCAAAACCATGCCGTCGCTCACTATAGTAGGGAGATGCCATTTCCATATTCCAGCGGTATTAATACAATTACTCCCTTTACAAATTAGTAAATAGAATGGATTGCTTTACTGCCACGTGTAGGTTTTTCTATCCCCTGAATTTGTATATATCTTATCAAAAAACAGAAAAGAGTGGAATGGATAAACTCGATATTATTTGTAATTATTAACTATAATTTTATCTGATAAAGGCAATTTTTTTACAATTCAGCGATAAACAGTTTATAAATTACAACGAGCGCAAGCTAAAAAGGAAAAATAGTTCTTTCAAGAACGATCAAATTATACAAAAAGTGCATTTCCATACATATAGAAATGCACTTTATAACTTAATGCTATTTATAAACCCAACCAACATTAGGAGATATGGAACTATGGTATTGGCGATGTGCCAGACGCTGACACCTCTAGCTCCCCCGGATAGCAGCCCGGAACATTCCGTGTAATATGCGGTACAGATGGAATGATGGCAGAAGGAGAGACACCTCTGCTTGCTTTGAAAACCTTACTGAAATAAAAAACGTCTGCAAATCCACAAGCCTCTGCCACAGCGCTAACGCTATACTCACCGCTGAGCAGCATGTCCTCGGCTACATTCAGGCGAACCTTCATAAGATATTGCCGAAAAGACATGGAAGTAGCTTGGGCAAACAATGCACCGAAATATGACTGACTGAGACCAAACTTTTGTGAAAGCTCCTGAATGGACAGATTTTCTGAATAGTGTTTTGTGATATACCGCAAAACCTTTTCAATTCGGTTATCTAAAGTATTTATATTGCTTTTAAAAACAATCAATTCAATGTAACGATGAAGAATAAATTGCATCCAGCCGCGCAATTTCATCCGATAGCCCGGCTCTCTCCTGTAATAATCATTATTTAAATCATTGAACAATGAAATAAGATCCTGTTGAATACCAATATTACTGATACGCGGAAACGGCAATTCAACATCCTGTCCCTGCAAATTTTTCAGTTCGAAATTCAAACAATAACCTTCCATAAGATCATCCTCAAATGTGACTGCAGAGCGCATACTCCCTTGCGGTATATAGATCAACTCTCCTGCTTTGACGATGTGATGAACACCGTTTACAAGATATTCCGCCTTTCCTGCCACGATATAGGTCAGATCGACCGCCTGGAGGGGGGCCTCAATGATCTGCCAGGTCGGTGTTGATATTCGATGCGAAAAATAACCGAGTTCAGCAATATAATCATCATAGTCGGGATTGTTCATGCTTATTGACATATAAATACCTCCTATACGTTTAATTCTTATATGCAGCCCCCAAATACGATTTCAGCGAAAATCACTTTTTTGACACCTGTGCTTAAGTCGTAAACCTGCATGAGCCTTTTAAAAAGTAAAAATTGACTATTGCTTCAATTATTCATTCGTTCATACATATTTCTTACTCGCGTATCTATTATACAAGAGTTTCTTTATTTTGTACAACAATTGATTTTTTAATAAGCACGCAGAAGAACCCATTATAATAACTTCTGGTCTTAAGTAGCACCCTTCCTGAATCATCGTGTAAAATAGTTTCCAAAGATGCTCGTTTGTAGGTCATAGCGTTAAATGCTTAAACAGTCGTTAAGATAAATTCACATTTACCATTGACTGTGACAGTACCTTTTTCTGCAGGGACAAAATAGCTTTCGCCCTTTGCAAACTGAAAAGCGGTTTCATCCGATGAAACGAAGCCGATGCCCTCTGTAAAAACGATAGAGCGAAACGAGTCTTCAGTTATCTCTAAAGTACAGGAAGTGTTCACATTGTAATGGTAGGTGGTAAAATATCTGCAGCTTGCCAGAAGACATCTTGTAAAACCGCATAAAGATTCAATCTTTCCCTGTGCTCCGGTCGCCCCGCACGGCATTAAATTGCATACATCGAGTGCTTTGTCAATGTGCAGTTCCCGTGTATTCCCATTAGCATCTTTTCTGCCATAATCATAAACGCGGTAGGTCGTGTTAGAATTCTGCTGAATTTCACAAACCAGAATGCCTGCGCCGATTGCGTGAATAGTACCAACTTCAATAAAAAATACATCGCCCACATGTACGGAGACTTTGTTGAGGATATCCAATAGAGTGTTGTCTTCTATCTTAGCACGGAACTCATCTTTTGAAAGCGCACGGTTCACGCCGAAATAAAGGGATGCATTCTCTTCACAGTCCAGTATGTACCACACTCCTGTTTTGCCAGACTCTTTTTCCACGCGGAGCGCATATTCGTCACTGGGATGCACCTGAATGGAAAGCGGAGCCTTTGCATCAATCAACTTAATAAGGACAGGAAGGTTTGCAAATTGAGCGCAATTCCGCCCCAGAACTGACTTGCCTGCTTTTGCAAAGTATTCGCTCAGCTTGAGCCCTTTGTATTCCCCGCTTTCAATGGAACTTTCCCCCGCACTGTGGGTGGAAAGTTCCCAGCTTTCAGCTAGTGCTTTAAAGTCTGACTTCTTATTGTAAATTGTTTTTAGTTTGTTACCGCCTCAAAGATAGTTTTTAAAAGCAGGAAAAAAGCTCCTGAGGCAGCAATAAACTGCTACTGGAGCTTTTAAAAGGAGAAAAATGAAAAAGAAAAGGAGTAAGCTAATGAGAATATCTTTAAACTGTCAGGATAATAGAAGAGGCGGTCATACTGCCAATTTTCCATTAAACTGAGACAGAAAAAAGCAATTTGAAAACATCCAATATTTTATAGTTAATTATACTGACTGTAAAATTCAAGAATTTCATTGCAGGCCGGTTTTCCATAAACAGCATAACCATCATCACAGGCATCCTTATTATGCAAATGTGATTTCCAATCCCAAAAGCCAAAACCCATGAGCCAGTCGCAATTACCGGCTTTTCGAAATAATACGCGATAATATTCCGCCTGTTCGGCAATATCTACCGGGCCTTTGTAAGTCCAGTCATTTGGCAGAAGGGAAGAACCATGCCTGCTTGGACAACCTGCTTCAGCAAAGAAAAACGGCTTTTTGTATTTTTTAACTACCTGCTGAATGCGTGTAAGCTGTGCATTCCAATCAATGATTGGATAATAACCGCTTGAGGAAATAACATCAACCGCATCCCACCAAGTAACATGTTCTTCTTGGTATTTATCGGTATTATAAGAAATCAATCCGGTGTAAATCTCACGCACTTTCGAAATCAATTCGCGCCAATAAGCCTCTTTGCGCTGTGCCTGCACCATTTCGCAGCCAATAATCAGCATTTCACAGCCCATTTTCTGTGCGATTACCGCATAATGCAATTGATAAGCCGTGTAGCTTTGAAACCAATTTCTCCACTGCGGCTCGTTCGGTACATCTACATCAAAAAAATTAATATGTGCACGCCATGTTCCGTCTTTACAGTTAACCATCGGCTTTAAAAACACCCTTAAATTTAACGACTGCGCATAGGCTATCATATCACAAAGCTCGGAATCGGTGGGCATGTGTGAACCAGTATAGTCAATCGTTTCTGATTGTGCTGTTTCCTGCAGTGCAGCAAGTGCCAAAATTACTGTGTCACATGCTGTTTGCTGCTTTAAAAGCAACATGGACTGTTTGGAACGGTCATCAGCGTACCCGCCAGCTCGCGCCAAGTAGCCAAATGTAAATCCTTTTACATATTTCATGGTTACCTCTTTTGTAAGTAATCAAGGTTTTTTGCAATCAGTCCACATCTTTGCTGCACACATTTTACAGAACACAGCGGATCTGACGGGGTATTGAACGTATAATCCATTAACTTATCGATTGTTGTAGTAGCTACATGCATGCGGGTATCAGAGGAAGCGTAATAAATATAAACATCTCCGTTTTCTCTTGCAATGACTCCGTTGGTAAATACCACGTTGCTGACATCACCAATACGCTCTGCACCATGCGGTACAAGAAACACACCGGACGGGCTGGCAATCAGCTTTGCCGGATTGTTTAAATCGGTAGCAAACACATAAATTACATAGCGTAAACCGGCAGCAGTATTGCGCACACCATGCGCAATATGAATCCAGCCTTTCGGAGTTTTTATCGGGACAGCTCCCGCTCCGTTTTTGGACTCTGTAATGGTATGGTACACTCTGGGGCTGATTACGGTTTCTTCTGTTGTAATAACAGGGTTTGTAATATCATCGCACAATCCAAAACAAATTCCGCCGCCGGAACCGGTTTGAATGAAATCATCTTGAGGGCGAGTGTAAAAAGCATATTTGCCATTCACAAATTCAGGATGAAGCACTACATTTCGTTGTTGAGGAGATTTTGTTTTTAAATTCGGCAGACGTTCCCAAGTCATTAAGTCTTTGGTACGCACAATTCCTGCCTGAGCAATGGCAGCAGAAAGATCATTCGCAGTCTTATCTTTACTTTCGGAACAGAACACGCCATAAATCCAGCCGTCTTCATGCTTGGTAAGGCGCATATCGTAAACATTAGTTTCATGCGGTTCGGTATCCGGCAGCTGCACGGGGTAATCCCAAAAGCGGAAATTATCCACTCCGTTATCGCTTTCAGCAACAGCAAAAAAGGATTTTCTATCATTTCCTTCCACACGCGCTACCAAATAAAACTTGTTGTTTAGTTCAATTGCACCTGCATTTAACACCGCGTTAATGCCCAAGCGCTCCATAAAGTTTGGATTTGTTTCGGGATTTAAATCGTACCGCCATACAATCGGCGCATGTTTGCGTGTAAGCACCGGATAAACCCAGCGGTCATAAATGCCGTTATATTCTTCGGATATTTTATTTTTTCTGGTGAGCAAAGTCTCTTGCTTTGAGAGCTCATGTTCATATTTTTCATGAAAAGTCTGCATTGCGTTTCATTACCTCCATACACATTCTACTGTTATGATAGGGACACTTCCACGGCTCCACAATTGGTTCTTCTCTTATTGGTTCCCCATGGCTGTCTACGCACCAATACCACTCGGAACCGTTGCGTCTGTCAATGATATATTTTTTAATATATTCCCAAATTTCTAGGGATGCCTGCAGGAACCTTTCGTCTCCACTCTTTTGATAGGAATTTAAAAAGCCAATGACACTTTCTGCCTGTACCCACCAAACGCGGGTCTTGTCTATAGTTCCTCGACAGCGTTGATTATTCAGTGCACCATTCTCAAACGCACTTTCAAGGACTTTATCGGCAATTTGAGCAGTCATAACGCCCATCTCCACAGTGAGTGCATCATCCGTAAGGACTTCGCATGCACGGTCGATAAGCCAAGTTGCTTCGATATCATGACCATAGGAGTACAAGTCCGCGATTGATTTCATCTGTTCGTCAAAAAACACTCCTAGTACATGCGATTTTGAATCATATACTTTGTTTTTACATAGGCGCAATGCTTTTTTTAAACTATTCCCAACGTCTCTATTTGGGTCAACACGATAAAGTTCCGTGTAAGCTTCAATTATATGCAAAAGCGTATTCATGCTTTTCTTTGCATTAAACCCGTCTTCCGAAAGTTTTTCATTTTCAATCGGTTGCCAGCAACGATCGAAAGCTTCCTGATAGCCATAGACATCTGTGCACTTTGTTTCAATTGTATGATACAATTGATATGCCAGTTGTAAAGCTTCTTTATCACCGGATGCGGCGTAATAGGAAGAAAGGCCATAAATTGCAAATGCCTGATTGTATGTATGCTTCATATCGTCATTTGGTGTACCATCGTAATTCATCATCCAGTACACGCCGCCATACTGCTCATCAAAACAGCTTTGCTTTAAAAACAAATAGGCATGCTGTGCATTCGCAAGCGCATTTTTCTCTTTCGTATTCAGATACACATTGGAATAGAACCACAGAATGCGGTTATTCAGAATAACTCCTTTGACCGCATCTTTTTCTATTTTTAAGTCAAAATCCATTAAGCCATAAAAGCCGCCTCGGTCATCCTTCAATGCATCCCAGAATGGTAAAATATGATTCAGTAATTCGTTTTCAACTTCTTCGCTCATTGTTTTTAAATCGTTCATAGGATTTTTCTCCATCTTTACTGGTTCAAGATATGCAAAACCACTCGTTGTGCACTCACTAGAATGCATGTTCATTTCTGCCTACCCATTACCCAATTATGATTGCCAAAACTGTATTTCATTGGCGAACCGTTTTCGGTTTCATCCACAACACCTTTGATTTTTCCAGACAAAATATCTTCGACGCCATGAATCAGCTCCGTCAGCTTCTCTTTACCCAACGGCGCTTTTTCATGCCCTGGATGAATGATATTGAACCCGGATTGAAAGGTTTCCAAATGTAAAAGACTCTGATAGAAGGTTTGCAATCCAGTGGATTCCGGAAGACATAAAAGATGATTGCAGCTTAAAACAGTGTCACCCGAAAATAGCCGGCCTTCCGATTCGTCTAACAAACATAAGGAGCCCTTCGTATGGCCGGGGGTTAAAATTACATGGATTTTTCGACCACCCAAATCAAAGATCTGCCCGTCTGACAGTTCGGTTATCTGATTTACTTTGCAGTTGGCCCAATTATGAATGCTTGCTTCATCGTGTGGAAATTTAGTGCTTGTATTCAGAAATTCGCTTGCCATTTTTTTGCGGGTATTATATTCAGAAAAGTACTGGAGCAATAAAATATCATCTTTTGCTAGATAGGTATTTGCAAACTGACCGGCACCCATACAATGATCAGGATGCGCGTGGGTCAAGACCGATAAGGTCTCAACCGAAGCAAATTCACTGCATAACGCAGGAAGATTGCCAATTCCAAACCCGGTATCAATCAGCATCGCACGGTTCTTCCCTTTTACAAAGTACATTAGATCAAAACCATGGTCGGATATGTACCAAATTGTTTCCGACAATTTTTTCACTTGATACCAAAAATCATTTACCTGCATCAAAGCAAATACTCCATTCCCATTACTTATTCAACTGTTCCAAAAAATACTTCAAAATCTCATCTCCTGCATACGGAAGATACTCGTGCTGATACTCCGGAAAATAAATGACACTCTTATTGGAAGTAATATGATTATATGCCGCCATCTGTGAAAACGGAGGGCATACTTTATCCATTAACGCGGTAAACCAAAGAATATCGCACTGAATAAACTTGGTCAGATTTTTCAAATCAATATAGCCCAACCGTTCAAAGAAAGCATCTTCTTTCAGGTGCATTGGGTCACGCTGCCGAAAATACCACGTAATTTCCTCATACGCACTGCAATTGAAGTTGTTTTGATAAATTCCACGAAAATCACAGAGAAACGGGTACATAGGTGCTGCAGCTTTCAGCTTGGGAGATAAGCACGCGCACGCTACAGTCAGCGCTCCGCCTTGGGAAGCTCCAGTTGCAAAAACATTTTTTGCATCTACAAAATCCATACTCATGAGAATGCGAATGCACTGCGCAGTATCCAGATAAACATTACGGTAAAACAAATCTTCCGGGCTATCGCCTTCCACGCCGCGAATGATATGCCCACTTTGCGTATTTCCTTTGTAGATGCCGTTGTCTTCACTTTCGCCGCCCTGACCGCGTACATCCATTGCCAGTACGCAAAAGCCTTCCGCTATGTAGCCGAGTTTTCCCGTCCAATCGCCGCAATTCGTCCAGTATCCGTGAAACACCGCGACAGCCGGAATTTTTGTTCCTTCTGGAATATTTTTCGGCCTTAAAAACTGACAATGTACTTTTGCACCGCCTACCCCAGTAAAATACAGATGATAGGCGTAACAGCTTCTGGATGCAAAATCGCTTTTCACCAATTGATACTCCAGTGAAGCACCATCCAATTCTTTTAATGCCCTATCCCAGTACGCGTCATAATCAGTCGGTGCATCACCAATTCCTTTATATCCATAAAACTGTTCTGTTTGACAATCGTATAACTTACTCATTTCTTTCTGCTTTCTTAAATTCTTCCGTCTGTCGCATCCAAACCGATATTTTCATGATGCTTTTTTACAAACGCAATCGTGTCATCAACCGTTGTATAAGCAATACCGACATAGGTATCCGCCGCGCCGTAATAGATAGCAATGCGCCCGGTTTCGGCATCGCAAAGGGTTGCACATGGAAATATGACGTTTGGAACAAAGCCACGCTCTTCATACCATTCCTCAGGGGTCAGCATAAAGCAGCCAGCACGATATAATACTTTAGCAGGATCATCATGGTCAAGAATGGCTGCACTCATGGAATAAACCAAACCGTTGCAGGTACCGGTAACTCCATGATAGAACATCAGCCAGCCTTCACTGGTTTCAATCGGTGCTGGTCCGCAGCCGATTTTCACACTCTGCCACCATCCGTTACCGCCTTTTTGCATCACACAGCGGTGTTCTCCCCAATGAATTAAGTTTGGGCTTTTACTCAGGAAAATATCACCAAATGGGGTATGGCCGCTGTCGCTTGGGCGGGAAAGCATCACAAATTTTCCGTCAACCTTACGCGGAAACAAAACGCCGTTGCGGTTAAAGGGTAAAAATGGATTTTCGATTCTTGTGAAGGTTTTAAAATCTGTTGTTTTTGCTAAACCGATTGCCGCTCCGTCGAAATCACCGCACCAAATAATATAGTAGGTATCCTCCACTTTAACTAGACGGGGATCGTATGCATAGAGCGGCTGATAATTATCTCCGTTTTCATCTACAAAGTGAATTCTTTCCTCACTAAAGTTCCAGTGAATTGCATCTCGGCTGTGCCCTAAGTAAATATGTGGGCGGCCATTCGTAGTTTCTCCACGGAACACCCCGATAAATTCTCCCTGATAAGGTACGACTGCGCTGTTAAAAATTCGAGCGACACCTTTTACCGGATTTCTGCCAATAACAGGGTTCTCCATATGGCGCCAAACAGGAGCCGAGCAATTTTCAGGTTTGTCTTGCCAAGGAATATTTTTAAGGCTTTCGCCTATAATTTTTGCCATATATAATTCCTAACCTTTCAAGCTTATTCTTTTACTGAACCGGAAACCAGACCGCCATAAATATACTTTTGTAGGGCAATAAAAATCACGAGTGTAGGAATCATAATGACAACAACGCCCGCGCAAATTACCTCCCAGTGGGCTCCGTATGGCCCCTTAAAATTAAACAAAGCAGTAGAAATAGTTGCTAAATCTGAATCCGGTGTATACAAAAACGGGGTATAAAAATCGTTGTAAATGTTAACGCCTTTAATGATAAGGACGGTTACAACGGCAGGAGATAAAAGCGGGAGAATAATCCTTCCAAAGATTTGCAGATAATTTGCTCCATCGATAATTGCAGACTCATCCAACGAAACCGAAATATTGTCAAGAAACTGAAGAAAAATATAAATGGAAATAACATCAGTTCCGCAATACAAAATAATTGGTGCAAGTCTGGTGTTAAATAAGCCAAGAGCATGAATAATTTGGAATGTTGCAATGGATGATACCACGCTGGGAATCATGACGGAGACCAGAAACAAGATATTAATAACTGAATTAAATTTTGATTGAAACCGACTAAAAACAAAAGCAACCATGGAGCCGCACAATACGGTGCCAATCAAAGAAAAGAACATGATGATGCACGTGTTGATAAAGCCTTTAATCATATAGCCTTCAACAATTGCAGTTTTAAAGTTCTCAAAATTCAAAAAATTCTTCGGAATCTCCAGTATGCCAGATGCCGCATACTCATCACCCGTTTTAAATGCGGCAAACACCATAACGAGAACGGGAATAATCACAACAAAAACCAAAACGATGAGGATGAAATATTTAAGTATTGTCAGCAAAATATTTGAAGCTGTCCATTGTGTTCTCATTTTTTCTTTCCTCCCCATTCCTTGAATACGAGTTTTTGCAGAATGCTGACACCAACAGCAAAAAACATAAGAATGATGCCAAGCGCAGATCCAAGGCCTATCCTTTGTGTTGAGAAGGCAAGTTGTACAGCCTGAATTACAAACGTCATACTGCCATTCCCGCCAGTTGTCATGATATATGGAATTTCAAACACGGTTAATGAACCGCTGATTGCCAAAAATAACTGCAGGCCCAAAATTGTGGATATGCCAGGGAGGATAATATATCTAAATTGTTGAAATTTATTTGCACCATCAACATTAGCAGCCTCTAGAATGTCCGGCGAAATCGACTGCATAGCTGCCGCAAACATCACAATGTTATATCCGATGTATCTCCAAACAGAAGTGAACGCCAGGGAGATATTTATTAATGACTGATCCTGCAGCCATAATCTGTCCGGATTGTATAACCCCAAAAACTTCAGAACCGTATCAAAAGTACCACTCGGTTGGAAGAAAAACAAAAAGATAAAGCCAATTGCTACACTGTTAATCAGCGATGGAAAAAAATAAACTCCCTTAAAGAAGTTCTTAGCCCGAAGCGGAAAAGTGAGCAGTGCTGCTATTACAGTTGCCAAACCGATTTGTATGAAAGACGCTACAAAATAATAAAGGCTGGTAAAAATCGGTTGGATATAGCTGGGGTCTGAAAAAATCGTCTGATAGTTTTCAAATCCTACATAATTCTTTGTTAAGCCGCCGTCCCAGTCTGTAAAACTGTATTGAGCCATCGCAACAGCCGGAAGATAAGAAAATACAATTAATAATAATACCGGTACAAAAAGGAACATAATTGATATGATTGTTTTCTGGCGATTGTATGGAAGACTGGAAAAAGAGAACTTTTTCTTTACTTTAGTGATTTGATCAACTTGATCCATTAGTAGCACCCCTTTTTAAAAGAGGAGGATATAAATAAATTATATCCTCCTTCTTCACATGAACAGATGAATGAATACTTGAAATTACTTGGAAGCTTTATCAATACCCTTGACCCATTTTGTATTGACTGACTTCATATAATCATCAAAAGAAGTTTTATTGGTGCCCAAACCGATTTCTACAACCGTCTTAATCCAAGCGTTATCGTTAATATTGATTGTAGATTCCTTAAAGATGGTGCCTTGGGCGGTTGCCTGTGCAGTCGTAAGCGGAACAACTTCGCTGAGAGTAAGATTTTGTACATCTTTCAGATAAGCAGGAAGATCGGCACCAACCAGAGAAGAAATCATTTCAGAATCTTTTGGATACTGCTTGACAAAGAACTTAATGAATTCTTTGGAAAGTGCAATATTCTTGCTGTGTTTGTTTACTGCCATACCGTAGTCAGGGCCGATTTGCATGATTACTTTTCCGTCTTTTCTGGCAGGAGCTGGCATGAATTTAATATCATCCGGGGTTTTGGATTTTGCTTTAATTTGACCGACAGCCCATGTACCGAGGCACATAACGCCAATTTTGCCGTCCGCCATATCTTGCTTGGACTGTTCCCAGTTTGAGGTAATTGGATCTTTTTCGACATATTTGTTCTTTACAGCATCATACAGGAGCTTCAGTGAATTATAGGATGCCGAACCGGGAAGATATTCGCTCTTATTGGTAAGCATCTTATTTATGTAGTCCATATCACCGGCCATTGCGGTTACGATTGCATTGGTCCAGTTGGTAAGCGGCCAACCATCTTTATAGTTGGTATACAGCGGGACAGCTGTTCCCTTGTCTTTAATGGCCTTGAGCATAGCTAAAAATTCATCGGCTGTTTCCGGCAATTTTGTAACACCGGCAGCTTTCAGCACTGCATCATTGTAAACGAATCCATTTGCGTTTGCGCCAACAGGAATCGCATATGTAGTACCATCCAAGGTTTCGTTGTCGGTATAATTGTACTCTTTCTTTATGTCATCCTGTTTGCCAAGTGCCTCAAAATAGCTTGGAAACTTGTCTTTTGTGATGTTCGCAGGAATCATCAATACATCGCCGTAATCTTCCGTGGTCATTCTCTTGGTCATGTCGCCTTGATAATCAGTGGTTGCTGTCCATTTAATCGTTACATTCGGATATGTTTTTTTGAATTCGGTAGCATAGCCCTCGAATACGGTTTTCATATCCGTTCTATTTGTGCAAACCTCAATTGTTGCAGTGATGTTCTTGTCAACGCCGTTGCTGGTGGAAGATGTTGAAGCTGCGCTGTCTGTTTTACTTGCTGTGGAGCTTGTAGTTGTACCCTGTGAGCAGCCAGCTAAGGAAGTTGAAGCCATCAGCATTGCCATGGAAAGTGCTACTAGTTTTTTTGCCTTCATAAATCTTATCTCCTCTCATTTAGCTAAAGTTAAGTTATCGTTTAGCTTATCTAAAGTATACAAGCTAAACATAAAAATGTCAATACATATACTTAAAAATATCAATATTTATTGTAATTTAATAAAATTTGCATAAAATAGCTTATTCGCACGAAAAATGCAAATAAGCCATCTTAACTATTATCGTAATTCAAATTCATTATTTAGCTAACTAATTTATATTTTTAACTGAATTTTTAATTATAATTTTTCCGCTTATCAACCTTCTTCCGGTTTTGTAATGTATATGATTAATTCTTTGTACAATCATTTCCACACCGGTTTGCGCCATTGCTTTCATATCTACTTCAACCGTTGTAATGGGTGGGTCACAGATTTCGGAAATCAGATAATTATCAAATCCAACTACCGAAATATCCTCCGGAACACGAAAACCGCTTTGCTGTAATTCTTTAATCAGCCGATAAGCTGTTTCATCGCAGTTACAGACAAAAGCTGTCGGCATTTTATCCGGCAAAGTAATCTCAATATATGCTCCGCTGTCAATACGATCCGAAATTGTCCAGTGACTGTTATAAGGGATATCATTCTCAATTAATGCTTTATAGTAGCCCAAATAGCGGTCCTGAATACTGCTGGTCGCTTTAATGTTGCCGACAAATCCAATATCCCTATGACCATTTTCAATTAAGTAATCGGTCAAAAGATAGGTTCCATAAAAATTATCCGTTACAACGGTGTCCACATCCGGAATATTTTCATAGAAATCCATGCAAATCATCGGGACATCCGTTTCTTTTACAGCTTTGACATAATTTCGCTTCGCTTGTCCCAAAATAATGATCCCATCGACTTTTTGATCCTGTATCATTTTCGGTAAAATCAGATTCTCTTCATCTGCAAGTTTCAATATCTCAAAAATAGCATAATAATCTTTTTTCATCAGTTCTTTTGAGATGTTTTGATACAATACCCAGTAAAACGACATCGTTTTGCCTAAAAAACGTTCTGGCACTAAAATACCAATATTATATGTATGTCCCTCTTTAAGCGATTTGGCAGTAGAATTATAGGTATAACCCATTTCGCCCGCAAGCTGCTTTATTTTCAGGCGGAGCTCATCACTTACTCCGTCTTTATCAGCAAGGGCTTTTGAAACCGTGACAATGCTGATATTCAGCTTTTCTGCAATGTCCGACATTTTAATACTTTTTTTCATATATTGCTCCTTCAAAAGCTATAAATTTTAGAAAGCAGACTTGGTTAAGTTAATCATACTACATTTACTTAAAAAGTCAATTTAAATTATAAAATTATATCAAATACATTTTTGCAAAATCCAACAGCATCCCACTATGGAAGGAATACCAAACTAAACGCAGTTTTTAATTTCTCTGATACTCCTTTGACTGGGCGATTAATTTACTGTGACCAATTCATTCAGGCCTCTGTCTGTCTCGGCTTGCATGTGTTTTTCCGATTTTTCCAACTCAATACGTGCTAAATTTTCTTTTAGCAATTGTGCCTGTTCACTCAGTTCCTCACTTGTAGCCGCATTTTGCTCTGCGGTTGCTGAATTTGTCTGTACAACGCTGGAAATTTGTTCAACACCGGCTGTTACCTGATTGATTGACGAGGCCTGTTCATCAGCACTATTGGAAATCTGTCGAATCAGTTCGGTAGTCTGCTGTGTTCCTAGCACAATTGCATGAAGCGCCTTCGCCGTTTCATCTGCGATTTTCCGACCTTTTTCAACAGCATGAATAGAATTTTCAATCAAAGCCGTCGTGTTTTCAGCAGCCTCCGCACTCCTGCCAGCAAGGTTTCGTACTTCATCTGCTACAACAGCAAAGCCTTTTCCGGCCTGACCTGCTCTTGCGGCTTCTACCGCTGCGTTCAGTGCTAGGATATTCGTCTGAAAGGCAATATTTTGAATAGTTTTAATGATTTCACCAATTTCATTTGATGATTTACTGATCTCTTCCATTGCTGCTATCATTTGCTCCATATGTTCATTGCCGTTGTCAATTTCTTTTGCAGCCTCCGCCGCTAGCTGATCGGCGCTGGAAGCGTTGGCTGAACTTTGCTTAACATGATTGGCAATCTCTTCAATGGAAGCAGAAAGCTGCTCAATGGTACTCGCCTGCTCCGCAGCACCCTGTGAAAGAGCCTGTGCGCTGTCCGCCATCTGTCCTGCACCGCATGCCACTAGATCCGCAGATTGGTTAATATCCGAAAACATGCCGTGAAGGGAGGCTACTATCTCATTAAGAGCAGTTTTAATTGCTACAAAATCTCCTTTATAGTCTTGTGTAATCTCAACGGTGAAATCACCCTTTGACATGCTGCCTAAGACATTTGAAATTTCGCCTATGTAGTTATTCAAAGAATAGACTGTGCTTCCGAACGCTTCTGACAGTGCCTGAACTTCATCGTTTGTTTGGATAAATGGGACTTCCGTGTGCAAATCACCTTCCGCCAATGATTCGATGCGGCGCACTAATCCTACAATTGGGTTTACAATTGGATCTGCAATTTTACTAGAAATCACACAGGATAGAATGATAAATATAATAATTAAAACGCCGGTAATCGCCAGAGACACAGTCATGCTACCCATCATTTCAGAAACGTTTGCCACTACTGCAATTGACCATCCGTCTGATCCCGAAATTGGCAGATAGGAGATATATTTGCTGGAACCGTTCATGTTGCAAATTTGACCGCCTGTTTTTCCGGCAGTCATCAGTTTTGTCAGTCCAGCTACATCTGACAAGGAACTATCTTTCTTGGACTTATCCATATAGTTAACCATATTGTTCACATTTGCCCGACTTTTGTCTGCAATAATTTTTCCGGTCTTATCCACAATATAGCCATATCCTGATTTTCCAATAGAAACATCGTCAATCAGACCGCTGATCTGGTCACTGCTTAAGGCACCATAAACAATACCGGAGTAACTTGTGCCATTATTAAATTTGGTCGCTACATATACGGTCACCTTGGAATCTGTTTTTGAAATCAACGTGCTGGAGACATATGTTACACCATCCTCGGCATTTTTATAAAAGTCACATTCGCTAATGTCGGTACCGTCGGAAGTTTTTCCATTCTCGTCAGAAATGGAGATAGTCTCAAAGCCATACTGTTTTGCAAATTCCGCCATTTTCGCCTGCCGAACAGACAAATCAATTCTTTCATCTGTAATTTCTGTGTTTTTAGCAACGGTTTCAATTCCCAATCGATAAGCATTGAGTGCATTTTGTACGGTGTGACTATAGGCCTTTGCGCTTGCTGACATTGAAGATTTCATACTACTGTCGGCATTGTTATATAAAATGATTGAAGAAATTCCTCCGGAAAGAATACTGATGCCGGCAGCTAAAGCAACCATGCCAATAAGAAGCTTCGTTTTGATTGTTTTTTGTTTTCTTTTCTTGGAAGTCTGGATTTTCAGTATTCTATTCACGTTTTTCATAAATATCAACTTCTTCCTAAATTTATAAAGTTGCCTGTGAATACAAGTCAAACACATTTGGTAACTCTAATTTTAAGTTAATAATAATCATATTTACTTAAAAAGTCAATTAAATTTATAAAATCTATGGAAATTATGTTTTCCCGTCTTAAAATAGTGAAATTTAGTTTTTGTCAGCGATATAGAGAAAATAAACTCGTCTGTTTTTGTGCTTACAGCAAATGCTGGCACCGCTTAAAAAGCTGTGCCAGCATTTGCATAAATCGATATGTTCGGTGAAAGCATGCGTGCCTTCCGCCCAATTCATTGAAAAGAACAGTTTAATTATGCTGTTTGATTCGTCTGGCAGCATAGAGTCCAATTGCGCTGCCAAAAAACAGCACAAGAGGAATTTGCATACCCAAATCACCTGTTTTGGGGCTATTGGCATCAGTAGCACTTGAATTGTTCGGTGTGGAAGACGACGGTGTTGAAGATGGCGAATTCGCTGTGCTGTCAAAAGTTGCAGAATCGCTTGCAATACCGTTTTTGTAAACAATTGCGTGGATTACTGTTCCTTTACCTATGGTGAAAGGTCCCGTATACAAGGCTGATGACAAAGAAGCAGCAGAACCGTCTGTTGTATAGAAAATATCTGCGCCTTCGCTATTTGTTTTGATGGTAACTGTATTACCCGATACGCTGATCACCGGGACAGAAGGCTTGCTCGTGCCTGCAACGGTAGCAGCAAATGCTGCTTCTTTTGAAAGAATGTTGATAACGCCTCGGTCTCTTGCAACCAGTTCAGATGGGCTGTATACTGCTAAAGAATAATTTTGGTCGGTATTTTTAGAAGAAAGCATCCAGACAAGGCTTCCCGCACCACCCGCGTTACGGAAGGTAGAAAGCATTTCCTGATACCAAAGCTGCCGTAGCTGCGAATAGCCGCTCGCAGTTGGCTGGACTTCTGTATCCTTATTGTTTGGGTCTTTCAGCGCAGTCTGACTGTCAACTCCGTATTCCTGCATTACGACAGGTTTTCCGGCTTTCAGACCTGCTGTTACATATCCTGTAATCAAATTTTTTGTTTCGTTCAGACTGTAGTTGAGCCAGGAAGCATTCGGATAAGGATGGATACTGAAGAAATCAATGTTCGGCTGGTTGAGTGTTGCAATGGGGTTGTTGCTGTAGCCTTCATCGACGCCGCCCCAAATGTTTTTGAGTGATTCATTTGAGCATGCATTCGGGAAACCATGTCCCTCTGCGCCAACGGTTACCAGATGATTTGCGTCGATGCTCTTTGCATAAGTGCTCATTTCGTTAATCCAAGCGGAAAGTTTACTGCCGGTTGGGTCATCAAGATTCTTATTTCCACCGTCATCGTTTTGATCAATACGCGCCTCATTCATGAGATCCCATGCAAATAGGGCCGGATCATTCTTATAGGTTTTGCCGTTGACTGTATTTACTCTTGTCGCAAGATTGTTAAAATAGGACTTAAAATAGGCTTTTGCGTTACTGTCTGTAAAAAACTCAAGCTTTGAAGACAAGCCAAGATGATCCGTAACCGCCTGAATGCCACCGTAATCGTTCCAGTAATTTTGCAACGTTAGCATTACGCGGATGTTGTGTTTTGCGGCGCTGTCCATGATATAATCAAGCTTTTGGAATTCTGCTTCGCGATTGGTCCATGTGCTTGTGCTAGTGTCAACAAAAGCATTTGAATCGCCCTTGTTGAAATTGAAAGCCCACGTGCGCAGAGTAGTCATACCGAGTTTATTCATTTCATCCATCGCTCTGTTCACTTGCTGCTCAAAGGTGTATTTTTGACCGCTAAGCTGCAAGTCGTTAATTGCTCTGCCGTCTTCGGTATAGATGATAACCTTATTGTTTGAGGCAAGAGTGTTGGTACTAAAGAACGGCAAGTCATACATATTCGTACCGACAAAATTAAACTGTTTACCGTCGAGCATAAACTGCGTACCCAGCCTTTTTATAAAGGATGACATGGCACCCGCATTACTGACCATAATTTCTTCGTTGGCCTGCACGGTATAACCCTGTGAGTCTTTCGCAGTCACTTGCAGGGTATGAACACCGTCTTTCAGTGTCTTTGTGTCAAGAGAAACCGCATAACCGCTTCCGCTGGAGGCCATAGCATATTGCTTGCCGTTTACAATGAGTGTGACACTGGCAACGGAAGCAGAGACGGTTCCCACCGTGGCAGTTACCGTAATCGTATTTTTTACTGTTGAATCAGAGCTAGGAGATGTAATTAAAACCGTTGTTCTGGAATTTTTTACAAATACCTCAATGTTTTTTACAAACATATCTCCGTCGGTTGTTTTGCCGTACAGAGTGACGTTCTGGAAACCGTCCGTATCTTTGGTTGTATCCCATGATCCGGTATAGCTGTCACCGGAAGCCGTGAAATCGACACGGTTTCCTCTTGCATCCAGTACATAGATGCTGCTGATTTTTTTGCCCTGCGGCAAAATCGGTTTAACCGTCAGGTCCTTTGTACCGGTCACAACATCCTCCGGACTGAGATTTGTCGGAATTAGTGTAAATGAGGTCGGATATATAAGTTTAATGTCATCTATGTA
Organism: Bacillota bacterium; assembly: GCA_023458755.1. GTDB lineage: Bacteria > Bacillota > Clostridia > Oscillospirales > Acutalibacteraceae > JAEWYE01. The sequence continues at coordinate 17,439 of JAEWYE010000006.1, read as the reverse complement.
AACCGGGCCGCTGATCGGATACTTATAGCTGCTCAAACCGATGGCCAGCACCTCACTGCCTTTGCGATTTACACCGTCTCCAATGGGAACCGATACATGAATGACTCCGTATGTTTTTCCGCTGATAACAACATGTTTTATCTCACTGACTTTAAAGCTTGTATAGTCCTGTAACGTCGCCCAGCTTTTATCAAGAGCTGTACGAATTTTAAACTGTGCGTCTGCAGGAATGGCAGCGTTGTCTATATTGGGAATATAGACATCATAGTCAATGGACTGATAAGGCGTCAAATCAACTTTATAAGTGCCGTCGCCTACAAGACCATCCAGTGATGCCACAAGATTGGCCTCATCAAAGCTTGTGGTATTAGGTATATTGAGATCAAATTTCAAAGAACCTGTGTTCCCGGTTCTGGAAAGATCACCGGAATAAGTCAAGCCTCCTGTGCCAATATAGCCGCCCCAGCCCTGTTTCCAGCCCATCACGGTGCCATCTTCGAAATCAAAGGTCTCTTTGGCAATCGGTTTGAGGTTAACCGTGGGCTGGCCTCCGGAAGAAATGTCACCTTGTACTATATCAATATTGTCAAAATAAAGGGGACCGCTATAACTGCTGGTGTCACCGGCTATTTGGAAATTCAGTGACTTCACATTCGTCAGGCCAGTTTTTAGGGACGCCGGGAACGCCTGATTCACTTTGGCTACCCCATAAACTGTAGAGTTGATAGTTACGGTTGGCAGACTTGTTATGTCAGAATTGGTAAAATCTTTTTCCCCAATATCTGTCCATGTCCAGCCGTCACCAATTTTGATAACACTTTTGAGTTTCAAACCCCCAGTAAATGCTGTGGGATTTGGGATAAGCACCTCATATTGCACAGCGTTGTGGCTGCTCCAATCCCCCGCAAATTGTGAAGATTCTATGGTACCGTCGCTCCAGCCTTTGGTGCTATCAAAAGCTACGTCCAACTGCAGTGCCTTGTTTCCATAGTCAAATTGAGCAAGTGCAGGATTGACACTGAACGCTGTTGCACTTCCTTTGCTTCCTGAAAAGCCCAGAGTTCCGTTATCAAAATTATAAAGGATACCTGTCGGCACAACGGAGTCATTTGTCGAAACCAACTTGACATTGTCATAATAGACATCACCGCTGTATGTCAAAGTGTCACTGTAAAGCTTAAGTACAATTGCCTTTGCTTCACTTAAATTCGCGGCAGAAACTCCGCTCAGCGATACACTGACATGAATATGCGCATAAGGTTTTCCGGCAATTGTTTCGGTTGGTGCTTTTGTAATGTCGGCAATGTTAAGGGCTTCTCCGACATCCGTCCATGTCCAGCTGCTGCCATATTTGATGGCGGTACCGACAGAGAGGCTGCCTGAAAGTACCGTTGGGTTGGGCACATAAAGATCATATTCAATCGCCTGATAGCCGCTTAAGTCGCCCATTGTTACATGGACTGCACCGTCCTTTTGTGCTGGAAAGTTTACACTTTCTTTCATCCAGTGCTGGCTTGCGTCTACCGTGTAAAGGCTTGGAGTATAGTTGTAATCCTGTTCCCAGTTCATGAGATCTCCGGTTCCACTGTTTCCCTCAAAATTGTAAAGTACACTGGGCTGCGCAGCGCAAACATGAACCGAGCCCAACGATGTTATAAAACTGGCGATCAACGTACAAGAGAGCAGAACGGAAAGTGTTTTTCTGAATGCCATTTTCATCTTGTTTCCTCCCTAAATTTCACCACTTGTAATTTTTTATATAACTAAGGATTCCCAAAATTACTGTTGTTCGCTCATTTAAGCAGATGTGTCCTCACCTTATGCTGTATTAAGGTAAAGTACACACCTTTCTATGGTGCGGTCTTTCACTTTTGCTGTTATTTAGCTAAACGATAACTTAATCAGATTATAAATGGAAATTCTTTACATGTCAATGATTATTATAGACAATATGTAACAATATGTTAAATAAGCGCTATAAAAACTATTAGGAATTGCAAATTTATATTCCCTCTTTACCTTCCGAATATTAATTTTAAGTTACCGATTACTATGTGTTATATTAAAGCACTTCGGGTTATGAGGAAAGATTTAACTTTTAAGTAATTTATTGTAATCACTGATAATCTCGGGTTATTGCGAGTATTTATCACTTGCACTTACGGTAATCTCAGGCGATTTATAGCCACTTCTTATGCCAATAAACATCAAACAAACATCTGCTTGTAGGTTGAAATTTTATTGCTATACTTCAATTCGTATATACAAACTCCTTTACGAATTCCATTTATTTCGGCAGATATTGCGAAGGACAGGGACAATCTGTCAATTCATCCAAAGAATATCCCTTACCTTTTGTTATATCACGTAAACAATTTTTTATAGCGACACTACAGACCATACAAAAAAAGGAAAAGCCGCCCGACAAAATACCAGACGACAAAAATTCAAGAGTTTGAAAAGTCCAGTAATACTGGACTTTTCTGTATTTAGGGCAAAAAAAGAGAACCAACGATTGTATCAATCATTGGTTCTCTATGTGCCTAGTAAACCAAAGTTTGATACAATTGAACGATTCCTTATAAAAGTTTCATTTTATTGAGTGAAAGTTTCAAATTAGTGAAAAGTTTCAAAATTGTGATTTAATTGCCACTTTGAATAACAGAGCACAGTGCCGAAACGCTTTTAGTGATCAAGCCATTATCGTGGCATAATTTTACAGACACATTCATCTTGACATATCTATTTCATAGTATCAAAATAGGAATAGAATGATATAGGATTCTTGATAAAACGACATTAGGCTAAAGCACAGACAGATCATAACAAAATACCATTAGTAATCAGAACCAAATCGGATAAAAGAAAGGTTGAAAAAGCATGATCTATCTTGATAATGCAGCTACTTCATGGCCAAAACCAGAAGAAGTATATCGGGCATCTGACGAGGCATTGCGGCGAGGGGGAAATTCCGGCCGGTCGGGCCATAAATTGTCCATGGCCGCTGGCAGGACGGTTGAAGAAGCTCGAATTTTACTTGCCCGGCTTTTTGCTGTTTCAAATCCAGAGTCCATCGTTTTTACGCTGAATACAACAGACGCGCTCAACCTTGCAATCAAAGGCATACTTGAAAAAGGTGACCACGTCATCACAAGTTCAATGGAACACAATTCTGTTGTGCGCCCACTTGAAACGTTCAAGTCAAATGGAGTAGAAGTGACCAAAGTAGCGTCATCCCCCATTTCGGGCGTAGACATACAGGATGTGAGAGCAGCAATCAAAGAAAATACGAAGCTCATGGTGTTCAGCCATGTTTCCAATGTCACGGGAACGGTAAACCCTATTGAAGAAATCGGTAAGCTCTGTCATGATAACGGAATTCTTTTTCTTGTTGATGCGGCTCAATCCGCCGGAGTGATTCCAATTGATGTAACAAAAATGAAAATTGATTTGCTCGCTTTTCCGGGACATAAATCACTTTTGGGTCCAGTGGGTACGGGCGGATTATTCATAAGGGAAGGTTTATCACTTAAACCGATTCGTGAAGGTGGAACCGGCAGCTTTTCTGAGTTACTCTTACAGCCAGAGAAAATGCCGGATCGATATGAGAGTGGAACACTGAATACATCCGGCATTGCCGGGCTGGCTGCAGGAGTACGGTTCCTGCTTGAGCAAGGTGTGGAAACATTGCAGGAAAAAGAAGCATCTCTTACAAACAAGTTGCTTGACGGAATCTCTCAAATATCAGGAATTACTGTCTTTGGCCCTCCGCCCGGGAAATTGCGAACAGGTGTGGTTTCTCTTTTAATTAACGGAGTGGAACCCGCTCAAGCCGCGATTATTTTTGATAATGTATTTGATATTGCCGTACGCGCCGGCCTTCACTGTGCACCTGATACACACCGGACGCTTGGTACTCTTGAAACAGGCGGCACTGTGCGTTTGAGTATCGGCGCATTTAATACAGAAGAAGAAATCAATTTCTGCCTTGAGGCACTGCGCGCTATTGCGGAAGAGGGTGAATTAAAAGGATGAATATGCAGCGATATTCGCGCCAAACGGTATTCAGCGGAGTTGGTGTAGAAGGCCAGAAAAAATTACTGAATTCGAGAGTAGTTGTTATTGGCGTGGGTGCAACCGGAACTGTCATTGCAAATAACCTCTGTCGGGCAGGTGTCGGATTTTTGCGGCTGGTTGACCGAGACTATGTGGAGCTCAGTAATCTTCAACGTCAAACGCTCTATACAGAAGAGGACGCTCAACAGCGAACGCCAAAAGCAGTTGCGGCTTGCGAACATTTGAAAAAAGTAAACTCTGAAATAGTGCTGGAGCCCGTCTCTATAGACGTAAACTCTTCCAATGTTGAAGCACTGATCTCAGATGTTGACCTTGTACTTGACGGATCGGACAACCTGGAGGTTCGCTATCTGATCAACGAAGCATGTGTGAAGCAGAATCGGTCATGGATTTATGCAGGAGCCCTTATCGGAGCTGGAATGACAATGAATATTCTGCCAAGCGAAACACCATGTCTGCGCTGTCTCTTTCCACAAGTATTACCAGCAGGCAGCGGCCCTACCTGCAGCACAACAGGTGTTTTAAATGGTATTACCGGAATTGTTGCTTCAATTGCTTCTACTGAAGCTCTTAAAATTCTTATTGGATCAACTAGTGTTAGGAAAAGCTTTTTAGCTATTGATATTTGGAATAATCAATTTGACGAAATTGCGATAGAGAAAAATCCAAATTGCCCAGTGTGTGGACGGCATGAGTACGAATTGCTAGGACGCCTTTCGAGCTCCTATACAACCAGCCTATGCGGCAGAGATTCGGTGCAGGTCGTACCGGGAGCAGCAGCAACTGTTGATTTCGAACAGCTTGCTCAAAGGCTCAAGAAGGTAGGAATTGTTCGATATAATAAATTTATGCTGCAATTTTCTGACAGCAAGGTAGAATTTAATCTTTTTCCGGATGGTCGGGCTATTATGAATAAGGTTAAGGATGAAAATGCCGCGAAATCTGCTTATTCTGAGTATATTGGCTTGTAAAAGGATTCAAAGCAAAAATAAATCCACTTGTGTTCGCCAGTGACGTAACGCACCAAAAGGGAAAGCACCATAAGCGGCAATCTGGGTAAAATCTGTAATGGACAGCGTCAACTACGCTCAATTGAGCAGGCTAAAAACGCGCTACCTTTGCGGCAAAGGACACGAGTTAAAATAATGATATTATCTTTGCTTCACTTTTGAACATTAGCACCGACTTTATTTGGTTAATTATAATAAGCAAATAAAGTAAATGATTTTGCTGAAAATGCAATCGTTTTTGTGAAAATTCACTTTTATGAAAGCGATGCAGTTTGAGAATTTCGCATCCATAAGCCAGAGGTCTACTCGTTGACTTCCGGTAGATTGTCCCTAATAATTATCAACGGGTACGAATGTAATTCCTATTCTCGCGAATAGACTTCTTTATTGCCATAGTTACATCAAGCAAAATTCTTCTTTCATAGTCGCTGCAATCTGAAAGAAGTGCGGCAAATTCATGGTTGGAAACTTTTATTGTATTATTAAGATTATCCATTAAAAGTTCATCTGCTGTAGTATTTAAAGCATTCACGAGGAGAATAAAGGTGTCCAAACTCATGCTTTTGATTCCACCTTCAATGTAGCTGACATAGGTTGGAGATCGGCCAATTAGTTGAGAGAGTGTAAGCTGAGAGAGACCTTTTCTTTTTCTGATTGCTTTAATCTTTTGTCCAATTGAGATGTAATTGAGTGCCATAGTTGATACCTCCAAAATAATTTTATCGGTATCATTATGTTCAATAGTCTCTTACAGACCTGTTATTTATTTCGCGTATTATAAACCACGAGTCAAACACTTGACCCGTGGTTTATTCCTTTTATCGCTAAATAAAGATAAAATATTCTGGAGACTATTTTATTTTGGGGGCAATCGCAATGACTGAAGTTGAATTATATAATAAGATGAACGAGATTGCAGAAACGCCACAATTCGCTATAATTTTTGGCGAAGATTCCGAGCAATCAAGAAAGATTGCAGAACATAAAGAGTGGTTGCAACGTATTCGTCACGAAAGGCCAAGTACCGAGATACCATATAAAGTGGGAATCTATATTCGCTATTTCAATCAAACGAAATATGAAGATTATCTTTCATATCACAAAAAGCAGTTTACTGACACAGTTGATCTTTGCCCGAATTGGACGCTGGTAGACTTTTATATTGATGAAGGTTCCTCGACGCCCAATATGGAATCATCCCCCGAATTGAGCCGTTTGCTAAATGACTGCTTTGACGGAAAGGTCGATTTGATTATCACGCAGAAGGTTTCTAATGTATCAAAAAGGATACCCGAGATAACTCTCTGCGCTCGTTTGCTTGCCGCTCAAAATCATCCCATCGGTATCTATTTTATCTCCGAAGATATTTTTACCCTCGCTTCCTATTACCGGGAGGATTTAAGAGACACCTATTTCCTGCCTTCTCCTGATTTGCAGGCACTTCCCGATGATGAAAACAAAGTGAGGGGTATCCTGCATGATTGATGAACAGAAACGATTGCAAAAGCAGCGGGATATTGAAAAGACCCGTAAGCGAATGCAGGCTACTATTGATCCTGATAATTATGAGTATGTTCCTGAAAAGAAACAGACGGATTACTACGACAACGATATCAATCAGCGTGTGGGTATCTATGTTCGTGTTTCCACAGATGATGTGAAGCAGACAACTTCCTATGAGTTACAGAAGAAATACTATGAGGATTTCGTCTTGCATCACCCCAACTGGACACTTGTAAAAATTTATGCCGATGAGGGAATAAGCGGCACTTCACTCAAACACAGGGATGAGTTCAACCGCATGATTGCCGAATGCAAGGTCGGAAAGGTTGATATAATCATCTGCAAGAATGTATCTCGGTTTGCCCGTAATGTTGCCGACTGTATCGGCATTGTACGGGATTTGGCAGCGTTGAAACCCCCGGTCGGTGTTTTCTTTGAATCCGAAAGAATCTTCTCACTAAAGGAAGACTCTCAGATGGCTCTGACTTTTCTGGCTACTATGGCAGAGGAAGAATCACATACAAGAAGCCGAAGCATGGAAACCTCTCTTCGCATGAGATTGGACAACGGTATTCCCCTAACTCCTAAGCTCTTAGGGTACATTCATGATTCTAATGGCGAATTAGAAATCAACCCGGAGGAGGCCCCCACCGTAAAGCTTGCTTTTTATATGTATCTTTACGGGTATTCTACCGGGCAGATTGCGGATACACTTATTGATCTCGGACGTCGTTCTTATCTTGGAAATATCAATTGGACAGCAGGCAGTATCGTTCAAATTTTAAGGAATGAACGGCACTGTGGCGACGTGTATACCCGGAAAACTTATACACCAAACTACAGGGATCATCTCGCCAAGAAAAATTTCGGAGAGCGGCCACAGAGCAGATATTTCAATCATCATAGAGCGATCATAACGAGAGACGATTTCATCGCCGTTCAACGAATGCTTGATAATGCTAAGTTTGGAAACAAGTCCATTTTACCGGAGCTTCGGGTTATTGACAGTGGTATCTTAAAAGGTTTTGTAACTATAAATCCCCGGTGGGCGGGATTTAAAGAGGCCGAATACTTTGGGGCTGCCAAAAGCGTTTATCCCATACTTGATACCCAGCAAGAGTCTGCCCTTATCGAAACGGAAGAAGAGTACCAACTTGAAGTGGGAGCCGGAGATTTCGACTTGCGTGGGTTTGAAATCACCCGCTCTGAATTTTTTGATTCCGGTCGTCGACCGACCGTGACTTTTGGAGACAAGAAAATCAAGTTTAGTATGGAGTGTGTACGAAAGTTTGGCGAAAAGAATTATATAGAATTGCTTGTTAATCCCATTGAAAGAAAATTTGCAATTCGCCCTGCTGATAAGAATAATCGAAACGCTGTAATGATATCTAAGGTTTCAAATGCGAACTATTACCCTCCTTTCAGTTTAACAAGGAGCCGTTCAAGCAGCAATAAAGCAAAAAAAAGAGCCTGACACATAGCTTTAAAAGCTACTTGTCAGGCTCCTCATTCCATATGTCGATGGGTGCTCTGTACTAAGTATTATAATTTTTTATTGATTACTTTAATTCCAACTTTTGAACTGCATTTCCAGCATTTAAGATAGAAATCCGGCAGCCAGTCAAGATTAGGTGTTAAAATTTTTGCTTCTGTCTCATTAGTCACATGCGTATCCACAAGCCGTCTTCCGCATCGCGGACAAATGATATGCTTTTCCATTCTCTATCCTCCAAGATTTTTATGTTAGCTAATTTGCTTACAATGTTTACCAAAAAAAATCAGCGTAATGGTAACGCTGATTTAATCTTTTACAATATCAAGAAAGACTTGCATTGTCCTGTTAGAACGTTCCCGCTGGATAATGCCAAGTTCCAGCAACCGATACTTCGCTGCCTCGCTGGAAACATTAAATGTATTTGAAACCTTCATAATATATGTTGCATCACGAAACAGTTTCCCCATAGATGGTAAATTCGTGATTAACTTGAGCACCATGCTTTTTGGCATAAGCAAAGCAGAAGACAGCCGATTAGCTTGCCATTCCATTCGGTCTTTATCTGTCCATTGTTCCACTGGCTTTCGGTTTTCACTCTGTATATCGGTTCGGCATTGAATCATTGGCGTTTCGCTTCGATCAAAGAACGAGAACTGATGAGGGTCATATCCAAAATATCTGGAATGAAAGATATCATGCCCGCTCTCATGGCCCATGGTAAAACGGTAGCGATGTTCTTGTCCTTCTTCCAACAGCGACGAATCAATGATTACCGTTCTAGCCTTAGCGCTTGCATACTCGGCACAATGTTTGCTTGGATTATATACTGGTATCTTGTTCGTATCATTAAATACTGTCATTCCAAGATAGACGCCGCAATGCGACAGGTAATGGAAATCCTGAATCATGCCAAGATAGCGCTCAACAAAGCTATCAATGTCAATTTCCATAGGTACTTCCATTGCCTTAGGACAAAAGTCACGAATCAGTTCCTCACCGATTGTATCTATCTCTTGCTTATTCAAAATGGGGACTCCGTTACGCTTGACACGAAATCTGGGATGATACATAGTCCCGTTACCTCTTCTTCTTTTTCAAATCCGCTATAAATTTCTGCCATTCATCTTCACCTGCATCTAGATCACGCGCGGTCCGCAGCGCTGCACTCACATAGTCTCGCTCCATAATGTATTCCGGCAAGTCGGGAGCAACGGAGTTTCTCTTTTTCCCGGCTAGATCAAGCATGACTGCTTTTTCTTCTTCGCTTAGAATCAAGATATTTGCTACTATTTCCAGCTTATCCATATCAAATGGATTACGACGGTCTTTCTCAACATCACTTAAATACGGTGCTGAAATATCCAGCAGTTCAGCCATTTTCCTTAAGGTAATCTCTTTTTCTTCCCGCTTTTGTGCAATGAAATCGCCGAAGTTAGAATACTCTTTTTTCATTTTCACACACCTTTTCTTTAACCTTACCTGCAGTTGGTTATGTTTTACATGTTAGCATAACAGCTTACTATGTAAGTATATTAAACTCGGCCAAAATATTCAACGCACAATGTTTGGTTATGAAATTGGTTGAGTTTGGAATGACTCAACCAGCATATCATCACTTCCCTCTATTTACTCTTCTCTTTAGCATCTAGAACGTTTGTTTGTTGTGTGCTTATTATATTAAATCATAGGCACGATGTAAACAAGAAAATATTGTAAATGATTTACTGCTTGAAATGCACTTACCAAAGCTAAGCAATACGCATTGAACATATTTTTGCTGCTCATTTGACCTCTAAGCCTTAAAATAAATTCACTTTCAGTGGGTAGTTATTCAGGTTACTTCTGTCCGAAATGAATAGATGCTATTCCACCTGTTAATGAGACATATCCTGTGTTTTTGAATCCTGCCGCTTTAAATGCAGACTGCAATTCCTGCTTTTTCATAAAATGGTTGACGGAATCTCTTAAATAATAATATGCTCCCATATCTCCTGTTCCTATATACCCGAGAAATGGTAGAACATGATTAAAATATATATCATAAATATTTTTAAATACGGGCACTGTTGGCTTTGATAATTCTAAACAAATCAAGCTTCCACCTGGTTTTAAAACCCTATACATCTCATTGAGAGCTTTTGAGTGATTTGGTATATTTCTTATTCCGAAAGCGATTGTGACAACATCAAAGTTTGAATCTGAATATGGAATATTTAAAACATCACCGTTTACTAAGTCAAAATGGATACCATTTGACTGATTATTCAACTTTTGATCGGCCACTGCCAGCATTTCATCGTTACAATCAAGACCGATGACCGAGGTGTCATTGCCTGCCTGTCGGTAAATTTCTTCTATCATTTCACCTGTTCCGCAACATAAGTCAATTACTTTGTAGCCTTTTTTTATATTGCATAGCCGGATCGCCTTTTTTCTCCATAGCTTGTCAATATTAAGGGTTAATAGCGTATTCATCCTATCATATCTTTTGGCGATAGTAGAAAAAAAGGTATTTACAGTTTTTATCATGATATTCTCCTTTACATAAGAGGCAGTAGCAGAAATATAGTGAAATCCCAAATCGCATGAGATATTAAAACAGGCCAAAGGCTTTTTTCATTTTTGTAAATGAAGCCCCAAAACAGTCCGCATACCAAAGCGGCAACTACCAGCATAAAGTTCCCAGTCAGAATGTGAACTCCTGCATAAAGTGCGGCAGCGAAAAGATATCCCTTATGACTGCCATATTTTCGTGACATTGTATCTTGTATAAATCCACGCCAATAGAGTTCTTCACCGGGACCAATGACAAAAAGAAGTAAGCCTCCAATAAGTCTGGCGTCTACTCCAGCTTTGTTGCTGTAAACAGACAAAACCTGAGAATTTTTAAAAGGCAAAATATAGCCTGTGATGATATTCCCAACATAAAATATAAGGTATAGCAGTATTGCAGAAGCAATCCCGATTAAGATATATCTTGGAGTGATTTTTCCGAGGTTAAACTTTCCCCTGTTAAAATAAACGGCGATTGCCGAAAGTAATATAATAGACAAACTCATTTCCAACCAGAAATTAAACGGCTTAAAAACAAATATGACAAGCCACAGCAGGGAAGCCAGCAAAGCTGAAAGAAGAGCTGGCTTTAAACGGACTTCTTGTTTCAATATCTCACCCTTCTCTGAAATCTTTTATGGTATAAAGAGCGAAGCAACCTGTATTACTCCAAAGATCATTTGGAGTTGGGCTGTATCTTTGTCGAGTAACTTTATGCTGGAAGTATCATTGCCTGCGGCATGAAGTTTCTTCATATTTCCAATTGCAAGAGGTAATGTGATTAAAATAGCTAAGCTCCAAATTGGCACAACATGTACCAGCGTTAGGATTAAACTTGTTGCATAAGCAGCAATTAGGAAAAAATCGTATAATTTATGTGCTTTGCTGCTTCCAATGATGATCGAAAATGTCTTAATTCCTGCTTTACTGTCATGAACCATGTCTCTGATATCATTGGCGTGAAGAATTGCGGTTGTTAAAAGTCCAGTAGGGATTGATAATAATAATGCTTTCCAGTTAAAATATCCTGCCTGAAGAAAAAAAGATCCCAGAACTGGCAGCGGACCATATAACAGAAAAATCAATGGAACACCAAGGCCATGATATTTCAGTTCAAACGGCTTCTTTGTGTAAAAATATCCGCCCAAAGCACCTGCAAGACCTAACATTAAAACTACCAGCCCTCCGACATAGGCCAAGTAGAGACCGATGAGAACACCCAAAACAAATACACCAATACCCGCCTTGTTAACCTGCTTGGAAGAAAGCAAGTTATTTACGACAACATCACTTGAACCAAAAGATTCCTTCGTATCAACGTGGTTAACAAAGTCATCCGCGGAATTCATTAGGTTGGCACCAATTTGGAAAGCAGCAATTGTTATTACAGAGAGAAAAAATAAATTGATGCGAAAAGGCCCCTCTTTATAAGCCAGAGCACTTCCCAGAATGACTGGAATTATTGATCCAGAAAGTGAGAAAGGTCTGGTTGCCCGAATCCACACTTTAATGCTACTCTCATTATTCTTCGTCATACAGCACCACCTTTTCCAATATTTAAAATTTCCGGTATCCATTTGTAATCATGAATACCGGAATCAAACAGCTACATTCTCATTGCCATCGGCATGGAGAACAGAATGATATTTATGATTGCCAAAACAATTGTCAGCGCAGCATAAACCCACGTAACGGACATATGATTTTTGGCTCCACTGTTCTTAGCTATTTTATACGCTACAAAAATTGTACCGATTGCGCCAATCGCAATGATTAGATACTGCAATGCCTGGATGGTCGGATTATCAAGAAAGGCCGTCGAAGCATCTTCAATATGTGTTCCGAAAAGTCCAAGAAATGTATACCAGACGGATTTTCCCTCGGCAAGCAAGTGAAATAGATTATGGGCAATATGGCCAGCCATATCGAGCGGAATGATTGCATATCCATATCGCGCAAAGTTATCTTTAATGGATGAACCATTGAATACTTTTGCGATTGACCCGGAAAGGAGAAGGAGAGCAACAGGTAAAGCCATTGCAATCAAGAACGTCACAGTGAAAATGATATAATAATTCGTGACACCTGTTGTGATTTCAAGCCATTTCAAAAAGCTATTCCACGCGTCCAGCATAGTAATATTTTGTACAAAAACAATACCCATGATTACTATGGCCAAAAAGGAGACTTCCAATTTAGGCTTTTTGTTCATCCACAACTCTTTGGTAGGAACACGGGGAGAAATTCGGATTGAATTGTTCGGGCAGCTCTTAACGCAGTTACCGCAAAGATTACATTCTGCGCTGGTATCCATTGTTCTTGGAAACTCAAACATTGGGCACCCTGCAGCTTTTTCATTTCCTTTGTAGCATGACTGTGTTGTACACTTACTGCAAATTTCAGGTGTGGCTCTTAACTCTAGCATGCCAACTCTGGAATAGTTACCTGAAACTCCTCCTAAGAAGCAAAGGTATCTGCACCATGTCCTTCTTTCAAACAAAGCTCCGGAAAGAATAACTGCAACCGTAATCATTAGGAGGAGGATACCGGATCCTCTAGGGGATTCTACAATTCCCCAAACATGATCGCTCCATGTGATCGCCAGAAAGGTTAGATCAATAATCCATATGCCATATTTCTTTAAAAATTTGGGTACGGGTTTTTTACTGCCCACCAATTTCTGTACAAGATCGTTTAATAAACCAAATGGGCAAAGTGTGCACCAGAAACGCGAGAAAAAAAAAAGCAAAATCGGAAGCAACGGCCACCAAAGCACCCATGTTCCCGCCGTACCAAAATTATCATGTGCTTCTGTGGATCCAGTAATCAATTCAAACACAATAAATGCGAATATGAGTGCTACCGGTATTTGAAAAACAAGGGGATACATTCTACTCTTTATAAATTTTGCAAATGATTTGTTGTTCAAGAGGTTTATCTCTTTGCTATTTTGTGAGTGTTTTACATCTTTATCCGTATTGGCGACTTTCACGGTATTTTGCCTCCTTATGCTTTTGATTTACTCTTTTTCTTAACAATCAAAGCAATGATTATGATTAGCGCAATTGCTCCTACAAAGCCGCCAATAACAAGCATATTGGGTCCTGCGCTTTCTACGGTTACATCAAAATCTTTGCTCGAGTTCTGACCTGAAATGCTAAGAGCGGTTTTAGCCATCCATTTGCCCGCGTTAGGCAGATTAACTGTACCGCTATATTCACCGGGCTTGTCTTCCTTCAAAGAAACAACAATTGGATCTTTCATGCCCATGGTATCCATCTTGCTTCTGTCCATATCGAAAGTGGTTTTTATTTGAGCTCCGCTGACCGGTTTTTTATCGCTGTTTTCAATCATAATTTTGAAACTGTTTTCTCCGGCTTTTACAGGAGTGTTTTCAAATGCTATAGATACATTCATTCCACCCGTCTGACTTGGGGATGAAGACATACTGTCTGTTGTGCTCTGTGAAACGGTCATGCTGTTAGTTTGAGTTGCGGTGGAAGACATACTGTCTGGTTTACCTTGTGTGGAGGACATACTTTCAGCAAAAGCCGTGGTAGATACTGTTAAAGTCAGTGCAAAAGCGATGGCAAAACTTTTGATTAATTTCTTATTCATTTACAATCTCCTTAAATTTTATTGCCATGAATTTTTATTGGTTTATTGGTCTTCTTATGGAATAAATTCTTAATGTACGGCAATACAAAGTGATCTAGGCCAATAAAGTAAGCAGCTGAACCTGCTATGAGAAGAAGGAAAGTAACCGTATATAAAATCGGGTTTGTGCTTGTTGTTCCGGCCAACATATAATTCAGGTTCATAAAACCACCTGCTATTAAGCCAACATAAGTAAACAGACCAGCAATTAGGCTGATTCCTACAAGGACCTCACCGAAAGCAACTAAATAACTAAAAACTTTTGCATTGGGTAAAGCTACATTCTGAATAAAGCTGGCGTACCAGCCCTGTACAGACGGGTGAGCACCGGTAGCCTTACCTACAGCGCCTTTTAAAAATCCTGTGATTCCCACGCCCGCCTGACTGCCAACCCACTGCGGGTTTGTTATTTTTTCAATACCTGCTTCAATCCACTGGTATCCAAGCCATACGCGTAAAACAGTCCAAATTATTGAAAAATATTTATTACGTAAGATTTTCATATATTTCTCCTTAAGCGTTTTTTGTTTGTACATCTGCAAGCTTTAATAAAAAGTTTAAAATATAACTTACAAATTTAATAAGACTTTCTTTATATGGTGAATTTTCAAAGGCATCCAAAGCATTCAGAGCTCTTAGGGCATAACGTTCTACAAAACTTAGATCTATCCCGAGTGAGCTATCAACGTCACCATCCATAATGTCATCAATTAATTGATAGGTAATTCCTAAGTTTAAACCGTATACTGACAGCGCTTCAACTTGGCTTGGGGTTGCACCCGCCAATACTCCTCCCAGTCGGCAACTGGCAGACATAAATTCTGCTGTTTTTCCGCGTATGATAGATAAGTATAGCTCTTGTGTGACACTCCCGGGTTTTGCCTGTTCAATTTCTGCAGCACACATGCTCTCCGTAAGCTTTATGATTTCTTCTGTAAAAGAAGTAGGCATTTGTGTTGTTAAAAGTGAGAATGTTCTCGCATATAAGACATCTCCAGCTAAAACTGCGATTTTTCTGCCATACTCACCGTTGAGTGTTTTTTGGCCTCTGCGAAGTGTATCATTATCAATGATATCGTCGTGAATAAGACTTGTACTGTGAATCAGTTCTAAAACAACAGCTAACTTTATCAGTTGCTCATTTGTTTCATCTGGTAAGCTGTCATTAATCATTCCAGCTGAGAGCATTGCCAATGCAGGTCTGAGACGTTTGCCTGGAGTTTTGAAAAAATTGTTCAGAATTTCATTTACGGGATGTTTGCTAATATCTGCGCACACTACAGATGCCATTTCTTTTTCAACCTGATCTAATTTCATTTCAATCGGTTGGTAAATCTCTTTTAAATTCATTTCTGTTCCCTCCTTCTTCGGCTAAATGATATAGATTTTTTATGAAGATGTTATGAAGATTGAAAATTTCAGTTATGCCAATCGAAACTGGACTCCAAACCCACCCTTCGGACATTTCCAATCAATATTGTCATGTGGACATGAGATGCGGCAGGCCCCGCATTCCAGGCAACCTTCATAAGAAATCGTGATTTTGTGATCCTTTATTTCATAAACGTGAGCAGGACAAATCTTTAGGCAAATTTTTTCCTCGCAATTTTCACATACAGAAAGTTCCTTGATTGCCAGATGAGATTCTGTATCCACGTTGTAAGTATTTAAAAATAATTTATCATCAATTTTAACGTTGTCTTTAATTTTTTCCATTACTTCACCGCCCAAAATAATTTTAAACCATCCATAGCTGCGCCAAAGATTGACTTGTCCTTTAAGAATCTTTTTATTATTTTCTTTTGTTTTTCTGACTTAGAAACTCCGTCAACCGTGAACATCTCACTCATAGCCTCATTTACCGCAGGAATATAATCGTTGAAGAAAACAGGATTTTTTTCAAGTGTCTTTGATGCTGTCTTATATTTTTTTAAATCTTTTGAAATAAAACTTTCTTTGATTAATTCCTGATAGTAAGACAGGGTCTCTTTGTCAAATCTGCCAAGTTCCTTTGATCTGATGATTGTTTCGGCGGCAAAACGACCTGAGGTCATTCCTAAATTTGAGCCCTCACGGTGTATTCCATTTACAAACTGGGCCGCATCACCGACAACGATCACCCCATTATCAACCAATTTGGGAATACTGTTGTAGCCGCCTTCCGGAATTAAATGTGCGTAATATTCACAGGGCTCGGCTCCGGCAAGGAGGGGCTTAATAACTGGATGCTGCTTTATATACTCAAGAAGTTCATATGGTTTCACGTCTTTTTCGGACATTTGCGATAGTAAAGCGCCACATCCGATGGAGATATGATCCTTATTTGTATAAAGAAAGGCTGTGCCGACCATCCCCAACGTTCCGTCTCCAAAAAGTTCAATTGTTGCACCCATACCTTTGTCCAGGTTGAATCTTTCTTCTATTCTTTCGGCAGGCATCTTCAATACTTCCATAACTGCAAGCGCGACCTCATCTTTGCGCCATTCAACATGGAATCCAAGGTCTCTGGAAAGCAGCGAATTAACACCGTCAGCCAATACTACAACATCTGCGTAAATATCTCCGTCAGGCCGGTCTGTCTTAACTCCAATCACCTTATTGTTTTTTGTAATACATTCTTGGACAACTGTCTCGCAGATGATAAGCGCACCTGCCTCAATGCATTTTGTCGCGAACCATTGATCAAATTTACCTCGGAAAACGGTGTAGTTATTGTAGGGAGGGGTTTCCCACTCCATGCCTCGATAGCCTGTTTTAACCGCAGAGTTTTCTCCCAAAAGCCAGAAATTCTGTTCTACGATAGGCCTTTCAAGAGGTGCTTCTTTCCAGAATTCAGGAATGATTTGTTCCATCATATTACGATATATAACTCCGCCCATCACATTTTTCGAACCGGGTTTTTGTCCTTTTTCAATTACGATGACATTCAGCCCTTTTTTTGCCATGACATATGCTGCTGCAAGGCCGGAAACACCCGCGCCGACAACAATTGCATCATATTTATCTGCCATAATCTTGTACTCCTTGTATTATAGAGTAGTAGTTATTAAAGCCCCTCTCCAAGGGCTGTGCTACACTGTAAAGGATGCTGTGGATTGGTTAATCACTCCTACCACCAGATGGTTTCAGAAAGGTTCCAACCAC
>JAEWYE010000005.1 GCA_023458755.1 Bacillota bacterium | reverse complement strand
AGGCAGAAGCCGTCGCTGCTTCGGTAAACCATATTTCGGAAATATCCAATCAGCAAGCCAATTCGATTGGTCAGGTAACACTTGGTATTGAACAGGTTTCCGCTGTTGTGCAAAACAACTCCGCAACCGCGGAAGAAAGTGCCGCCGCAAGCGAAGAACTTTCCGGACAGGCAGAAGTCATGAAAAATCTTGTACAAAAGTTTAAATTGAGGGAGCAAGACAATCAATCCCCGACATTGGAACCAGCCTCGGAAAGCGCAGAATAATCAATCACCTGCTTCCTTAAATATTTTCTTGATTCGTCCGCCCAATATGCGAAATTCTTTTTGCATATTGGGCGGACGAATTTTTTTGGTAAATAATTCTTATTTTATAATACAATGTTCTGCTTTGCATGTATAATAGCAAAAGCATTAATTCTATATGTGAGTATTTCACATTTTACAATTGAATAGAAAATGATAATAGCAAACTTACCGAAAGGTGAGGACGCAAAGCCACGGGTCTGATGTTTACAATGATAGCCGGGTTGCCATATTTTATGGCTGCGGCATCGTTATGTGCCGCTTTTTTTATTTTTAAGGTGCATCTGTGTAAACAGCCAATTTCTTACAAAATGAGGTGTTGCACCAAAGAAAAGATATAGGGAGAACATTCAATATGATCGTTATTCAAATGAGTTCTTCCAAACTAAGCAAATGTTGGAGTGTTGAAAAAGAAAAGAAGCTTGTTTGCCTTTGAAAGGAATGTATTTATGCTAAAAAACATGAAAATCGGAAAGAAACTTGTTGCATCGTTTTTACTCATTTCTATTATTACCGCCCTTGTCGGCGGTGTTGGAATTTTTGGAATGGCGAAACTAAAAACAACATCAGATGATACATATAACCGCAGACTTGTTCCAATGACAAATCTATCGAACGTCATGAGCAGTCTGACAAACATTCAGTATTTATGCAGGGACGCAATTATTAACCATGAGGATTCTTCCGTTTTTGAGGATGACCAGAAAGCATTTGAGCGATATGATAATCTATATCGTACCAATACCGATGTAATACTCGCAAGCGTTAATAATTCGGATTGGGAAAAGAAATTAAAAAACGCCAAAAATTTGTATTTATTGGCATTTCAGCCTCAAATGCAGCAGATTTTTTTACAGGCTAAAGTAAATGTCAACATGGCAGTCACTGCATTGCAGACATCAAACGAAGCACAAGCGATTATATCAAAAACTTATTCTGATTATATGACATATCAGATTCAGACTGCAGCGGAGCAAAATGCTGCTGACAACAAAATGGCATTCGAACTTTATGTTGCACTGATCGCAATGGCCTTCTTGGGCATAGCCGCTTCTATGGTATTAGGGCTACGAATTGCAAGATCCATCAGCAAACCGGTCACAGAAATGGCAGAAGCTGCACAAAAAATGGCACAGGGTGATTTAAGTGTCGAAATTCATACGGATAACTCTAAAAATGAAATTGCGCAGTTAAGCGCTGCTTTCGCGGAAACGATTGCAACCTTGAAAGCTTACATAGCCGATATTTCCGGGAATCTTGCAAAAATGGCAGAAGGAGATCTATGTCTTGAACGTTCAGAGGAGTATCGAGGCGATTTTATTAAACTGGCTGACTCCATTGCAAATATCGTTCATTCCTTCAATGATGCTTTGACACAGATGAAAGAATCTTCAGAACAAGTTGCTGCCGGTTCTTCCCAAGTATCCGATGGTTCACAGGCTTTGGCACAGGGTGCAACCGAACAGGCAAGCTCCATTGAAGAGCTCTCAGCATCCATTAGTGAAATTGCAGAACACGTAAAGAAGAACGCCGCTCATGCAACAGAGGCAAGTCAAAAAGTATCACATGTCAGCGCAGAACTTGAAAAATGCAATCAGCATATGCAGAATATGACAGTTGCAATGACAAATATCAGCGACTCTTCCAATAAAATCGGCAATATTATTAAGACCATTGAAGATATTGCATTTCAAACCAATATTTTGGCCCTGAACGCTGCCGTTGAAGCAGCCCGGGCAGGTGAAGCCGGAAAAGGCTTTGCTGTTGTTGCCGATGAAGTAAGAAATTTGGCAAGCAAGAGCGCGGTGGCGGCACAGGACACCACTACCTTGATTCAAAATTCAATCAGCGAAGTGGAAAACGGTACAAAAATTGCCGACGAAACAGCCAGTGCGCTTTTACAGGTTGTGGAACATGCGGAGGCTGTTTCCGCTTCGGTAAACCAAATTTCAGAAATCTCAAACCAACAGGCTAACTCAATTACTCAGGTAACACTTGGTATTGAACAGGTTTCCGCCGTTGTGCAAACCAACTCCGCAACCGCGGAAGAAAGTGCCGCGGCAAGCGAAGAACTTTCCGGTCAAGCAGAAATCATGAAAAAACTCGCTGAAAAGTTCAAGCTGAGAGATCCGATAAATCAACAGTCAGTGGATGTGTCTCAACCCGAAGAAAGAATTGTAGAAAAAACAGCAGGAATTGAAGAAGCAAACCAATCTTATATTTACGACTATAAATATTGACAGATAAGAATATTCAAACAAAAAGACGGAACTGCTTTTTCGGCGGTTCCGTCTTTTTGCTGGCTCGTGTGTATCACTTGCCTTTATCCTCCAATTTTCGCAAATGTGAATCAAGTAACTCTTTAAACGTGTCATTGCGGCAGCGGTTTCCCAGCGGGTCTAAATACTTTATCGGTAAATAATAACCGGACGATTTTTGATTTCGCAGGAACTTGAGTGCTTCTTCCCTGCTGCGCGATTTTGTGATTACATCGGCCGCTTTTATTGCATCCATTGCGTTATAGGGTTCCAGACGGTACGCTTCCAAATAATTCATAAACGCCGCTTCATAATTCCCCTCACCTTCCTGTGCCTGTGCCAAATCGATAAATACCGAAGCACGGCAGGAAGCAGACTGACTGACAGATATGCCGTCTTCTGTTCGAACGCTATGCGGCAGGTCGCCCCATCCATCTGAATTGAGATATTGAGAAGAAAACCGAATGGTTTCTTTGCGGTATTTCGCACCAAGCCAGCTATAGGCTTTTGTAAGAATATACAATTGCTTCGGTGTTGCGGGAGTACCACAAAGTTCGATTACCTTCAGCAGACATTTTTCTTGATTTGGAATGGATAAAAGCAGCTTTCTTGCTTCCTCCTCCAAGCGGGAATCGTGCGGTATCGAGGCTCCCATTGTGTAAAACAGGGCTGCTGCAAGGTCAGAATGGTCACCGTATGCGTTTGACATATTCGTCATCCGCCTTTCTGCCGATATTATGTGAACTTATTATATATCTTAAGAAATTCTTTTACAAGACGATATTCCCAAAAAGAGGACGGTTGTTATTCCGTCCCCTTTGCAGATATGCTTATTCTTTACTTTCAAACACAAACGCATTCTCTTTATAATCGCAGACAACTGTCTTGCCTGATTCAATTTTCTTTTCGAGCATCAGTTCGGAAAGTTTGTCTTCCAGTTTGGACTGGATGGCCCGGCGCAGCGGCCTTGCTCCATATACCGGATCAAAGCCGGCATCGGCGATTGCCTTGACTGCTTCCTTTGTAAAGGTTACGTCAATATCAAGCCCTTTCAGGCGTTTTTGAAGGGTACCAAGCATACGCACGGCAATTTCCTGAATATCCGCACTGGTAAGTTTATTGAACACAATGATATCATCCACACGGTTCAAAAATTCCGGGCGGAACATGTTTTTCAGTTCGCCAAGCACCATTTCCTTAATTTTTGCCGTGTCGGCGTTCTGATCGCTGTTCGTACCAAAGCCCAGACTGGTGCGGTTTTCAGTAATCATGCGCGCACCCACATTTGAAGTCATAATGATGATCGAATTTTTGAAATTCACCTTGCGTCCCTGAGAATCGGTCAGGCATCCGTCCTCCAGAATTTGAAGGAGAATATTAAAGACATCCGGGTGAGCCTTTTCAATTTCATCAAACAAAATGACGGAATACGGTTTACGGCGAACCTTTTCGGTAAGCTGACCGCCCTCGTCATAACCGACATAGCCCGGAGGGGAACCGACCAAACGGGATACCGTATGCTTCTCCATATATTCGGACATATCGAGACGAATCATAGCATTTTCGTCACCGAAAATAGCTTCGGCAAGCGATTTGCAAAGTTCGGTTTTACCGACACCTGTGGGTCCAAGGAAGATAAACGAACCAATTGGGCGTTTCGGGTCTTTTAATCCCACTCTGCCGCGACGAATTGCGCGCGCCACTGCGGTAACGGCTTCGCTCTGCCCGACAATACGCTTGTGCAGCGTATCTTCCAACCTTAACAGGCGCTGGCTTTCTTCCTCGGTAAGCTGTGCCACCGGTACACCCGTCCACATAGAAACCACATTGGCGATGTCTTCCGGTGTAACTTCCCCGCCGACATGCGCGCTTTTATCTTTCCACGCCGTTTTTTGCGCTTCCAGTTTTTCACGCGCCGCCTTTTCCTGATCGCGAATCTTCGCGGCACGTTCAAAATCCTGTGCGTTAACGGCCGCGGCTTTCTCCTGTTCCAGTTCCTTTACATGTTTTTCCAGTTCCTGCAAATTATCCGGAGCGGTGTAAGCACGCAGACGAACGCGGGAAGCCGCTTCATCGATTAAGTCGATTGCTTTGTCCGGCAGGAAACGGTCGGAAATATAGCGGGACGACAATTTGACGGCAGCCTGAATTGCTTCGTCGGTAATTTTCACCTTATGATGGGCTTCATAACGGTCACGCAGACCGTTTAAAATTTGCACTGCCTCTTCCTCGCTCGGCTCGCCTACCATAACCGGTTGGAAACGGCGCTCGAGCGCGGCATCTTTTTCGATGTATTTACGGTATTCGTTGATGGTTGTGGCACCGATAACCTGAAAATCACCTTTGGCAAGCGCAGGTTTTAGGATGTTGGAAGCATCGGTGGAACCTTCCGCTGAACCCGCACCGACAATCGTGTGAAGTTCATCGATGAACAAAATCACATTGCCGGAATTGCGCACTTCGTCCATTGCCGCCTTGATACGTTCCTCAAAGTCGCCGCGGTATTTGGTACCGGCAACCATACTGGTTAAATCAAGCGCAATCAGGCGTTTGCCTTTTAACAGCTCCGGCACTTCACCCTGCGCAATTTTGAGCGCCAAGCCTTCCGCCACGGCGGTTTTACCGACACCGGGTTCACCGATTAAGCACGGATTGTTTTTCGTTCTTCTGGAAAGGATCTGAACCACACGTTCAATTTCGGTCTGACGGCCGATTACCGGATCAATTCCGCCCTGCGAAGCTAACGCGGTTAAATCACGCCCAAACTGATCGAGTGTTTTGGTGCCGCCTTTACCGCCTTTTGCGCTGGCTGGATTAACATTTCCCTGTGCAACCGGACTTTGCATAGCCTCGCCATCGTTTCCGCTGCTCAGAGCGTTGTTGATTTCGTTGACAATTTCCTTCGGATTTACACCGAGCATATGCAGAAAACGAACGCCGTAGCTGTCGCCTTCATCTAAAATTGCGATGAGCAAATGCTCAGTTCCCACATAATTGTGGTTCAGCCTTGCCGCCTCCATGACGGCAATCTGCAGGATACGCTTGCTGCGGGGCGTAAAATCCGAAGTCGTTAAACCGGTTCTGCTGCCGACGCCGATCTGGCTGCGCATAAGCTGCTCGAATAGGTCTTCGGTTACCCCGAGTTTAGTCAGGACAGTTGCGGCAACGCCTGTTCCCTCTTTTAATAAGCCGAGAATAATGTGTTCGCTGCCAATGTACGTATGCCCCAAACTTTCCGCTGATTCTACCGCAATGTTCAGAGCATTGTTTGCCTTTTCGGTAAATCCATTAAAGTTATACATATCGTTGCCTCCTTACGTGTAGGGACAGAGCATGCACCCTGCCGCTGTGTTTATTTTTCGAATTGACAAAACCGCTCCGAAACGATTTTTGCACGCAGGGCATCACGCTCGGAAGAAGTCAGTTTTTTTCCGGATGGGAGCATGATGGTGGCGGGCTGTACCTGCGCGATCATGCTGCTGACCATATCATAGGAAATATTGGCAATTAATCCGGCCGCTATGCCAAGACGGACATTGGAAATCAATTTCATAAATTCGTTGTTGCTGAGCATACGGGCATTTTGCAGGATACCGACGGAACGGCAGATAACATCCTGTGCCTCCATTGTTTTGACCAGCGCTTCCCGCGCGGAACGTTCCTGTGCCACAAGCTGCATAGCGATGCTGTTTAAATTAGCAATTGCTTCGCGTTCGCTCAGCCCCAGTGTAACCTGATTGGAGAGCTGATACATTGCGCCGACCGGTTCGGTGCCCTCGCCGTATGTGCCGCGGATGGTAAGCCCCAGTTTTGACAGATTGTTTGCAATGCGGTTCATGGTTCCGCTTTCCTGCAACGCGGGAAGATGAAGCATGAGGGACGCCCGCATGCCTGTACCTAAATTGGTGGGGCATTGGGTTAAGTAGCCAAGATTCTCATCAAAGGCAAAATGTAATTTTTCATTGAGCAGGGTATCGAATTTATCCGCGATATCGTATACGCTGTCTAAATTCAGCCCCTCCTGCATAACCTGCACGCGCAAATGATCTTCTTCATTAATCATGATGGAAATACTTTCATCCTGTGCAAGAAGAAGGGCGCGTCCCATAGGTTGGGAGATAAATTCCGGACTGACAAGATGACGTTCCACCAGGGAGACCGCTTCCGTTTTATCCAGTTCCTTCATATCAAGATAGCGGAACTGCTGGGCGAATGCGCTGTTGCTTTGAAAGACGGCTTCTTTGACTTCCTGTTCTACCTTTTCCCTTTGCGGCATACTTAGCTTAACCGGAAACGGGTAACTGCGCAGGTTACGTGCCAGGCGGATTCTTGTGCTGATGATTACGTCGCCCTCCGGGCCGGATTTCTCATACCATTTGATCATGCCTGCTCGCCCCCTTCCAGCTCTTTGATTTTATCGCGCAGAACCGCCGCCTGCTCGAAATTCTGAACCTCGACGGCTTCTTTCAGCTGATTGCGAAGTTCTTCCAATTCATCCTGGAATTTTTTCGCGATCGCAGTGCAGTCGCTTTGTACCGTAAGATTCGGATTTTTACCGCAGTGCTTTGTGTTGCCGTGGATTCGCTGGATAGACGGAATCAAACGGTCATAAAAGGTGTGGTAGCATTCGGCACAGCCGACTTTTCCGCTTTGCGCGATGTCTTCAAAAGAAGAACCGCAGCCCTTACAGCGAATGGTATCCGGTATTTCTTCCGCATGGTCACTGAAAAAGCTGCCCAGTAAGCTGCCGAAGTTAAGGCCCCAATTGCCGAAGATATTATCATACCCCATTTTTTGTGCGCATTCCGAGCACAGTGAAAGTTCACTGAGTTCACCGTTTACGATGGTTTTAATATGTGTGGTAGCGGGGTGCTTCCCGCAGGCTTGGCAAATCATACTATTACCTCCTAGTATCCTTTTTATATTTGTGTCATTAACATGTTCTTGAAAATCGCGGCGCGTAACGCATCCCGATTCTCCTGCGGAATTCCGGAATAGGACTGATCGGAAATGGCGGCTGCCATTAACCTTGCCGCCGGAAGTTCTAAAATGTCCCGCTCTACCAGGTTATTCAACATTGCGTGCGCGGTTGCGCTATCCAAAGAAGATCCGATGGAATTGACAATATGCATAATGGCGCAGCTGCAGTCCATTTGAATGCGCGTTATGCGGATATAACCGCCGCCGCCGCGCCTGCTCTCAACAATATACCCCTGTTCGGGGGTAAAACGCGAGGTGAGCACATAATTGATTTGACTTGGCACGCACCCCAGCACATTGGCAAGTTCATTGCGTTGGATTTCCGCTCTGCCGTTGGCTTCATTCAGCAACTCTAATATATAGTTCGCGACGCTGTCGCTTATTCTCATTTGTCGTCACCTTGCTTTCGTGAAATTTTTGATTTGATTTTGACTTTCTTTGACCTTATGAGTATTATTCTACCCATCCTCTTACAATTAGTCAAAGTCAGTTAAAGTCAAATTTTACTTCTTGACTTTGATTATTAAAAAACAACTTTGCTTCTCTCGTTGTTTCAACGTTTTTCATGAGTTTTCTTTAAATTTCAGGTGCTTTGATTTTCAATTCCTGCATCTCTTTTAGGCATTAAAACAATGATGCGAATCACAGGCAGGGACATGTAACCATTTTGCTTTTCGTCGAATAAATTATAGCAAGGAGGCAGGGTGAAAGAAATTCATACAGAAAAGTTGTAACACCCTTTAATCCTTCACAATATACTATAGTGTAAACCGAAAGGAGGCAATTCATTATGTGTAATAACTTTTTAGGTGGCAATGGCGGCTGTAGCTGCATTTGGATCATCATCATTCTTGTTGTGTTATTCTGCTGCTGTGGCAATAATAACGACGGTTGCGGCTGCAACAACAACAACGGTTGCTGCTAACTCCTTGATTTTCGGATTCATAACGCGCATAAACAAAAAGGGGGCTGCGAAGAACGCAGTCCCTTTTGCTGTGTTTAAATATTTTAATATTACTCTCTTTTTTATGAATATGGACTGCTGTATAATAGAAACAAGAAAATGTAATAGAAACTATATACCTGCTAAAGTATTCATAAAATAAGGAGAAGAAACATGAGAAGAAAAGACAGAGAAATAACCGATTTGAGTGATATTTTAAGCATCCTTCGAAAATGCGAGATTGGCCATATTGCGTTCGCGGCAAACAGCATTCCTTATATCGTGCCCATGAATTTTGGCTTTGAGGAAAACAACGGGCAAGTATTGTTTTATTTTCACTGTGCAAAGCAAGGCAAAAAGCTGGACATGCTTGCGGAAAACAACAATGTTTGTTTTGAAGCGGACTGCCTTCCAAAACTGATTGAAGCCGAAACCGCCTGCAATTGCAGTATGGAATACGAAAGTGTAATCGCCTTTGGTAAAATGAAGCAAATTATGGATTCAGCGGAAAAGAAATCGGCAATGGACTGTATTATGAAGCACTACAGCGACCGAACAGACTTCACCTACCGCGAAAACGCCCTGAACGCCATCTGCATTTTAAAGTTTGAAGTGGATTCCATTACCGGAAAAAGGAATCAACATAAATAGAGAAAAAAGCGGACTGCAAAAATGCAAGCCCGCTTTACTTTCGAATAATTGTTATTGTTCTTTTGCTTTCATTAGTGCCTGTGCCAGTTGATCTGGGCAGGAAGTTGATTTAAATCCGCACCGGATGCCTTTGCATCGGGCAATCACATCATCCGCCTTCATACCTTTTACGAGCGAACCGATGCCCTTTGCGTTGCCATTGCAGCCGCCGACAAATTCAACGGACTTGATAATATCGCCGTCTAAGTCCACAATAATCTGTGAGGAACAAGTGCCTTTTGTTTTATACGTATACTTCATATTTTATCCTTAAATGAATCTCTTTAAGCGTTTGCTTAGAAAGTACTTTCCATTTTCTTTAACGCTTTGCTGATTTTACTTATTTCCGTTTTTCAAGCGAGCTTTGCATTTTTTCAAAGCGGCAAGCTGGTCATCCGGCGTAGTAAATGTACCCACCGGCACAGGATGCGTGGTATACATTCCGTGGAAATCGGTTCCGCCGGTCATAATCAAGCCGTTTGCCTTTGCAATCGCCATGAATTTTGGAATATCTTCTTCCTTATTGCGCGGATGCCAGACTTCAACGCCTTCAATTTCTTTATCCGCGGCAAGCTGAGCAAGCAGTTCACAGCTGTCATATTCGTTTGGGTGTGCCAAAACTGCCACACCTCCGGCACTATGAATCTGCTCAATGACATCATGTACATCGGGATATTCAACTTCACAATAGGCGAGACCGCACTTGGAGTTGAACAATTTTTGAAACACCGAACCAAAAAACTCATTTGTATAGCCGCTGTCGATAAGTGCGTGCATAATGTGCTGTTTAAACACATTGGTGCTGCCCTGCGCGCGGCGTAAAACCATCTCGGCACTAATTGGATAAATGCGCATAACTTTTTGCAGCATAATATTTGCCGCCTTGCGTCTATTGTCCCCTGTACGCTTGCAAAGCCCGATTAAACGATCGGGGCTTTCGCAACAATAGCCAAGAATATGAACTTTTCTGCCGTGTTCGTAGTCAAAAGCGGAAAGTTCTATTCCGGGGATTACTTCAATACCGTGGCGGTCACCAAAAATTTTTGCCCTAGTGGAACCTGCAAATGTGTCGTGGTCGGTGACGGCAATCGTAGGAATGCCTCGTTTTTTGGCCAGTATGACGAGTTCATCAATACCGGCTGAGCCGTCGGACATTTTGGTATGACAATGCAAATCCGCAGCCACTCAATCACCTTCCAATCTAATACTTTTTCTTCGCAACTAAATAATTATAATACATTTCAAAAAAATTAACAATACGACAAAAGATTTAAAGGCGAAAGATTTTTCGAACTTTATTTTAGAAGCTTTTCCGGTGTAAATACGCGCGAGGCAAAAAACCACAGCACAAAATCGAGCGCAACAGCCAGCACGCCTACACAAAGCAGAATTAAAGCATTCAACTGAAACAGCCCGGTAAACTGCCCGACAAAAAGCAGCACAAGCGGCAAAATGATATAGCCGGAAAGCTGAATGGATTCCATATAGCTTTTGGATTTACCGGAAACCAGCACCATAAAAATAACGCCAAATACGGTAAGTGCCGGCGCCAGCAGCACCACCAGCACAAGCCAGTTCCAGTTAAAAAAGAATTTCATGTGTAAAAGATAATCACCGACACCGGTCACAGCGGAAAACACTGCAAAAGAAATGGCTGTTATTGCAACGGAAAGCACCGTACAGCCAAGGACTTTTGCTTTAAAAATGGATTTTACGCGAAGCGGCGTTAAAAGCAGGGTTTCGATTGTTTTGCGCTCTTTTTCACCCACAAAGCTGCAGGATGCCGACACACTGGAAGACATGAGCGGAATCATTAAAAAGAACATGGGGCTGATCACATTGGTCATGATATAAAACATAGCCTGCTGGATGCTGAGATTTTTTTCTGTAAAAGGCAGCAGCTTCATCATTTGGTCAACGCCGTTCATTTGATTTTGCGGCACAAACAGAATCATGCAGATAAACATGACCGGTAAAAAAACCACCATAAGAATCGGAAGGACAACCAAAGTACTTCGAACCATTTTCGCATTCCAAATTTCCGCAAAATCTTTTTTCATCAAGGCCAGTTCGGCGTTCGTAATGAGTTTCATGGCTGTACCTCCTGTTCACGTCCAAGATATCCGAAATATATATCTTCAAGCGAAGGCTTTACAAGCCGAGCCTCAAAAATGTCGTGTCCCTGCTCCATAAGGCGCTTTAGCAATCCGGGCATTTCTTCCTCTGTTTGCAGCTGCGTCTGCCACCAGTCATTTTCTTTTTGAAAGCATTCTAAGCTGTCATCCGGTTTCAAGCGGATGCCGGCTTTTATTTTGCAGCCGATATTCCGGCTGAGCGTATCAAAATCTCCGAACGCAAGCAAACGCCCATGGTCGATAAGGCCGTAAGAGTCGCAGATATCCTGTGCGTAACGAAGCTGATGGGTGCACAGGAATACAGTTGTTCCCTCTTTCTGCGCCAAAACCGCAATCCGTTCATTGACTGCCTGCGCGGATTCCGGATCCAGCCCGCTGGTAGGCTCATCCAAAAACAGAACCTTCGGCCTATTGACGAGCGCACGCGCGAGTGAAAGCCGCTGCGCCATACCGGTAGAATAGGCGGATACTTTCTTATCCCTTGCGTCCCAGATATCCAGCTCCTTGAGCAGCTCAGAAGCTCTTTGACGCGCAGACTCCGGAGACATGCCGCAGGCAAGCGCAAAGAAAACTAAATTTTCCGTACCTGTCATTTGGCCGTACATCTTTGCGGTTTCGGTAAGTACTCCGCAAACCGCGTGCACGCGTTCCGGTTCACGGACAGGTGAAATTCCCATAATTTCACACTCACCGCTGCTGGGCGTAAGCAAGCCGGTCAAAAGCTTCACCGTTGTAGTTTTACCGGCCCCATTGGGCCCTAAAAAGCCACAGACTCCTCCATGAGGGATATGAAGGGAAACTTGATTCAACGCATAACTTTTGCCATCATAAGACTTTGACAGATTTTCCGCATAGATTGCGTCCATACTGCACCCGCTTTGCCTTCTATTTTTTAAGACCGGAAAAGTTAATCCATTTTAACATTGGAAAAATCATGAATTTCCGCAATGTTTTCCTTGATTCCGCGTTTGTCCGCCGCCGCCATTAGCTTTGCTCGGCTTTTCTTCAGGCGCTGCATATCCGCAACACCGGCAGGGCCTGCAACACATCCGCCTTCACATGCCATTCCTTCGATTAAATCCTCCGGCAAACGACCTGCGTTCAAAAGCATAAGCGCCTTTTTGCACTCTTTGGCTCCGTCGCATTTGCTGCATGTAAACGGTATTTCAAAGTTTTCTTCTTCCAGAGCGGCGGTTACCGCACCGCTTACGCCGCCGCTGACGGCGAAGCCCTTGCCCATAATACTGCCGTCCTGCTCATTTTGGGCTTCATCGGCCGGATTTATGCCTTTCGCTTTAAACAAAGCGGCAAGCTCTTCAAACGTAAGTACAAAGTCCGCTGTATCCTCTACCTTTTGGATTTCAAGCTTTTTCGCGATACACGGCCCGATAAACACAACCAGGCCGTCGGGATGTTCCGTCTTAAGGTACCTGGCCACTGCGGTCATTGGAGAAATGGTATGAGAGATATGGGGGATTAATTTCGGGAAATGATTTTCTATCATTTCAACAAAAGCCGGGCAGCAGGATGTGGTCATTTTTTGTCCTGCCTGCAGTGCTTCTTTTAGTTCGTGTGCCTCATGCTCCGCAACCGCGTCAGCACCGAGCGAAACTTCCGCCGCGCCCGTAAATCCTAACTTTTTCAGTGCGGATTTGAGCATACCGACATTTGCGTCACCGAAATGTCCCTCAATCGCCGGAGCAAAGGTGGCAAAAACCGACTTGCCGCCCCGGATAGCATCAATCACCTGTACCATACTGGAACGGTCGGTAATTGCGCCGAACGGGCAGTTTTTTGTGCAGCTTCCGCAGCTAATGCAGCGGGAATAGTCAATGGCAGCCTGATGATGTTCATCCATAGTGATGGCATCCACCGGGCAGGAACGCAGGCAGGGACGCATCGTATCGGAAATGGCATTGTACGGACAGGCTGCGGCGCAGCGCCCGCACTCTTTACATTTTGCTGGGTCAATATAAGCGCCCTTACCGGTAATGGAAACCGCGCCAAACGGACAGGCTGACTGGCATTTTTTTGCTAAACAGCGCTGGCAGTTATCGGTTACCGTAAATCTTTTAATCGGGCAGCCTTCGCAGGCAGCCGGAAGCACACCTACAATAGAATCTGTTTCCTGACCATGCAGGCTCATCCCGCGGGCGGCTGTCACACGTTCGCGGATAATCTCACGCTCACGGTAAATACAGCAGCGAAAGCTTGGAGTAGGTCCCGGAATAATTTCATATGGAATCTGATCTGCGCGGTCTTCCAGCTTACCTTCAAAAGCAAGCTGCGCTACGGTTTTCAGCACTTCATATTTTAATTGTTTTGCGTCATTGTCATATTGCATGTTAAATTCAAGTCTCCATTTGTCAATAATAATATTTTTCTACGGTTTTGCCCATTCCTTCCGCCAACGTGCAGAGTTCGTCAATTAGCTTGCGCTTGATGCTCAAATCGGCAGGCAGTCCAGGATTTTGATGTGCGGGATTGATGGCGGAACCAATATATACTTTTAAGGCGGTGCAATCTTCCAATATCATTTTCGCAATTCTGGCAGCACCGTTCGATTCGTCTAGTTTACGGAAATAGAACGTATCCGCTTCATGACTGAGATAATCCTTGAGTATATCTACTGTTCGGCTCAATGTAAGAACACCTTCGGTAACCAGATCAATTCCATCAATTTTGGCCGTCGGAGGCAGGGACGGGTCCTCGTAATTCAAGGTGGTTTCTACCTCGCGGTTCAGTACTCTGGCAACAAGGTTAGCACTGGTGCCGCCGCAGACGATTCGCTTGCCGGAAGAAGTCATAAAATCATGCACCAACCGACTGTCGTTTTCTTTATCCTCCGGAGGGCCGGAAAGCAGGTTCACCACGCAGCGCGGTGCGATTCGAACGATCAGATTGGTGCTGTCGTCGCCCGGCTTGTCCAAATAAAATTCGCTGACCGCCTGAGAGAGAGAAACGGCAAGGCGCGGTGCGGATTTTTCTTTCAGCGAGGTTTTTGCAAGCCAATTGGCCACGTTATCCCAATTCCAGCCAAAATTTAAAGCCTGCCCAACTCCGGCATAAATAACGCCGTCGCTGATAAGGGCAAGAACATCGCCTGCCTGCACGGTAAAGCGGCTTTCTGTCACTGTTTTTCCGGCACACTGTTTGAACTCCGTTTCGAGCTCCATCACTTTTCCGTTTCGGATAAAGATGCAGGGCGGATTATCAAACTCCACCAAATAAGCGTCTCCTTTGTCAAATATCTGAAGAATGCTAAAGGTGGAATACGCCAATCTGCGCTCTTTGCAGACCGGCAGCGTACTCGTAATGGTTTCAACCGCCTGTTCCACCGTTGCGCCTTCATTGAGCATGGTGGCAATGATACTGCTGGTGAGCGTGGAGAGAATATTGGCCTTGACTCCGCTGCCCAAACCGTCTGCAAGTACCGCAATGGTAGAATTATTTGTGCGGGTAATCTCAACCTTATCGCCGCACAGTTCTTCATCAAATTTATTCAGGCTTCGGGAAGCTGTATCTACAAATATTTTCAAAGTTTTCCGCTCCTTTCAAGGGAGTAGAGAGAAAGATTATTCAAAATTTTCATCATCAAATACGATCATATCTTTCAATTTCGTTAATGTAACTTTTGTTTCCGCCGTTGTCTCACCCAACAGACTGGCAATTTGCTGCGCTGCAACCATTTGTTTGTTTATCACCTTTTGTGCCATTTCCATTGTTTCCACATTGCGCTTATATTTTGCCTCCTGCGCGCTGACTTCTGCGGTGATATCGGAGAAAACGCCCATCGCATAATGTTCTTTTGCTATGTAAACAATGTTTTGCATGGTTATAATGCCGTATTCTTTATAAGCGACCTTTTTGTCGATAATGGACTGCTTGCTGTCCAGCACAAACTGGAAGTCAGCCGTATCCATAATCTCATACAAACATTTCTGCAGTGCCTCGCGCCTGGAAATTTTAAACGCACGTTCCGCCGCTGCGTTGAATTCAATAATATTCATGTCCTCATCGACAATCAGCGTAATATTCGGCGTTTCGGATAATACGTAATTGGAAAGGGACTCCGCACGCTCCTTCATGTACGGCATGCACATGGTCAGTTCTGCCTTGTTCTGATAAACCGCAATTGCTTTTGCCCGACAAGAAGGATAACCGCAGGAGCCGCAATTCAGCTCCTGTTCCGGCGTTTCTTTTCCGATTTTGGATAAAATGGCACGGATGGTTTGTTCATCCGGAATATCTTCATGAACGGAACGGTCTACAAACTGCATACCCATTGGAATATGCTCCGGCAAGGGTGGAAACATTGCGTCATCCTCATGCGCATAATCTTCAATTCTGATTTTTGTTGAGAATCGTGAAGCAGAGTCCCGTATGGATACAGGACCGTTTATGCAGGCTCCTTTGCACATATTGATCTCAATAAAGCAGTGGGACAAATCGCCGCGCTGCAGGGATTTGCAAAGATCAATACACTCCGCGGAGCCGCTTACGCTTAAAAGCTTCCAGTCGCCGGTATCACCTTTTGCACGGAGCGATGCAAGAATGCCCTGCGTAACCGGGTACATTCTTACTATTTTTGAACTGGAATTAAGGAATGTCGCGGGCTGCGCCTGCTTGACGGAAACGGCGCTTTCTTTCATCCAATGGGAAAGGTCATCAAACGTGATGACCGCATCTACATCGTTGCAGTGACGCATATCGATTGCCTCATCGATTTTCGCAATGCACGGCCCAGCAAACACAACATGCGCATCACGATAGCTTTGTTTTAAAAGCCGCGCGTGCGCGATCATAGGTGATACCACAGGAGCCATTTGATCAACCAGATCGGGATAATAATACTCGATAAGCTGGTTGGCGGACGGGCAGCAGGTGGATAGGATATTTTTCATTTTGTTGGCTTTCAGCAAGTTATCGTACTCTGCCGTTACATAAGCCGCACCCTCCGAAGTTTCGGACACACCATAAAAGCCAAGTGCTTTTACCGCACCCGCAAACTGCTGCGGGCTGTCAAAATCGAAAGAACCGTAATAAGAGGGTGCCACTGAAAGAATGACCTTCTCCCCTCTTTCTAAATAATCCTTGACCATTGCAATATCACTGTTAAGCGTTTTCGCATTTTGAGGGCATTCGGACAAACAGGTGCCGCAAAGGATGCAACTGCGTTCCATAATCTGCGCCTGCTGGTTTTCAACCTTGATGGACTTTACCGGACAAACCTTTACGCATTTATAACAATTTTTGCAGTTTGCCTTTTTTAAACCGATAACACTCATTTTAAACCCTCCATGCTGTAGTACAAAAATTAAAACCCTCCAAGAAACAATAAACCGGATGAACGGAATCGACAGGTTATGAATTGAGCTGTTTCAGCACAACATCATGAAAAAATTCCTCGGTTTGGCTTGGTATAATTTTAAACTGTTCTTCGCCAATGCTGACACAAACGCCGTTACTGGTACACTCTCCCATGCAAAAGGAACCCTTGAGTGTGACGATTCCATCAAGCTGATGAAGCTTGATAAGGCGTTCCAAAATTTTTACAACATCGTGCGAACCTTTCAGGTGACACGAACTGCCGATACAAATTACAATATCCATGCAGCCAGTCCTTTCCTTTTAAAAATGCTGAAAACAGCGTACTGACATTCAGCATAACCTGTCGATATTATAACATTTTACCTGTTTTCGTACAAGGGCAATCCAAATACGAATGGACGCTTCGGCGATTTTCGTCTATTAAAACAGAAAAATCGAAAAGAATTTGGAATATTATTTATAATATTCAAAGTCAATTCCTTATTTTGCTAAGAAAAGGAGCCTTACGCTGAAAAACGCAAGGCTCCTTTTCCGTTGTATAGATCCATTTAGTTATGGGGATATCAAGTTGAGCGAAATTACTCGAGATTGAGTTTTTTCTTGAGAAGATAGTTGGTCAGAAGGTAATAGGCAACACCAAAGACTAAAGTAAAAATAATCAATCCCAACATAAACAGTTGTGCCGTTTGGATTGCAGGCATATAATTCAAGTCGTTCACCGTATCAAAAACACTGTACCAATCATGGGGAACAACAAAAAGAAGAATAGAACCAACAATTTGTTCAATAGTGCCAAAACCGATGTATGCGCCCAATGACAGCAGCACTCTGTGTTTACCGCTCAAATTTCCAATCGCCATAGCCGCATAAATGGTTATAATAGAAGCAATCACCGAAATCAAAACAAGCACAATACCTTCGATGATAAGCATATAAGCCGGGAATCCGATTTTGTTTAAAGCAGTGGTACAAATTGACATAAATTGGGATAACTTTCTCATGGTGTCTGGAGCTGCAGCTATAAGTAAAATAGCAAACCCGGAAACAATCACACTTGCAACATTCCACAACATGGAAACCAGTAATTTAGATGTGATATGAGAATGTGCATGGACCGGCAGAGTAAACATTAGGTAGCCTTCATCGGATAACAAATTTTTGTAAAAGCGCTGGATGGTCACTACCAATGTCATGACACAAATTGCAATTATAATCACAATGAAAACAAAGATTGCAATATTCTGAGGGATTTGTAATTTATCGGAATTGATCGCGATAAACGCTTTATTGATCAGCGCAAAAACAATCAGCAATGCATAGAGAGGTACAAAGATTCTTGCAGTGGCCTGCACCTCGTATTTCAAAAGTTTCCTTAGCATCTGAAAACCTCCCTAAACAACGCATCTACGGATTTATCCTGCTTTTCACGGATATCATCCACAGAGGATGTCATAACCACGTTGCCCCTCGAAATAAAAATCACATCATCCAGAATCTTCTCTACGTCTGAAATTAAGTGGGTTGAAATGATGATGGTTGAATTTTCGTTGTAGTTTGTAATAATGGTGTCTAAGATGTAGTCCCGTGCCGCAGGGTCAACACCGCCGATTGGTTCGTCAAGCAAATACAACTCCGCTTCACGGCTCATCACCAAAATAAGCTGAACCTTTTCTTTTGTACCCTTTGACATCGTTTTTAAACGGTCGGTCGGATTGATATTCAGCCTTTGGAGCATGTCATACGCTTTTTGCTGATTGAAATTATCGTAAAAATCCGCAAAAAACTCAATCATGTTTCGCACCGTCATCCAGTCATTTAAGTACGTACGCTCCGGCAGGTAAGAGACAATCTTTTTGGTTTCAATGCCGGGGGCTTTTCCGTCAATTAAAATTTCACCGTTTGTTGGGGTAATCAAACCGTTTGCGAGTTTAATGAGCGTACTTTTGCCGCTGCCGTTCGGTCCCAGCAAACCGACGATACGCCCCCTTCCAACGGTCAAATTTACGCCGCTGAGTGCCATACAACCCGGAAAAACTTTGGTTAGGTTGTTGCACTGCAAAATGTTCTCCATTATTTATCCTCCTCTGATAGTTTCTGTATAAATGCGATAGCCTGCTTTTCGTCGTAGCCAAGATTGCTCATACGCTCTATAAATTCATGAATCAGTTCCATTGCCAACGCATTTTTCACCTGCATAATTTTTTCCACATCCTCCGTAACAAATCTGCCGCTTGTTCGCTGCGAAAAAAGTAGTCCATCGCTCTCCAGCTGAGAAAGTGCCCGCTGCATGGTATTTGGATTTACCGCCGCTTCCGTCGCCATGTCGCGTACGGAAGGCAATTTGCTGCCCGCCGGATAAGCTCCGGAAACGATTCGTAACTCAATATATTCGATTAGCTGTGAATAAATTGGTCTGTCGGATTTTAAATCCCATCCCATATCTTCACCTCCATTTGTATTACTGTACTAATATCTTAATACAAGAATATCGCATAGTTTTGAATTTGTCAAGAGTATGGAAATAAATTTAATCAATTAATCTCCTGCCGCTTGCCAAGAAGGACGCCGAGAATTGCAAATACCGCGATGTGTGCGAGGGCAACCCAAACCACGTTGAGCATTTGTGCCGATGTTGCCTGCACTAAAATATCCGGCTGTGCCATCAGCATAGCATCTGCCGCATGGCGGAAAATCTGATTTGCTAATGTCAGCAGTTTAAACACGAGCATCGGAACAATTAACGCGCCAAAATAAGCGAAGATAAACAGCCCGTTGCGCTTAATCACAGTCGATAAAAAAGTACCCATTACAACTGCGGCAAGGTAAACCAACAGTGCAATTCCGATTCTTTTGCCGAGATCTGTTAAAAGCGCTGTGGTATAGCCCGAACCAGCCTTTAACAGGATAAGACCGCTGACATAAAACACGCCGACTGTAACAGCCGCAACAGCCAAAGTAATAAGAATTGCAGAAATATTTTTTGCAAGAAAAAGTTTTGTTCTTGAAATGCCGAAGGAAACTGTATTTTTCAGCGTATGCTCTTTGTTTTCCTCTCCTAATATGATATCTACAAACATAACGGCAAAATACAGCGGATAAGCAAGAAGCAGTAAAGAAAAGTGGAATGCTGTTTCTCTCGGTGCACTTTGCGATGCAAAAATCACATTATAAAAGATAGCTAAGCCGGACATAACCGCCATAAAAACATAAAGGTACATTCTGTGAAACGATTTATATAAATCCGCATGAATGATTTTAAGCATTTTGCATTCCTCCTACAAGCTGAATAAAGTATTCTTCCAGATTCAATCCGGTTGACCTTACTTCGGAGACCATAATATCGTTCAAAACAAGCGCACGAACCATTTTTTCCGGTGCATCCAGTTGATCCGCTACTAGCATATCATGCTCATTCACGATTTGAATGTTGGTACAGGA
Source organism: Bacillota bacterium (assembly GCA_023458755.1). Classification (GTDB taxonomy): domain Bacteria; phylum Bacillota; class Clostridia; order Oscillospirales; family Acutalibacteraceae; genus JAEWYE01. Next base: position 31,689 of record JAEWYE010000005.1, on the reverse strand, counting down.
AAGCTCTTTTTGCAGGATGTTAGCCGCTTTATTTGTATCGTCTACCTGAATTTTCAGTTGACGTTTGCATTTTTCATGTAAGTCCTGAACCGAAATATGCTCCACCAGCCTGCCGCTGTTCATAAAGCCGTAGGTAGTCGCAATCTGCGAAAGCTCACCCAGAATATGACTGGAAATGATGATGGTCGTATTTTTCTCATGGTTTAGTTTTAGAATGATATCGCGGAATTCCGCGATGCCCATTGGGTCGAGTCCGTTGATCGGTTCGTCCAGAATAAGTAAGTCCGGATTGTTCATGATGGCAAGCGCAAGACCAAGGCGTTGTTTCATACCGAGCGAAAAATTCTTGAACTTCTTTTTTCCGGTATCGGCAAGCCCAACAAACTGCAAGGATTCTTTCACGCAGTTCTTATTTTGAATTCCGCGTTGTATGCGGTAGTATTCCAAGTTCTTTTCGGCAGAAAGATACGGAAGAAAGCTTGGCGTTTCGATGATACTGCCAGTTTTTGCGCGAACCTCATTTAATCCTTTTTCTGTTTTTTGCGAGAAAAGTTCAAACTCCCCCTGCGTGGGCACGGACAAGCCGCAAAGCATTTTTAGCAGGGTTGTTTTTCCCGCTCCGTTTTTGCCGACCAGACCATAAATGTCGCCCTGGTTGACCTGGATATCCATGTTGTCCACAGCGGAAAACGTTCCGTATTTTTTGGTGAGCTTTTGCGTTTTCAATATAATCTCAGACAATTTTACACCCTCCAATTTGTATTATTGTATTACTGTATTGTTGTACTAAGAACTTAATACAATAATACATTTTGATTCTTACTTTGTCAAGGCTTTTTTCAAAAAATATAAAAAAAATTCTCCGTCCTACCGAAGCAGGGCGGAGAACAAAGAATTATTCTTATGTTTTTTTGATGAATTCTTTTCTGCACACCGGACAGGTAATGCAGATTTTGCCTTTACCCTTTGGAACACGAAGCGTATTGGAGCAGTTTGGACATTTGTAATAACGGTAATACTTTCTGCCCTTTATCATGCCGGTCATTTTTTTAAACCATGCCTTTACGGGGTTCCATACCTTTAAAAATTCGTAGTTCTCTTTGTAGCGCCGTGATGTATTTCTGGAAAGCATACGATAAAAGCACCATGCCAGCGGAATCAATGCAATCCATACAAGTATCCATACATGTAAAATCTGCGCCAATATCCAAATCACAAAATAGAGAATGAACAATGCAACGGACAACTGATCGGTGCCGTACCTACCCATCATCATTCTTCGAAGCCAATCCATGATAAAATCCCCCTTGTCATGCAATAGATGTATCATACCACAAGCGAAGGCGGAATAATTAAAGAAACTGTGAAATGAATGGGAACTTTTTGCGAAGCCGCTCCTATATTTTATTTGCGGTGAACAGAAGAAGTACCTTTTTCACACAGATAGGTAGATTCCAGATCTGACAAATGCAGTTTCACCGCAATGGGATAACGCTCAAACGCAAGGCCGACAGCGAAGTTACCGGCTTTCGCGGCATCATCAAAGCCGCCCATATGCCAGCGGATTGCCATGGCTTCGGATGTTTTCAGTCGCAGGAAGCGTTCGATTAAAAACACCGATTTTTCGCCGTGCCCGTAAGGGAAACTGTCTTCCACCGAAAAATAAGGCTGTTTTTCCCACGCGCCCGTTTCTTCATTTTTCACATTGCGGGAAGAAACTTTATAAAACTGTGCCTTGCAGACATCGTGAAGCAGTCCGCAGATGGCAAAGCTTTCTTCACTGTCGGTTTCGGAATCGAAGTGTTTTTCCATCATTACCTTATAAACATTTACGCTGTGCTGCACCAAACCGCCCTCACAGGCGCAATGGAACTTGGTGCTTGCCGGAGCGGTGAAAAAATCGGTTGTATTCAGCCATTCCAGCAGTTCCGCACTGCCCTTGCGGGTTATTTTGCTCTTGTATATCTCTTCAAACTGTTCTTTATAGCCCATGTCGGTTCCCCCTGTCCCCATCATCATAATTTTGCTTTACAAACTCTTTGCAGGCATCATCCCCGCAGTCAATACGGGTTCCTTCGCCCACTTTATAATTACGGCTGAAAAAAGCGCCTTTGCGCCTGCAAAAATAACAGGCGTCCCTGCGGTATTCGGTTATGCGGTCATCGGCATAAAAGAACGTACAATCCTTGCATTTGTTCTGTTGATTGGTCATGCTTATGACCCGTCCTTTCTCCAACTCCCGCAATATTTCAGCTTAATAGGTAAGAATTGTCGCCATCAGTACAACGTCTTTATCCGTATTGTTTGATATGGAGTGAATTTGTCCGCCGACGGCAATTGCGCAGTCGCCGGGATTCAGCATCCTCTCGTTGCCGTTATCATTATAAACCGCCCGTCCGGAAACCACATACATAATTTCTTCCTCTGAAACATGCCTGTGATAGCCAATGGAGCAGCCGGGTTTTAGCAATATTTTTGCAAGCATGCGTGCCTTGCCGTTGTATTCGCCTTCACTCAGGATATGCGTAATGGTAACCGAGCCGTTGCCTCCGCGCATATTTTGAATGACTTCTTCTTTCATTTGACTTGGGGTCTTTACCATAAATCACTACACTCGCTTTCATTTCCTATAACGGTTTGCCAGAAACGCAAGTTTTCGCTCACGTTTCCGCCGTGCTTCCAATGGATATTCGTATAAGATTTAACTATTATAACACAAATATTTTTGCAGTGAAACCGAATTTGTGATAAAATAAGAAGTATGGAGGTGCAAGAAATGGAATTTGATGCTTTTAGCGCGGGGGTTCAGCCGGGTGGACTAAGGAGCAAAGACCAAATTCGTATTTTGATTTGCTATTTGCTTTCAAGTGTCGGCGCACCTCTTTCAAAAGAAGATATCGTAAATATTATGCAGGAAAATTCACTGGCAAACTATTTTGAAGTGACCGACGCACTTTCGGAACTGATTGAAAAAGGCAATATCATCACGATGCCGGATAACCCGAAATTGTGTACTGCCAGCGAAACCGCGCGCAGTATTGCAAAACAGCTTGACAATATGCTGCCCCTTTCGGTGCGGGAACGAGCGGTTGCGGCCGCAATCAACTTGCTTGCAAAAGCAAAACGTGAGCGTGAAAACAAAGTAGACATTATCAAAACAGACCGCGGCTACAACGTGGAGTGCCATATTTCCGGCGGAGAGATGGATTTACTGTCATTCAGCCTGTATGTACCGGATTTATTTCAGGCACGAATGGTGAAAGACAATTTTCACCGTGAACCAGAAAATGTATATCGCATGATGCTGGCTCTTTTAACCGGCAATACGGATTTGGTTTCCGACTTGTTTAAACCGAAAGAATAATTTCATATCAAACAGTGACAGCCTGCCTTTTCGATTCAAAAGGACAGGCTGTTTTTTATAATATTTCATGGAGACAGAAAACATAATTACTTTGGCATTCTAACAATTATTTCGTCAGCAAAGCCTTGACTTGTTCTTCCTTTTGGAACAGCAGGCAGCCGCCGTCATGTTCGCCTGCCAGCATGCCTTCCTCCCGCATTCTACGGAACAAAGGCGATTCCAACGCTTCCAGCAGGCTTTTCTCTTTCAGACTGGTATCGGAATACGGCGAAAACGGGCATGGCTCCGCGCCGCCGTTTGCATTGATGTGGAAAAAGCCTCTGCCCGCTGCCAGACAGCCGCCCAGTTTTTCTTCATCGCCCGGGAACGAGAGGATAATCATGTTTTCGTATGTTTTCCGAAGTTCTGCCTGCCGCCGCGCAAGGGTATCGCGTTCGGTATTTGTTGGAGCCAACTGCTTGGTGGAAGCGGTAACCGGTACGTACTCAACATAGAACAGCACTTTGCAGCCATTCTGATACAAGTTCCCGACGAATTCATCGCTGGTGACTGTTTCAATATTTTCGGTGGTCACCGTCACGGATGCGCCATAAAAAATCCCTTTTTGATTCAATTGATTCATGACTTTCATGAGTTTATCATAGGTTCCTGCGCCGCGCCGCTCATCGGTTTGCTGCTGATTCCCCTCAATGCTTAAAATCGGCAGAAGATTCCGGTTATCGTCAAAGAAAGTTATGGTACTGTCTTCAATCATCGTACCGTTTGTAAAGATTGGAAAAATGATGCTTTTATGCTCTGCTGCTTTTTCGATTATTTCGCGCCGCATGAGCGGTTCTCCGCCCGCAAGCAGGATGAACGAAATGCCAAGCTGACCGGCTTCGTCAAAGAGTTCATCCCAGCGTTGTGCGGAAAGCTGATTCTGCTGCAGATGCTCACCGCAGGATTTGTTCGCACGCGCGTAGCACCCTTTGCAAAACAGATTGCATGTGGTGGTAATGCTCGCAATTAAAAACGGCGGAATATGCCGGGATTGCTTTTCATATTCGGTTCTGGTTGCGCGCGCAGACTTTTGAACCAGCGAATACTTGAGCAAAAATACCGTTTCCTTTGGATTGCGGAATGCCGCCTTCATGGAATCGGTAATGATATGTTCAACTGCATTTGCCATATATTCGGTTATGTTCATTTTCTTTACTCTCCTTCTTCATCACCTAAAAAGAAATTCAACTGCATATCAATCAAAGCCTTGCACGCCTGTTCCTCTGGAAGATGCATGCCGGAATAACGGTAAAAGGCATCTGACCGATAGAAAGCAAGCTGCATAAAAGTAAGCATTTCGTAGGCAATTACTCTGCATTCCAATTCACTTTTGTTCTCACCGAAATAGGCTTTTAAATACGGCAAAATATAAAGTGGCGTCTTTATTTCGTCTTGCAGAAGCATGTAGGGAACCGATATTTTTGTATAACGGCTGTACTTAACAACCATACTGCCGAGCGAAAACAGCATGTCGCGGAGCTGCTCTCTTGGCGGAATATCGGCTGCCGGAGTAAGAAACTGTTCCGCCGAATCCTCGATAATTTTGCCGATTGCAATGTTCAAAAGCTCATCTTTTGATTTAAAGTAGTAATTGATCATTGCGAGATTTGTACCGGCTTCAGCGGCAATTTGACGGGCCGTAATATTAGCAGGTTCATCCGCTTCGGATAATAATTTGAGCGTTGCCGAAATTAATTGCTCTTTGCTGTTTGAATTCTTCAAATTATCACCTCAATTAATTAAACATGTTTAATACAAGTTTAATTATATACTTATTTTTCCGATTGTCAAGATTATGATCTGCATTTTTAATGTCTGTTTAACGAAATTCCAGTAAAAGCCATACATAAATACGGTATCATCAATAAAATACCATAAGCAGCATCTCATGCGCATATGATTGTACAAGCAAAAAAATTGATTGAGGGGGTAGCAAAACTAAAATGAAAAACAGAATAGACACACCGAACATCGAACACCCGAAAAAGAAAAAACGTACTGTAAAAATAATTCTTTTGGTTATTTTAATCGCTCTTGTTATCGGTATTCCAAGCAAAATTTTGATATCGAACTACATAAGCACTCTGCCCGCATTGAAATATGTTTACGGGAATACTACTGCTGCAAAAGGTACGGTTTATCCCGATACAAAATTCGCGGTTATCAGTGACACGCACTATTACGATACCTCACTGGGAACAAGCGGTTCCGAATTTGAAAAATGCCTCGCCTCAGACCGTAAATTGATTAAAGAAAGCAAAGATTTAATCCAGCTGGGTATCGACCAAATTAATCAATCCGACGCAAAATTTGTACTGGTAACCGGCGACCTTACAAAAGACGGCGAGCTGATCAATCATCAGGGTATGGCGGAAAAGCTAGCACAATTAAAGAAGAACGGAAAAAAAGTTTATGTGATTCCCGGCAACCACGATGTGAATAATCCGCAGGCTGTGCGTTATGAGGGTGACAAAACAGCAGAAGTACCCAACATAACAGCCGCTCAGTTCGCGTCTATTTACAAAGATTACGGCTACGGCGACGCGATTATGCGTGACCCGTCTTCGCTAAGCTATGCAGCTCAACCGCAGGATGGTTTATGGATTGTTGCGCTGGATACCTGCCGGTACAGCGAAAACCAAAAGGGCGGCACCGAAACCGTTGGCGGCAAGCTGACACAAAGTGAGGAAGTGTGGCTGGAAGGTGTACTGGATAAGGCAAGCAGACAGGGAAACGCCGTTATCGTTATGGAACATCACGGTATTGTGGAGCACTGGGACGGGCAAAGCAAACTGCACCCGGACTATTTGGTGCAGGACTATAAGCATGTTGGTCAACTACTGGCGTCTTATCAGGTAAGGCTTGCATTTTCCGGTCATTACCACGCGCAGGATATTACCGCCGGTGATTTCGGACAGTACGGCAGTCTTACCGACATTGAGACCGGCTCGCTCATTACTCCCCCCTGCCCTATACGGTTTTGTACCATAGCTAACAATAATTTGACCGTTCAGTCAATGACCATCATTGATAAACTGCGCCCCGGTACGGATTTTGCCAAACAAGGTCAGGATTTTGTAACGAAAACAATCTATGATGAAGCAATCACAACTCTGAAAAAATATTTTGTTTCTGGAAGCGATGCGGATATCATCGCTAATGCGGTATGTGCCGCGTTTAACGCGCATTACAGCGGTGATGAAAACGCATCTCTGCGCCCCGCGTTCGATGAAAACAAACTCAGCCTTTGGGGGAGGATTGTCTATTCTCAGGAAAAATATGTGCTGGACGGTTTGTGGAAGGATCTGCCACCAGCGGACAACAACTGCACGATTTCTTTAAAACAGTAAAAAGTAGGCTCTGTGCCGCACATTTGGTGGGTACAGAGCCTGCTTTTGTTTGATACGGTTACGATTCAAGCATTTCAATCGTAAGAAAAGTATGCTTCTACTTTGTCAGGATATTCAGCAGAAGCAGCATGGTCACGCCGGGAATACCGGCAGCCGCCGAAACGCCGATGGTCAGTACGCTGAGCGGCAGCGTCACTCCGGTGAAAAATCCGGCAATGTTTACCGCGATTAACGAGCACAACCCGATGCATACGCCTCCGATTGCGTGCTGCACGGGCTTTTTTGATTTCACAATTACTTGAATAATCACTAGAAGCGCAAATACACCCACAGCCGTTAAAATCGTGACAAGAGTTGGCAAGGCAGAACCCCTCCAAAAGCCTGAATCAATTCAGACTAGCATTTTTGAAAGGGAGCCGCCGAAACGCCCTGCCGTTTTGCAATGCTGAGCAGATAGCGATAACGTGCCTGTAAAGCTTCTCGCTGATAAATGCAGGCGTCAATGAGATTCTCATCACATTCCAGTTCAAACCACGCGTCGTTGCAGGTAAGCATGCGTCCGACTTCTTTTAACTCAGCCAGTATACTTTCATTCTCCTGCTTTACGGAAACTTCTTTCGGTTCAACGCGCTGAATATATTTGAGCACACTCTCCATATTAACAGCTCCGCCTTTCGGTTAATTTTATGTTAATATGTTGGGCATATATTCCATAAATATACAAATACCGGAAATTTATTTTTCTTCCGCATTCTCCTCCGGTATTGAATTTGCCGGAATAAAATCAATGCGGCCTGTCGCAACGTCAGCCGCCACTACCTGAATATGCAGCGGCATTCCAATAGTCAGTTTGCTGCCGGATAATTCATCCACCTGTGTAATCATGCCGTCAAAACGGTAACGTGCACCTTCAAAGCTATCTACCGGAACAAAACCTTCGGCACTGCTTGCCAGTTCAACAAACACGCCGCGCTGGGTTACTCCGCTGATAACTCCGTCAAAGCATTCGCCGATGTGCTGGGACATAAACTCCGCCATGTAGCAGTCTTCCGCGCTTCGTTCCGCCATCATGGCGCGAACCTCAAAACGGGAGGATTCCGCGGCGGCAAGCTTGGCAAAATCCGCATAATGTCTGCGGAGATACTCTTTGTCTTTTCCGCTTGCGTAGGCGGATAATATGCGGTGAATGGCGGTATCGGGATAACGGCGGATTGGGGATGTAAAGTGGCAGTAATCTGCAAGTGCCAAACCGAAATGTCCGATTGGTTCGGGAGAGTATTTGGCCTTTTCCATCGTACGCAGAATCTGGTGCGAAATTACCTTCTGCGCTGGCGTTCCGGTTGCCTGCTCCAAAATGGCGGCAAAGTCCGCCGTTTGCGGATTGGCTTTTTTAATGGTACGGGAATTGAGCCCCAGTGCTTCGACCAAATGTACCAGTGTATCCACCCGATTCGGGTCGGGATTTTCATGCACACGGTAAACAAACGGAATATTTGCCGCTTTCGCCAGCTTTGCCGCCGCCTGATTGGCGGTTACCATTAACTGCTCAATCAGTTCCTCCGCTTCGCCGCTCACGCGCGGCCGAACATCTACGCAAATTCCGTTTTCATTCAGAGTAAACCTTGATTCACTGCTTTCCAATTCCATTGTGCCATGCCGTTTGGAACGCTCCTTAATAATATCTGCAAGCTCCTTCGCGGCATTCAAAGAACGGATAACCGGCGCGTACTTCTTTTTCAGTTCCGCGCTCGCGGTTTTTGCCAATATCTGATTGACTTCGGAATACACACCGCGCACCTTAGAATGAATCACGCTCTTTTTAAACTGGTAAGATAAAATCTCACCGCTCTTATCCAGTTCGATAATGGCGGAAAAAGTCAGCTTATCCTCGCCTGCATTGAGCGAACAAACGCCGTTGCTCAGCTCTTTCGGCAGCATGGGGATAACACGATCCGCAAAATAGACCGATGTTCCGCGAAGTTGGGCTTCGTCGTCGATTGCGCTGCCCTCTGTCACATAATGCGATACATCGGCAATATGGACACCAAGCTTGTAACCGTTTTTCGTCCGGCTGACCGAAATGGCATCGTCCAAATCCTTCGCGTCTTCCCCGTCAATCGTGAAAATGCCGAGTGTTCGAAGATCTAAACGTCCTTTTAAATCCGCCTCGGTAATCTTTTGTGCGGAAATACGGGTTGCTTCTTCGATAACTTCCGGCGGAAATTCGGTAGGAATACCGTTTTGCGCGATAATCGCATCCGCGCAGATACGCGCGCTGCTCGCCTTGCCGAAAATCTGCGTGACACGGGCATACAGTTTATCTTCATGCTTATGGCGGTACAGCTCCACCTGAACCTTGTCCCCGTCTCTTGCTCCCAGCGTACAGCCTTTTTCAACAGGAATGTTATAGCGAATGGCGATATCCGGGATAACCTCGCACACGCCCCTGCCGCGCACCATAGTTCCGGTAGTGGAACGGCGTTTCTTTTCAATTACCAAATCCACACTGCCGTTCATGCCGCGCGCGGACGCTTTTACATGCTCCAGCAGTACGGTATCACCGACCATCGCGCTTTTCAGGTCGGAGGAGTGTATAAAGATATCATCCCCGCCTTCAATCGGACGCGCGAACGCAAAGCCCTTGGAAAGGGAAACCACGCTGGCTTTTACCCTTCCTGCCGATGCCGCGTTCTTTACCATATGTTTTTGATTGACGACCACTTCACCGCTATTTTTCAGTTCGTTCAGCGCTTCATAAAAATTTTTCTTATCGCGCGTGCCAACTTTGTGCATCAGCCCACGGGAGGTAATAGAATGCTCCTCCTGCTGCAAAACCTTTACTATTTTTTCTTTTAATTTATCCTTCATTTTCTGGTTATCCTTTCGCAGATAACGGGAATTCCCGTTCTGCTGATTCATTTATCCTTATTTTGATTCATTATTGCGGAAGAAATGCATACAAGCGACTATGCAAATGCATTTTTCTGTATCATTCATTTCGTCTCTGCGGCTGTTTTGTCTGACCGGCAAGGAAACAAACAAAAAGCCCCGCTAAAAAGCGGGGCATCAGCTATTCGTTATTATTTACCGCCAAAATACATAATCGCGTTAATTACAATAACAAGAACAAAAAAGCCGATTGCGATAACCTTTGTCCATCTCGCAAGAAAAGCATCAACGGAACGAGCCTGATTTTTTGAGAGGAAAGTATCGGCACCGCCGGTAACCGCACCAACATTCTTTTCATGCCCTTCCTGAAGAAGAACAATCACGGTGATAGCGATAGAAAAAACTAATAGAATGACTCCGAAAACAACTTGTACTGCTGACATAGCGCACCTCCGAAATTACGTTGCATAACAGATGAAATCATCATAACACAAGTCAAGCTGTTTGGCAACAATTTCTCAAAATAAATTTAATATTTGCACAAAAGACAGAGAAGTTTTTAATATTAGTCAACGCGCGGCGCATCCTCTTTTTAGGGAAACCTTATTGCTATTTTTTTTTAACTATTTTTTGTTCAAAGCAAAGTCGGGATAACTGCTTCACAAAAGCACATGCATAATACAAACCTGTGGGGGAACATTAACTAACGGATGTCGGAGTGAACCTGCGTTTGCGATTCCGATAACCGGCCGCCGTCAGACTGCTATTGGCTTTCTGGCGGCGGATTTTTATTTTCAATCTGTTTTTATAAAGTAAGCTGTTCGCCCGCTGTTTCTTCCGCACTTGGCATGGCGCCCGTGGCCGGAATGTTTTTTCGGTAGCGGTTTGGATTTTGCAGCATCCCTTCGGTATATTCCTGAACCTTCAGCACGCGCTGCCCACGCTTAAGCGTCATAGCCGCCACGCCCTGTGTGCTGCGGGTAGTTTTCGGCGCAATCGCACCCGTATGAATAAGAAGCATTCTGCCTGCCGAAGAAGTAAGCAGCAATTCACAGTCCTCTTTTACATAAAGGATGGTTTGAATAGGAGATTTGTCACTGTACGCGCTGATCAGTTTCTTGCGGTTTGTCTTAGTAGAATAGGTTTCCATATCTACCTTGGCGATTTTCCCGTTTTCAAAACAGAACAGCATATAACCGTCATATTCTCTTGTTACCGCCATATAGATGGCGTTTTCGCCTTCATCCATGCCAAGCTTAGCGGGAATATAATCACCCAGCACGCTTGCCTTGGTATCCGAAAAGTCGGATGCCTTCGCTTTGTATACCTGACATTTATCGGTAAAGAACAAAAGGTCACAGGCGTTGGAATCCTCCATCTGCTGGGTGATTTCGTCACCCTCTTTCAGCTTTTGCTCCCCGCTCATGCGCAGAGAAAGCGGAGTAATCTTTTTAAAATAACCCTCTTTGGTAAAGAACAGGTTGACCGCATAATCCGGCACGTCTTCTTCCGGCACATACTCCTCAATTTCATCCGCGTAAACAATCATGCTGCGGCGCGGCTGTGCGTACTTTTTCGCGACTTCCTGCAATTCGGATATAATAATTCCGTTGATTTTTGCTTTGCTTTGCAGAATGCCCTGCAGTTCAGCAATACTTTTTTCCAGTTCTTCAATTTCTTCGGTACGCTTTAAAATATATTCGCGGTTCAGGTGGCGCAGCTTGATTTCCGCTACATACTCTGCCTGCACTTCGTCAATTCCGAACCCGATCATCAGGTTCGGCACCACTTCGGTTTCCTCATCGGTTCCGCGCACAATCGCAACCGCTTTGTCAATATCCAAAAGGATTGCCTGCAAGCCTTTGAGCAGATGCATTTTCTCCTGCTTTTTGGATAAATCAAAATAGGTGCGGCGGCGAATGCACTCCACGCGGAAAGCTGTCCACTCATTCAGCAACTCTTTTACGCCTAAGACTCGCGGCATACCGGCAATCAGCACATTGAAATTGCAGGAAAAGCTGTCTTCTAACGGAGTCATTTTAAACAGACGCTGCATGAGCTTTTCGGGATCGGTGCTGCGCTTTAAATCAATCGTGATTTTTAAGCCGTCCAAGCCGGTTTCATCACGAATATCCGAAATTTCTTTGAGTTTGCCCTGTTTGACCAAATCGACTACTTTTTCTACGATGACTTCGACGGTAGTGGACGGCGGAATCTGCGTAATGTCAATGCAGTTTGCCGATGAATCGTAGGTATAGCGGGAACGAACCTTAATACCGCCGCGTCCCGTTTCGTAAATTTCCTTCATGCTTGCGGCATCATAAATAATTTGTCCACCGCCCGGAAAGTCCGGCGCAAGCATTGTGGAAGGAACATCATGCTCCGGGTCGCGCATCAGCGCGATCGCCGTCTGGCAAACTTCCGCCAAATTGAACGGACAGATAGAACTTGCCATGCCGACCGCAATACCGGTGTTCGCGTTGACCAGTACGGAAGGGTAACTGGCAGGCAGCAGAGTCGGTTCTTTCATGGTATTGTCGTAGTTGTCCACAAAATCCACGGTATCTTTATCGATATCGCGGAACAATTCCTGGCAGATATTGTCAAGGCGCGCTTCCGTATAACGGGATGCCGCCCACGCCATATCTCGGGAATAATATTTACCGAAGTTACCCTTGGAATCCACATACGGATGTAAAAGGGCTTCATAGCCACGGCTCAGGCGCACCATCGTATCGTAAATGGCAGAATCACCGTGCGGGTTCAGCTTCATGGTCTGCCCGACAATATTAGCGGATTTGGTTCGCCCGGGCCCGAGCAGTCCCATTTTGTACATGGTAAACAGCAGTTTACGGTGCGACGGTTTAAACCCGTCAATCTCCGGTATGGCGCGGGACATAATGACGCTCATGGCGTAGGGCATATAGTTTGTTTCGAGGGTATCGGTGATTTGCTGTTCGACAACCTCGCCCGCACCCTCAATGATGCCGTGTGCTTTTGGCACCGAAGTTTTCTGTTCGCTATTTCTCCTCTTGGAAGGCATATATTTTCAGCTCCTGTAAAGGCGGACCAAGTGCCCGCCTAAATCTATATTTTGTTGGGTTCGGCTGCGAATCAGCTTACGTCTGCCGAATCCAAATACAAGTATCCGTTTTCCGCAATATGGTCTTTTCGGCCCGACAGATTATCGCCCAAAAGCAGGTCAAAGGTTTCCGCTGTTTTCAAAGCATCCGAAGGCATGATTTTGATTAAGCGGCGTGTAGCAGGATTCATGGTGGTAAGATTCATCATATCCGGTTCGTTTTCACCTAATCCTTTTGAACGCTGGATTGTAAATTTTTTGCCTTCTAATTTTTTCAGGATATCATCTTTTTCCCGCTCGGTATAGGCAAAATAGGTGTCATCCTTTGATACGATTTCAAACAGCGGAGATTCCGCGATGAACACTTTCCCCTCTTCAATGAGTGTGGGGGTAAGCCGATACAGCATAGTGAGCAGCAGCGTGCGGATTTGGAATCCGTCCACATCGGCATCGGTACAAAGAATGATTTTATTCCAGCGCAGAAGGGATAAGTCAAAAGAGGAAAGGTCTTTGTTCGCCTTTGATTTTACCTCTACCCCACAGCCAAGCACCTTGATTAAATCGGTAATGATATCGCTTTTGAATATCTTATCGTAATCCGCTTTCAAGCAGTTCAGAATTTTGCCGCGAATTGGCATGATTGCCTGAAAATCCGGATTTCGCGCCTGTTTGCAGGCGCCCAAAGCGGAATCTCCTTCCACGATGAAGATTTCACGCTCGTTTACGTCGCGGGAGCGGCAGTCCACAAACTTTGCCACACGGTTCGTTAAATCCATGTTGCTGGTAAGCTTCTTTTTCAGGTTGAGCCTTGTTTTTTCCGCGTCTTCACGGCTGCGTTTGTTAATGAGCACCTGAGCGGCAATTTTATCGGCATCCATCGGATTTTCAATAAAATAGACTTCCAGTTGATGGCGGAGAATTTCGGTCATGGCCTCTTGGATACCTTTATTGGTAATCGCCTTTTTGGTTTGATTTTCGTAAGAGGTACGATTGGAAAAAGAAGAAATAACAAGAATCAGACAATCCTCTACGTCCGCAAACGTTATTTTACTTTCGTTTTTGGTGTACTTGCCCGTTTGCTTGATATACGCGTCAATCTGATAGACAAACGCGTTGCGAACCGCTTTATCCGGCGCTCCGCCGTGTTCCAGCCAACTGGAATTATGATAATACTCAATCAATTTGTTGCGGTTGGAAAACGCGACGGCAACATTGATTTTCGCTTTGTATTCCGGCTTGTCTTCCCTGTCGCGCACTTTGCGCTCCGCCTGCCAAAACTGCACAGGCGTTAAAGAATCCTCGCCCGCAATTTCTTTGACATGGTCGACAATACCCTCTTTGTAGTTGAACTCCGTTGTTTCAAAAGCGCCTTCCACCTGATTGCGAAACAAAAAGGTTACGCCGTCATTGACAATCGCCTGCCGCTTGATGATATCCAGATAATATTCCGCAGGCACGCTGATATCCGTAAATACCTGCAAATCCGGTTTCCAACGGATTTTTGTGCCGGTATCTTTTTTGTTATAGGGTTCTTTTTTTAAACCGCCTATGTTTTCTCCGTGTTCAAAATGGAGCGTATAGCGCATACCGTCGCGGCGAATGTCAACGTCCATATATTCGGCGGCATACTGCGTGGAGCAAAGTCCAAGGCCGTTTAACCCGAGTGAATACTCATAGCTTTCGTTTGCGTCATTGTTATATTTGCCGCCTGCGTACAGCTCGCAGAAAACAAGTTCCCAGTTGTAGCGTTTTTCGTTGTTATTAAAATCAACCGGAATTCCGCGTCCGTGGTCTTCTACCTCTACCGAATTGTCGGAATAGCGCATAATTTCAATGTGATTGCCGTAACCTTCACGTGCTTCATCGATGGAGTTCGATAATATTTCAAATATGGAATGTTCGCAGCCTTCAATGCCATCCGAACCGAAAATAACGGCTGGACGGCGGCGCACACGGTCGGCGCCTTTTAGTGAAGAAATACTTTCATTTCCATATACCGGTGTCTTTTTTGTCATATGGTAATTCAGCCTTTCTGATAGAAATATACGAAATATGCACAAAACAGAAAATTCACCACATTCACTTTCCTGTCGTGTGATTTGTTTAAGAGTTAGCTTGTCCAATATCTCTTTGTCACTGCGGCTTCATCGTGGTGACAGCTACTCGGAATGTGTTTTTGTGTATGAAAGAATAGCCATGGCGAAGGGCAGACACTGCTGTCTGCCCTGTGTAAATATGCTTTTTCTCTGTTATTTTACTTCAACTCCGCCGAATACGGAGGTATATTTGATGGTAAGCAATGGCAGAGAAGGATCGTTCGAACGAACTGCTTTGCACTCTCCGCCGCCGAAGAACGGGAATCCGTGCACCGCGATACGGCAGTTTTGCGGCACCAAAATTTCAACGCCACCAAAGATGGCGTCGGCC
This sequence comes from Bacillota bacterium, assembly GCA_023458755.1. Classification (GTDB taxonomy): domain Bacteria; phylum Bacillota; class Clostridia; order Oscillospirales; family Acutalibacteraceae; genus JAEWYE01. The sequence goes on along the minus strand of JAEWYE010000005.1, from coordinate 16,538 downwards.
TGAACAACCGCACCGTCTATAGGAACAGCACCGCGCAAATCAATTTTAGCCGCACCGAACGCCGCACTCACCGTTCCGCCGCACAAGGATTGTGAATTGTTGGAAACCTCGATACTTCCGAACACGGTGGTATAATTAATAGTACTTGTGCTGTCGTTAGCACCTTTAATTCCATCTAAAATAACCGGAGCAGTCGGTACTTTTGTCCCGCGAATCGTACCGAAAATCAGTCGAAGGCCAACAAGCAGGAGCAAAACAATCCAAATGATATTTTCGTTCACCCTGTCCGGTATCCAGTTTTGTTCGCTCGCCAAAAACCATCCGCCAATAAGAACCAGCGCCGCACCCCATAAACTAAAGCCGTAACTGATGATTGCCGCAAGACCGGGCACAATTAAAAACACCGTCCACCAGCCGTCAAAGCTTGTAATCTGCCACCACTGCAAAGAGTTGCCGAGCAGGGCAACCGCCGCAAGAACGAATACGATACCGAAAAGCATTCTGGTTATGTTTCTTCTCAATTTAACCCCTCCCATATGTTTCATACGAATTCCAAGCTGAGAGCATAATCCCTTATTAAAATCAGTATGATTCCCAAATGCAATATAAACTGTAAAAAGGGAAATGCGGTTGAACATTTCCCTTTTGTTGGACAATATTAGGCTTGACCCGATGGATTGGAAGAATCCAACTCTGTATTCAGCTGAATTTCCGGTGCCACGCTTGTGCCCTCCATGATAGAGGTAAATTCCTCGCCGGACATTTTCTCGTTCACGAACAGGAAACGCGCCACCTCATGCAGCTTATCCATATGCTCTTTTAAAATATCCTCTGTCTTGTTGTAAGCATTGGAAACAATGGACTTAATCTCATTATCAATCATTGAAGCGGTTTCTTCCGAATAATTGCGCACATGACCCATATCACGGCCAAGGAACGGTTCCGAGTTGTCCGTACCGTAGGTAATCGGGCCAAGGGTATCGCTCATGCCGTATTTGGTAACCATGGAACGCGCCGTTTTGGTTGCGCGCTCAATATCGTTGGATGCACCGGTGGAAATGTCATCCAGTACCAGTGCTTCCGCAACGCGGCCGCCCATCAGGACGATTAAATCTTCCAACATTTCTTTTTTGGACTTGTAGGAACGGTCTTCGGTAGGAAGCTGCATGGTGTAGCCGCCCGCCATGCCGCGCGGGATAATGGAAATTTGGTGAACCGGATCCTGAGTCGGGCAAAAATAGGTGGAAATTGCGTGACCGCCTTCATGATACGCGGTTAGTGTTTTTTCCTTTTCAGTCATTACATGGCTCTTTTTCTCCGTACCGACCACAACTTTGATGGTGGCTTCTTCGATTTCGGTCATAGTAATGGCCTTTAAATTCTTTCTTGCGGACAAAAGTGCCGCTTCATTTAACAGATTTTCCAAATCCGCTCCGGTAAAACCGGCGGTGGACTTTGCAATCGTTTTAAGAACAACATTCGGAGCAATCGGCTTTCCTCTTGCATGTACCTTCAGAATTTCTTCACGGCCCTTAATATCCGGATAACCGACCATAACCTGACGGTCAAAACGGCCCGGACGCATTAACGCTGGATCAAGGATATCCGGGCGGTTGGTAGCGGCAATCATGATTACGCCTTCATTCGCACCAAAGCCGTCCATTTCAACCAGCAACTGGTTCAGGGTTTGTTCACGCTCATCGTGACCGCCGCCTAAGCCTGCACCGCGCTGACGGCCGACCGCATCAATTTCATCAATGAAGATAATGCAGGGCGAATTCTTTTTGGCCTGCTCAAACAAGTCACGAACACGGGAAGCACCGACACCTACAAACATTTCCACGAAGTCGGAACCGGAAATGGAGAAGAAAGGCACACCCGCTTCACCGGCGACCGCTCTTGCAAGCAAAGTTTTACCGGTACCTGGAGGGCCGACGAGCAATACGCCCTTTGGAATTCGGGCACCAAGCTCGTTGTACTTTTTCGGATTCTTTAAGAATTCGACGATTTCACGCAGTTCTTCTTTTTCCTCATCGGCACCTGCGACATCGGCAAAGGTGGTTTTACGCTTTTCGTCGGACATTTGTTTGATTTTGGCTTTGCCGAAATTCATCTGCTTGCCGGCATCGCCCATGCTGGAGTTCAGTTTTTTCATAAAGAACCACCAGACAAAAATCATGACCGCGAACAAAAGAAGGGTTGGCAGCAGACTGGTCAACCAAGATGTTTCGGCAGGACGCTTTAAATCATAGATCATTTCGGCATTCGGATGCTTTTCATTGTATGCCTTTACATAATCTTTGATATCGTCATATAATGTGCCGACACTCGGTGCAACATAAGAAATTTTATTCTTATTGGCAAGGGTAATTGTCATATCACCGCTGCCCAAATCCATGGTATAATCTGTTACCTGCTCAGTTTTGAAATAATTCAGGATTTCCGAATACTTATAGGTTTTTTGAGGGCGGTTGTTATAGAGAGACGCAATGATAATCACGATAACAATGGGAATACCCAAATACAAAACCAAATTTCGGATCGTTTTTTTATTATCCAAATAAGTTCACTCCTTTACTTGAGCTGCGCTTAATTTCCATGAAATGATTCAGCCGCCATACACGCTTGGTTTTAATATGCCCACAAAGGGAAGATTTCTGTATTTTTCATCGTAATCCAAACCATAGCCGACTACAAATTCATCCGGTACGATTGTGCCGGCATAATCCGCCGCAATGTTTACAGTGCGTCTGTCCGGTTTGTCGAACAAAGTGCAAAGCTTGATGCTTTTGGGTCCGCGTGACTGCAAAAGCTCAAGTATGTAGCTGAGCGTCATGCCGCTGTCCAAAATATCTTCTACAACAAGCACGTCATAGCCCGCAAGCGGGATGTCCAAGTCTTTTATAATTTTCACCACGCCGGATGTTTTTACACCGGAACCGTAACTGGAAACCGCCATAAAATCGATGCGGCAATTAATGGTAATGGCACGCATCAAATCTGCCATAAATACAACGGAGCCCTTTAAAACGCTAACCATCAGTAGATTTTTGTCTTTGTAATCCTCACTGATTTTTGCACCCATATCGGTGACTATTTTTGCAAGTGTTTCTTCGCTGTAAAGTACTTCCTGGATATCATCTAACATCTGCTGAACTCTCCTTAATAGAAATCAATGCAATATTTTGCGTATTTGAAGTAACACAACTGCTTTGTGAAGCACCGAATCCTTCCATCCAGATAATTTGACCGTCGCTTTCCAGCAAAAGAATATCATTTCTCAAGGAGGGCGGAATTTTTGCTTCATTCAATAGTTTTTTTAAACTTTTTGTAACTCCGCGGCCAGCGGGAGTGAACGAATCCCCTTCGCGCCTGTTGCGGAAAAACATGTTATTTGTAATTGTATCATAATCAATTGCATTATTAAATAACAAATTATTAATTTTTCTTTGATTTTGATACTCTTTTTTCGATACAACTGTTATTATGACGGTTCTGCCGTCTTCTGTCAAGATTTGCGGCATTGCAAAAGGTGTTCTCCAGAAATTTTTTTCTTGCTTTGTATGTTTGCCGCGCGTAATAAAAAATGACTCACCCTCAACGCTGACATGGATGTTTCCGGCAACCGTAACCATACCGTGGCCGCAACATAACATTTGGGATACTGCGCAAATATGTTCCCTGCTCAAACAGGCTGGATGGAAATCCGCAACCGCCAGCATAATAGCGCGCGCGCGAACGGCCGGATGCATGTCTGTAAAAACCTTTGTGCGGTACCCGCGCTCCTGCCTTGCCGCCTGCACACCCTGCTTGGCCAGTTGTGTCAGGCATTCCTGATCCTGTGTCATTTGCCGGGTCATACGCAGTACGGCAGATTCAAACTTTGGGTTTACCTGCTTAAATACGGGCACAACATCTAAACGGATTTTGTTGCGCGAATATTCTCTGGAAAAATTGGATTGATCGGTTACATAGTCAAGCCGATAATATGCACAGTATTGCTCGACTTCAGCACGGGTCACCGCAAGAAGGGGGCGGATGATTTTTCCGCGAACCGGTGGGATTCCGCAAAGCCCCTGCGCTCCCGTACCTCTTGCCAGATTCAGCAAAACCGTTTCGGAATTGTCGGAAAGCGTGTGCGCGGTTGCGATTTTATCGTGTTCCCCAGCCGCAAGCCGGTGAAAAAAAGCGTACCTTACCTCTCTGCCGCACTCCTCAAGCCCTTTACCGCTTGCCTGCGCCTGTGCGCGGATATCGGCATGCAAAACTTGCAGTTTGACCTTGTTTTGCTCGCACCATGCTTTTACAAAAGCTTCATCGGCATCAGCCTGAGCGCCGCGCAAGCCGTGATTCACATGAGCGGCAAGCAGGTTTCTGCCGTTTGCGCAAAAATTGTTTTTGAGATAGTGCGTAAGCGCCAGAGAATCCGCACCGCCGGAAAGGCCGACCACGATTGTACCGCCGCCCGCATTAGAAAGCATTTGATCGGTTTCGATGGTATTCCTGATTTTCTCTTCAATTTTACGGATGGAAATCTGCTCCTCAGCGGCGTTATTCACTGCGGACAACCTCCTGCGCGGTAAAACGCATAAATTCGCCCTGCCAATGCAGCGAAACAGTTTTGGCTTCACCGTGACGGTTTTTAGCGACAATACACTCGCCGCTGTTTCGGTCACCGTTTTCACTCGGTGTACCCTCTTCCGCATAGTAATCTTCACGGTATAGGAACAAAACGATATCGGCATCCTGCTCAATGGAACCGGAATCACGCAAGTCGGACAAAACCGGACGGTGATTCGGACGTTTTTCGCTGTCACGGGCTAACTGGGAAAGTGTAAGCACAGGCACATTCAGTTCCTTTGCCATAATTTTTAAATTACGGGTAATCTGTGAAATTTCCTGCACACGGTTGTCAATGCGTTTGGAGCTGGACATCAACTGCAAATAGTCGATGACAACCAAATCGACATCTTTTAACCGTCTTAGCTTCGCTTTCATTTCCGGCACGGTAATGGATGGATTGTCATCCATGTAAATCTGTGTTTTGGATAAAATATCCCCTGCCTCAATCAAGCGGGACCACTCGGCTTCGGTCAGCTGACCGGTGCGGAGTTTTGTGCCGCCGACCAGAGCTTCGGTGGAAAGCAAACGGGAAGCAAGCTGCTCCTTGCTCATTTCCAATGAGAAAAAGGCGACCTTCTTGTTCGCGACCACAGCGGCATGCCTTGCGATATTCAGCGCAAAGCTGGTTTTACCCATGCCAGGGCGGGCACCGAGAAGGATAAAGTCGGAACGGTTCAGTCCGGTGATGGTATCATCAAGATCTTTTATACCGGTCGGAACACCTTTATAAAGATCTCGGTCCGGTGAATTCAGCATATCCAAACGATCGAACGTTTGAATAATCACTTCATTGATGCGCTGAAGCCCCTGCATATTTTTACCGCGGCGAATGTCAAATATGCGCTGTTCCGCAGAATCCAATAATGTGGAAGCATCTGCCGAACCTTCGTTTGCATCCTCCAAGATTTCTCTTGCCGTAATAATAAGCGTGCGAACATCGTATTTGTCGCGGACGATTTTGGCGTAGGACTCCACATTGGATATGGACGGCACCATTTGTGCCAACTGCATTAAGTAAAGTTTGCCGGTTGATTCGTCAAACGACTTGGATTCCTTGAGCTTTTCCAAAACCGTTACGAAATCAATCGGTTTGCCGATCGTAAACATGTCCAGCATGACGGTATAGATCAGGCTGTTGTTGACCTGGTGAAAATATTCCGGATGCGGCAAGATTTCCGCAACGCGGTCAAAGCAGGAGGAATCCAGCAGAATTGCGCCCAAAACAGACTGCTCCGCCTCGGGACTATAGGGCAGATTCATTCCGTCGTATCCGATTGTCACTTTATTGTCGTCCATCCCCGATTCACCTCTAAAAAGCGGAAAACCTGACAGCAATGCCGTCAGGCTCGCGTATTATTCTTTTTCACCGACCACGGCAAAAATCTTGGCGGAAACACCCGCATAAAGTTTGACCTCACAGGTATAGGTGCCAAACGCCTTAATGTCTGTGTCAATTTCAATCTTGCGTTTATCCACATCCACATGGAATTGCTTTTTGATTTCTTCTGCGATTTCTTTTGCGGTAATGGAGCCGAAAATACGGCCGCCCTGCCCGGCTTTCGCGGTGAATTTCACGCTTTTCCCATCTATTTTCGCTGCTGCGTCTTTCGCCGTTTGAAGCTCAACCATAAGCCGATGTTCCTTTGCTTCCTGCGCGTTTTTCAGTTCATTCATTGCCTGCGCGTTTGCTTCTTTGGCAAGTTTGCGCGGAAATAAAAAGTTGCGCGCATATCCGTCGGATACATTGATGAGCTCGCCTTTTTTGCCGCTGCCCTTCACGTCCTCAAGTAATACTACTTTCATAATGGTTACCTCCATAACGCTGTTTCATTTATTATAATAACAGAATACCGGATTGTCTACCGAAAATTCATTCCTGCATGTTTTGTAATTGTACTGTCACGCGCAATACGTGATCCTGTCATTTTTCAGATGACGCAGCCGGCAGGCTGCTTACCTGCGGCATCATGGTATTGAGAAGTTCTATGAGTTCACCGTGAACCTGCTCGATGGTTTTTCCTTCAATCTGCGTACCGGCCATGGTAAGGTGACCGCCGCCGCCGATTGCCTCCATGACGATCTGAACATTTACGTCACCCAGCGAACGTGCGGAAATGTTGATAACATCCCCGGTCGGGAAAATGACAAAGGACGCGTCCACGCCCTGTATGGAAAGAAGTTCGTCCGCCGCCTGCGCGGACGCAATGCGAATATCGGTGAATTCCTCCTCGGCACACACAATCGCCCAGTTTCCGTGAATTTCAGCTTTGGAAACGAGCTGATACTTCGCCTTGTAAGTGCCGAATGTGTTGGAGAACATGCGCTTCACCTCAATAGTATCGGCACCCCTGCGGCGCAGATAAGCGGAAGCCTCAAAGGTGCGGACGCCGGTTTTGAATACAAAATTTTTGGTGTCAAGCATGATGCCAGCTAAAAGGGCCTCGGCTTCCAAGCGGCTTAGCGCGTTTTCGCTGATATACTGTACCAATTCCGTCACCATTTCGGATGTGGAACTGGCATAAGGCTCGTGGTAAAAAACCACCGCGTTGCTGATATGCTTTACCATCATACGGTGATGGTCGATGATGACCACGTTGTTCACGGCGTTTAGAAGCTCAACGCTTTCAATAAAGTCCTGAGAATGGGTGTCTACCACAATCAGCATGGACTTTTGGTTAACCATCAGCATCGCTTCCGAAGGTGTAATAAAGATTTTTCGGTCTTCGTATGCGGTATCCATACTGTCAATCAGCTGTTTTGCCAAACTTTGTGTTCGGTTGACTACAATGAAAGCGGATCTGTTCAGTCCTTTGGTAATGGCGCTCCACATGCCGATAGCGGCACCGATACTGTCTAAATCGGAGGATTTATGCCCCATGATGAAAACAGTGTCGCTGATGTTAATGTGGTCGCAGAGGGTTGCCGCGATAACACGGGTACGAACCTTGTCGCGCTTTTCGATGCCCTTGGAAAGACCGCCGAAAAACTCGTAGGCATCGTCTTTTTGTTTAACGGCAACCTGATCGCCGCCGCGGCCAAGAGCCATTTCAAGCGCCTGCCGCGCCCAAAGCTCACTGTCCGCAATCGTGAGCGCGCCACGCCCCACACCGATAGAAATGGTCGCGCTGCGGTGCTCGCCCAGTTTAATTTTACGGATGGTATCCAATATTTCAAAGCGTCTTTGCATTGCCAACGCGATGTGCGCTTCATCGGTAAGCACAAGAAATCTTCCGCCGCTCATTTTTTTCAGGAAACCGCCCATTTGTACTGATGCCCATTCGCGCAGTGTAGTTTCCACCTCGGCGGCGATTGCCGCGAGACGCGCGTCGTCGCTGGCGGTGGTATCAAGCGCCAGCTCTTCACGATTGTCAAAGCTGATAATCGCAACAATCGGACGCTTTTCATTATACTCTCGATTAACCTGTTTATAATATGTATCATCTACAAAGTAAAGAATACTGCTGCTTTCTGTCTGGGTCGCAAAAACCGTGTACTGTTTTTCTCCGACGGCGACATTGGCACCGTTTTCCGCAATCACCTGACTGACTGTTTTAGAGGAAATGAATTGTGAAATATTCTCGCCCCGGCACTCATGGCGGGCACTGACCACCGTTAGAAAAGCAGCGTTCGCCCAAATAATATCTCCCGCTTCCCCAACCACCACAACGGGCATAGAAAAGCTTTGCAAGGAACGGTATTCCTCGCCGGAAAGTATTTTTTGTGCGCTTTTTACAGCGGTGGTCACATGCACTTTAAAGTGTTCGGTTGCAAGTATGACATAAGCAACCGCAACGATGGAAAGTACCATTTCAACCGAAAAGAGAATTGTGTTGTAAAACCAGCTGATGCTGGCCATGATGAGCATTACTGCCGCTATTACATAGAACGCGGGAGAAGATACCCATACCCGTCTTTTCAAAATCATTACCCCTTATTTTATCAAACATTTCCATGATTTACAATTTAGGAACTGCCACCCCGTCCGGTTGAACGGGATGGCAGAAAAATAACAGGAATAAAACTTTCCTTTTAGACTTCCATAATGATTGGCAGAATCATCGGACTGCGTCTTGTACGGTCATACAGCATGCGGGAAAGCTCATCTTTAATGCGGGTTTTCAGCGTACCCCAGTCATGTATGCCCTTTTCGGCACAGCTTTCCAAAACCGATGTAATGAGCACTTTCGCATCGTCAATCAGCGGCTCGGATTCACGCACATATACAAAACCGCGTGAAACCACGTCCGGCCCCGAAACCACTTGCCCGTCTTCGGAACTAACGGTGCAAACCACCACAATCAGACCGTCTTCCGCAAGGTGCTTTCTGTCACGCAGAACGATACTTCCGACATCGCCCACGCCCAAACCGTCAACCATCACGCGCCCGGCCGGTACGGAAGGAAGCTGTTTCATATAATCACGGTTAATTTCCAGCACATCGCCGACATCGCCGATAAAAATATTATCTTTGTTCATGCCCATGCTGATTGCCAGCTGCGCATGTTTATGAAGATGCTTTTGTTCGCCGTGAACCGGAATAAAATATTTCGGTTTGACAATGCCATGCATCATCTTTAATTCTTCCTGACAGGCATGACCGGAAACATGAACCTCATACATGGATTCATAAATCACTTCGCATCCGCGTTTCATCAGTTCATTCACCACGGTGCCGACTGTCTTTTCATTGCCCGGAATCGGTCTTGCGGAAATAATAATGAAATCACCGGGGCCGACTTCCACCTTGCGGTGATCCGCAAATGCCATGCGTGTCAGCGCGGACATCGGTTCGCCCTGACTGCCGGTTGTGACCAGCACAATTTTTTCTTTGGGATAGCGGTTTGCCAAATCAATATCAATCAAAACGCCGTCCGGAATGCTCAAATAGCCAAGCTCTGCCGCAATGCCCATAACGTTCAGCATACTGCGTCCGGAAAGCGCAACCTTGCGGCCGTATTTTACCGCGCAGTCGATAATCTGCTGCACGCGGCTGATGTTGGAAGCGAACGTCGCAATGATAATACGGCTTTTTTCCGCCCGCTTAAACAGGCTGTCAAACGTTTCGCTTATCTTCTTTTCGGTAACCGTATAGCCGGGACGTTCCACATTGGTGGAATCCGCCAGAAGCGCTAACACTCCTTCTTTGCCAAGCTGCGCAAAACGGCCGAGATCAATCATACCGCCCTGCATAGGGGTACAGTCGATTTTAAAGTCGCCCGTATGAACCAGCACTCCGGCAGGGGAATGAATCGCAAACGCAACCGCATCCGCGATGGAATGGTTCACATGAATAAATTCAACGCTCATGCAGCCGAGCTTTACCGTATCGCCCGGTTTGGTAACATTTAATTTCACTTTCCCCTGAAGACCGTGCTCTTTTAGTTTGCCGTCTACCAACCCCAAAGTAAGAGCGGTACCATAGAGAGGAATATTCACTTTTTTCAGCAAATATGGCAAACCGCCGATATGATCCTCATGACCATGTGTCAGCACAATGCCACGGATTTTATCGGCATTATGCTCAACAAACGTAAAGTCCGGGATTACAAGGTCGATACCCAGCATGTCATCGCTTGGGAACGCCATGCCGCAATCCACGATAATCATATCATTTCCGCATTCATATAACGTAAAGTTCTTGCCGATTTCATTCAAGCCGCCTAAAAAATAGGCCTTAATGGAAGGAACCGGCTGATTCTGTTTTTCTCTTTTCTTCTGCGTTTTTGAACGTGAAGTTTTCGGCTTTGCCGGTTTTACGCCAACCTGATTCAGCACAGGTAAAGTGAGCACTTGCTGTTTCGGCGGCTGCTGGATGTTTGCAGCCTGCGGCTTATTCTCCGCCGTGTTTGTCTGCACTGGTGCATTCTGCTGCGCCGGTTTTGCCGTTCTGCGCTTTACCGGCTGATGAACGGCTCCGTTCTGCTTTGTTTGTGTTGTTTTTTTCGGTAATGTTACTTTTTGATACAAAGCGGTACCCTGCGATGCCGTCTTTTGATTTTGCGGCACCGCATCTTCTGCAGCTTTTTGCTGCGGCATTTCAATTTCTTTTTCTGTCACGAAATAACCTCCATTGTTTCATGAAAATGCAACCATTACAAGCCCGCTGTGCAAACGGTGCAAAGCGGGCTTAAACATACTGCTGTTCACGGTCACATTTCTGTTTTCATATCGTGTTTCAATGCAATTTTGACCGAACATATCTTATTTCTATAAAAACAAACTCAAAACAAGTTCATTCAATCCAAACATAAATATAATTTCATTTTACATGGATTCGTCGTGACTGTCAAGTAGTGGAAGAAGCAATTATTCACCATACAAATATTATTTGCAGCATTTTCGATTCTAAACATCCAAATAATATTGAAGTATAAAAATAGAATTGCTATAATGAATACGAATTCTAAAGTCTGCCCAATCCCGCCGACGGCAGTCTTTTTCTCGGTGTGCCGCAACGGCAGCGGCCGAACGGAAACAGCAGTATGAAACAAGTTCAAATTTTTACAGACGGTGCCTGTCAGGGAAATCCAGGGCCGGGCGGCTGGGGCGCTATTCTGCGTTATAACGGCGTTGAAAAAGAAATCAGCGGAGGTGAGCGCGAAACGACCAACAACCGCATGGAGCTGAGCGCAGTAATTGAATCCTTCAAGCTGTTAAAAGAGCCCTGTGAGGTCACTCTTTACAGCGATTCGCAATATGTCTGCAATTCCATTTCAAAAGGCTGGGCCAAAGCATGGAAGCAAAACGGCTGGCGCAAGGGCGACAAAAAACCGGCGTTAAATGCGGATTTATGGGAGGAACTGCTCGGTCTTTTAGAAAAACATAAGGTAACCATCGCATGGGTAAAGGGACATGCCGGGCACCCGGAAAACGAGCGCTGTGACCGTCTTGCGGTAGCTGGAGCGGAAAAAGCAAAAAATTTGTGATATTTTTAACTTAAGTGTTGCATACTATACTAAAATGGTGTATATTATAGACGTTGATAAAATACTTACAAGATAATGCAGCAATAAAAAATGAAAAGTACCTACAGCGAAAGGATGATTATCAGTGAATCGTTTTATTTATGCGGATAACTCAGCGACTACTCCGGTATCAAAATCTGTACTGGACGCCATGCTTCCATATTATACGCAATACTATGGCAACCCATCCAGTATTTACTCGGTTGGACGTGACGCGAAAAGACCTTTGGAGCTAGCACGTGAAACCATAGCACAGTGCCTGGGTGCGGAACCAAATGAAATATTCTTTACTTCCGGCGGCAGCGAAGCCGATAACTGGGCCATTAAAGGAACAGCGCATGAACAGGCAAAGCGCGGCAAAAAACATCTAATTACCTCAAAGTTTGAACATCATGCCGTACTGCACAGCATGGATACTTTGGAAAAAGAGGGCTTTGAGATTACGTATTTGGATGTGCATGAAGACGGTCTGGTTCGTCCGGAGGAACTGGAAGCCGCAATCCGTGAGGATACGGCACTTGTTACCATTATGTACGCAAATAACGAAATCGGCACCATTCAGCCGATTCCAGAACTGGCGGCCATTTGCAAAAAGCACGGCGTATTATTCCATACGGATGCGGTACAGGCAGTCGGGAATGTTCCGATTCACGTAAAAGAACAAAACATTGATATGCTTTCTCTTTCCGGTCACAAGCTGCACGGTCCAAAAGGAATCGGCCTTCTGTATATCCGCAAGGGTATCAAAATTCCGAACCTGATTGACGGCGGCGCACAGGAACGCGGACGCAGAGCCGGTACCGAAAATGTTGCCGGTGTTGTCGGTCTCAGCGTGGCAATCAAGGAAGCTACGGCGACAATCGACGAGCGCGCAAAACGACTATCCGCTATGCGGGACAGGCTGATTGACAATCTTCTTAAAATTGACCGTTCCCACATCAACGGCGACCGTGTGCATCGTCTGCCCGGCAACGTGAATATGTGCTTTGAAGGTATTGAAGGCGAATCCCTGCTGCTAATGCTGGATTTAAAGGGCGTATGCGCTTCTTCCGGCTCCGCCTGCACCTCCGGCTCACTCGACCCAAGCCATGTGCTGCTTGCAATCGGTCTTCCGCATGAAATCGCGCACGGCTCCCTCCGTCTTTCTTTTGGCGACCAAAACACAGAGGAAGACATTGATTATTTACTCGAAATTATTCCGCCTATTGTAACCCGCCTGAGAGAAATGTCTCCACTGTGGGAAGAAATCATCAGCGGACAAAAGAAATACTAAAATTTAAAATTAAAGTGAGGTAATTTACTATGGCATACAGTGAAAAGGTAATGGATCACTTTTCAAACCCCCGCAATGTTGGTGAAATTGAAAATGCCGACGGCGTCGGCGAAGTAGGTAATCCAAAATGCGGCGATATTATGAGAATGTACATTAAAGTAGACGGTGACACAATTACCGATGTAAAATTTAAAACATTCGGCTGCGGTGCCGCAATCGCGACCAGCTCGATGGCAACTGAACTGATTAAGGGTAAAAAGATTGAGGACGCGCTGAAATTGACCAACAAAGCGGTTATGGAAGCTTTAGATGGCCTTCCGGCTGTAAAGATTCACTGCTCGGTTCTTGCGGAGCAGGCAATTAAAGCGGCTGTTTCAGATTACTACAAGAACAAGGGCATTGATCCTACACCGATTGTCGGCGAGATTCCGGAATGCGAATCCTGTGCTTGTGATATCTAAACTAAGTTAATTCTGACAAAAATAAACTCCCGATATGGCTTTTAACCGTCATATCGGGAGTTTTTCGTATCGCATTATCATGATTAATCCGGCGTATCCAAGCTGATCGTACTTAATACCGTAACTGCGGCACCACATAATGCGATAACTGCGCCAAGTACAAACGCGGCAATTGAAAGTCCTCTTTTCAATTTAAATCACCTCAAAAGTCAGTATACCATATTTTCACAGAAAGATATACGCTTTTCAATAATTTTATTTGACCGTTTCTTTCAAACCGTTTACATGACAAAGCAAGAAGACAAACCCTCTCAAGCCTTTATTGGTTGAGAGGGTTGCAAATTTAGGAAGCCTTTGATTGAACACCAGATACAACACCGGATACTGCCGACTGAGCGCCGGATACAGCGCCGGACACCGCTGATTGCGCACCGGATACCGCACCCGACACTGCCGACTGCGTTCCGGATATAGCACCAGAAACGGCACTCTGAATCGATTGGCCAGCAGATTCTGCTTTTGAAACTGCCTCAGATACTGTGCTGTTAACATCAGAACCTAATTTGCGGCAGCCAGCAAAAGTAAATATTATCAAAATAAATAATGCCATTAATAGAAATAATTTTCTTCTTTTCACATTCATCCTCCTTTCTCGTACTAATTTCTATTAGAGACAAAATATATAACTTATCTCTTTTTGAAATCAGCATTACTTATCATCTCCATTTCCAAAAGAAAATACAACAAATCCTAAAATTTCCGACTATGATGCTATTTGATTCGTTAAAAATATAAAAAGGGCAAAATACCGAAATCTGGTATTTTGCCCTTAGCTTGACAGTCAGAGGAACGAAATTCTATTTTTTTATGAAAGCTTGATTATATTTTTTATTTTTTAACAATACAAAAGAAACAGCAAGAGATAGAAAAACAGCAATACCTATTTCAAGAGTAATAACCTGATTTGTATTTCCAGTTTGAGGGTTTGAAACCGTACTTTGCGGTATGGAATTTGTTGTAGGAGACGCAGTTGGCACCGAAGTAGAAACTGTCGATGAATTTTTTGACGGGGCTGGGGTCTGGCTCGAGGCTGGAGCGGGATTAGGCACTGGATTTACTAACTGCAGATATGGCAAATTGTTGTGATCGCTTCCTAAATTCCAAGGGAGCCAGTCTGTCTGCCCGGCGCGGCTAGAGTTTAAAAGTTCCAAAAATGCTGTGCTCTTTATTTCACTGTCTGTTTTCGCAGCAATATGAGAAGTGGAAGGGCCACCAACCTTATTCAAAACCGGCTGACTTTTATAAGTTTGCTGCGCGGATTGATTCCAATAGCAATTTTCAATTGAATTCCACGTATCAGTAACTGAAAAACCCGCTACTTGTTCTGAGGAAGTTGTATCGCCATAGCTAAGAACATCGCCGTAAGCGAAGCAATTTTTAATAATAAAATTGCCCTTATAATATGCATTATCTACATCTGTAATAAAGCCAGCAAGATCTACATTTTTTCCCCCTGTCACGTTGCCGGTCGCATAACTGTTATAAATATGAGCATCTGTACGTGCGGCAAAACCTCCCGCAGACGAATTTGCAGGGGAATGAGCGGGGTCGGTATTTACAGACACATTCCCGGTTGCAAAACTGTTTGTTATTGTACAGTAAGTTGCTTCACCGACAAAACCTCCGGCAAATATAATGTTAGAGCCGCTTTGCATATTTGCATCGATAACGTTGCCGGTTGCATGGCATCGATTTATATCAACAAGATTAGATGCCGCTATAGTACCAATATAGCCAATTAATCCACCAACAATTCCCTGATTTCCAGTAGCACTTCCAGTTGAATAGCAATCAGCAATATTCGAGTTGATGTCATCGCCAAGCAAACCGCCAACAGTCGCACCCTTACCACCGGTAACATTTCCACTTGCACGGCAGTTTGTAATTATGGGCGGGTGAGATGACCCATTGTAATACGGAGAAGAAGTTCCTGCAAGACCACCGATCGAAAGAAAATCACTATTCCCTCCGGATACTGTTGCAGATGAGTCACTTGTATCAATAGACCCGTTATTAATACCAACAAGGCCTCCGACATCAAAAACATCAACATAAATACTGGGGTCAGAAACAATCCCGTCAACATGGCAGTTGATAATATACCCTCGATTTCTGCCGGCTAACCCGCCAATGAAGCTTGAATCCTGTGAACTATAGATCGTAACTGATAGATTAATATTTTTTATTATTGCTTTCTCCCCAACATCGCCGAACAAACCGACCTCGCCATAAGTATTACTTGGCTTGGTTTGTGTTCCGATCGTCAGACCGTCAATTTTTTTTCCGTTACCATCAAATACACCATTGAAATATGAATATTGGCCTTGAAGTGTGCCTATTGGTTCCCAGTCATTGCCTGTCAAATGGATGTCTTGTGTAAGAATAAAGTTATCCGTCACGGGCGCGGTACGATTTGCCTCATTTACTTTTTTTGATAATAAAGCCAACTGTTGTGCATTCGCTATCTGATAGGGGTCGGATACCGTTCCTGAACCACCGGAGAACCCACTGTCCGTATGATTTGACCAAGAATCCGCAAAAACGAAAGGGGTTACGAAGGTAACCATCAGAATTGCCATACTAACCGACACAATGGTTTTAACTGTTCGACGAAGCATTTCATCCTCTTCTCTCATGATTTCTATTTTTTTACATTATCCAAATTATACCATATTTTACTGAAAACACAACAACAAAGAAGCGGAAATAAATATTTTCTGATATATTGTATATAATAACATTCAATTTATTTAATTTCTTTGTAAAAACATCCTATGAGAATAAACTTCTCCAAAATTTATTTATTCAAATTATCATGAGACAGAGTAGCAAGTATTCACAGATAATAAAAAATGCATGTTTACTGAAAGAATCAATAAACATGCATTTTATAATGGTGGGCCATCAAGGACTCGAACCTTGGACCGACCGGTTATGAGCCGGTTGCTCTAACCAACTGAGCTAATGGCCCGAATAATTTTTATATAAAAACTGCCGCCGCTAAAAATAACGGCGGCAAATTTTATTGCTGGCTCCCCAAGTTGGACTCGAACCAACGACCCTGCGATTAACAGTCGCATGCTCTACCGGCTGAGCTATTGAGGAATATTCATGTTGGCGTCTTCCTATTGTCCCGGGCCGTTACCAGCCAAGTAT
>JAEWYE010000004.1 GCA_023458755.1 Bacillota bacterium | reverse complement strand
ATTGTGTTCATAGCGAATAGGATTCCTTTCTGTGCCGTTTTGTGTGGTAACTTAACTGTAACACAGACTTTTCCTATTCGCTATCTTTTTTTCACTTATTGTAACGCATCAATTGTAATCCTACAGAATTAACAAATTCTCTAATTTTGTATAAGACGATTTGCAGGATACTAGTTGTGTATGAATGCAATATAAAAATGGCATACTATCCATAATAAAAAAGAGGGAGTTGTTATTATGGATAAAGAGCGCGCAAAACAAATTATCTCATCACCGGTTATGGCAGACGTAACCTATAACGGGAATAAAGTTTACATGGAAAGTCTGAATGAATCATCCTGCATTGTACATTTCCTCAATCAGCCGGTTACCAAGCTGAATGTTCCATTATCCAGCTTAGAGGAGAAATAAGAAATAATATTTTTCGTGAGAAAAGGCGCATTGATTATGTTCAATGCGCCTTTTCTCATTAATAGCACTGCTTTTCATGTATTAACTGATCATGCGGCTTTCGTTTTTTGATTAGAGATAATCTTATCTTTTGCCGGAGCCATCAAATCCTTGATTGGAAAACTCTGGTGGGTCAAGTACCAGTTTCGTCCTGAATTTTTAAACCAGAGTGTCAGGTACATTTCGATTTTATCATCTTTTACAAACATGGAGCTGCGGTAAAAAGATATATCTTTCCAAATCACTGTATTGGACGTAGGATAAATTTGTTTTGTATTTAAAAAATGGATTCCGTCTTCTGAAGTGGCAAAGAACTCGGCAAATGTGTAATCAGAGCGCTTTTCCGCACATTGCAGCAAACAATATTGAGAGCCTACCTTTATCATATCCTGATGGTAAGGGCAGTAACCAGCGGGGAGGGGTACGCTTGCAACAATAGGCTGTGACCAATGGAACGAATCATAACTTTCCTGATAGCACAAGTTTCCGGAATAAGTAGCATACCATGCTTTATACATGCCGTTCTCATAATTGATCGCCATGCTTAAATGACCGTCCCTTGCAGTGAATAGTTCTTGCGGGGCAGACCAATGAATTCCATCGGTTGAAACCATTTTATAATAAGTATTGATACTGTTTATAGCTCTTTTGGTTTTTGGGTTACCGGGATTATGACGATACCATAACTCCATTGTGTTTCCTTTCATAACAAGATGCGGGTCAGAATAATGTCCGCCAAATTTTACATCTTTCGGAAGACCAGTAATCGGATTTTTTAATCCTCTGGGGACAAACCAGTTCAGTCCGTCGTTTGATACTACAATGGATGGATTTTCATATCGATCCACCGTATGGGGGTATGGCGTCATTGACATCCAGTAACGGTAGCCATTCCAGCCGTTCTGAAAATAAAGCACCTTTGGGTGCGTAAGCTGACCAGAACCGTCATAAGTAGGAATCGTAAGTAAATTATATTTTGTTTTAAGCTGTGAAAAAGGAATAGGTTTTCCTTTGACCGGAAGGGGATTTATTCCAATGATCGGCTTAACCAGATTATTGTTTGCTGACGATGTCGGCTTTGTATAATTGGATACTGTTGCGGCACTAACATGACTGATACTGCTGGTTGTCTGCATAATATGAGGAGTATGGTGAGAATCAAGGTTTGTTACCTGATTGGCATGAACAAGAATAAAAGCGACAGCTCCTACTGTAACACCAGCTGCTGCTAACAGTGAAATAGATGAGCGAAACTTCTTCACAATAATCATACCCTTTATTGAATTTTTAATATTTGCATTATATATTTTTGAGTAGGATGTAGCAAGTAATATCTTGTGAATAATTTATTAAATTTAACAAATATTGTGCATTGAATTTGGCGATGCAAATAAAAGAGGAGACAACCTGAAAAACAGGCTGTCTCTTTTGTGTATCCGTGTTAATAAAAGGGCCGCGGCGGCCTTGGTTTAATTGGTGGATGAGATGGATGAGGTGGGTGATACGGATGAGGCGGTCCTGGAGGGTGAGGCGGATATGGCGGATATGGCGGATGTGGTGGACGCGGCGGTGGCGGAAACAGCCACCATAAAAATGGCGGAAAATATCTGTGTGGCATGGTAAGCCCTCAATTCTGTGCAAATTACGGATAAAATCAAATACGAAGCAATAGGGAACTGAATTATGCAGCTCCTCTTTTACATAATATGCAGCAAAGGGGACATGTTGATGGTATGTCTTCCTTTATTTGCAGTGTCAGTCAATTGCCCTAACTATGTAACCGGCAAGTTGCAAACAAGCTGCAAAATTCCTCCTTTATTCCAAATAGGTGTTGTTCTGATTCTGTAAGCCTTGTATAATATTTTTTCGTGCGATTTTTTATAGAAAGGTTTTTGAATATGGCAAAAATAAAAGAAGTCTACAGCAATGATGTGTATTACCCGTTTATCGTGTACTGCGAAAGTCACGGATATATGGAAATGACGGATTTAGTAAAATGCAGGTTTCAAGATTTGCAAAATGAATCCGATATTCCTTCTACTCTGGCGAGCCGCATAAAAACGATTTATGTTTTGTATTGCAAGCAGCATACGTCGGAATTTATACCGGCGATAAAAATGGCATCCAAACTATCCAAAAGTGCAGTTCCCGAAGCCGACATGGAACAAAAACTTCTAAGCTATTTTCAGGCAAACGCGGATAAACTGATTCACATTACGGAAATTGTAAAAGCACTCGGTAAAAAGGTAAAACGGCAGGAAGTAATTCAGGTGTTGGAAAAGATGCCATGGTGTAAAGCCGTTGACGATACCACGTTTTTCTATTCACAGACATAATATTTAAAACGCATTGTCTGCAACAGGGCAAGCAACTGTCTCCTCTCCTGCATAAGCTGAAACAAGAGGAGGCGATTTTAATATGATTGCTTATAAAATCTTGGTCAAAAATATAGTCATTGAAAAATATTTGTTTTATAAAAAACAATTGGTTTTAAGCTATAAGATCCAGTATCCGCAGTTCAGCTCTGCACGCTTTCAAAAAGCAGCAGCAGTTATGAATCGATATTACAAAGAAAAAGCCTTGACGTTTCAGCAATACTGCACGCAGAAATTGTACCCAATGGCTGTTGAAGAGTATGAAAACTCGATGGCCAATAACTTTCCGGTTCGTCCGTTTGAGGCGTTGATTACCTACAAGGTGACATATAATCAAGACTGCGCGGTCAGCTTGTATTTTGACCAATATCTTTACACCGGAGGTGCGCACGGCAACACAGTGCGTTATTCCGATACCTGGAACCTGCAAAGCGCCCGCAGCATCAATATTGATGAAATGTTTCAAAATTCAATCAACTATAAAGCCTATATCATCATGATCATAAACAATCAAATAGCGGAACAGATAAAAAATGGAGAAAACATATATTTTGATGACTATAAGAAGAATGTTGCGAAATATTTGAATCTGAACAGCTTTTATCTGACACCGCAGGGCGTTGTCCTTTACTTTCAGCAATATGAGATTGCTCCGTATTCAAGCGGTATTCCCGAGTTTACAATCCCATACGTGGAGGATTATGTTATCCGTCCCGAGTGTAAATGACGAATGATTCCATAATACTGTTTTGAGATGTAAACAACAAACTCCTGACAAGGGCATACGCCTTTGTCAGGAGTTTGTCATGTGACTTGTTTTTGAAATCTATATTACAGAGCGGAAAGCGATTGCGGTTTATTTTCCGTAGAATGTATATCACTTTTGATTATTGTTAGAGGCGGTATCGTTTTTTGACTTTGAAACGGACTGCAAACCGTTGTTCACTTTGTCTTCCGTGTGCGGAATATCATATATTTTACCGTAAGCTTCCGCTTCATCCACGGAGGATGGCGGAGTTTGTATCAGTCCGGTACATTCGGTTGCAGATACAACAGATTCTGCGTCAAAGAAAGTATCTTCCTCATTCAGTCCTAAATGTTCTCTTTTCTTGTTATCCATGAATTCAATCCTTTCCATACAGCACTGTTTCCTTAGCGGTTTCCCATTACATCGTCGGGTCGCTGTCTTTTGTGCTGCCATTTTTCCCGGCACGTATTTCATTTTCTTTCTTGGGTGCCGGCTGAGTGGACGGTACTTCCGGCTGTGTCGAAACAGAATCTGCAACCGGTGAGTTTTTATTATTTTTTTTACTGTGCATAATGCATCCCCTTTCCGCAATTAGTTTCTCCTGTAAATTGAAATTTATGAAAAAGTTCAAATTTGACTGGTCAATTTAAACAGGGATGAAACCTTTCACGCAGGAAATGATAGCGATAGAGGAGGTGTTTTATGAATGAATTAAAAGAGCGTGAAGTATATCCGCAAAATAGAATACTTGATATAAACACAAATGGAAATTATGAAGATATTGTTCACTGCGGAGAATGCAAATATAACAATGTTTATGCTTGCAAACATCCGCAGGGATTAAAATATTGCGCAACGCCTGATTGTTCCTGTAAATACGGCGAGCGGATGGATGGTATCTGATGTACCATCCGTTACATAAAAAAGCAGAGACCTAAGCCTCTGCTACGATATTTTCCAAGCACTTGATTAAATCGTTGAGATTGTAAATTTTTACATCACGTTTCAGAATTTCATTTTTTAAATCGATGGATAACGATTCAAATTGACTGCGCAGCTTTGGGTCAATATAAGACATATTTACCTCCCATAAAAATAGGAGACGTACCCCATTGCACGTCCCCAAACAGGCTTAAGGGCGCATTGCCCGGCCGCCTTGTTCTAGTCTTGACGTCTTTTACAAAATTATTCAAATTCATATGGATGAATTACCGGGTGGAATCCGTGTCTTTCGTCCTTTTTTTGTTTGGATTGGCTTTTGTGTTCATAAAGGAGTTTGCCTCTTTTTTCGATGATGGTGCCGGTGTAGGGATAGGTGCGGGAGTTGGAGCAACGGAATCAAAATACGTTGATTTTTCATAAGCAATGTTTTTATTTTCGTCCATACATTCATCTCCTTTCCTGATTTTATATAGCTAAATAAATCATTCACACGCCGCTTTTCTGTAGAGCTGTGCGCTGAGCAGGGGAATGTTCGCTTGGGTGAAAGTTCGCTGACCATAGAAAGGCAATATATGAAATCAATTGTTTGCTGTATATAGTATATCCGGCAAACTAAGTATTATGAAAAAAGCCGCTCGAACAGAGCGGCAGAGGACAGGAGACAGAATAAAAATTATTTACGGAGTGGCTTTGTGGGTGGAATCATAGAAGAGAAAAAAGAATCCGGATTGTTTTTAAATTGCTGAACAAGGTCCGGCTCCTTTTCCACTGTTTCTGTTTTATGAGGATCCATCCAATGTAAAAATGGATTTTCATCAGGATTCATACAGTGATACGTTTTCATGTCCATAGAATTGCCTCCAAAATAAAAACTTCATTATCAGTGTATTCATCCTGCAGAAAAACGGGCAGAATTATTTCTCTTTCATATACTGCGCCACATGACTGTGAAATTCATTGTAAGACCGGCTGCTATTCAATAATTTTAATTGTTCTTCATCGGGAAGATTTAAAAATGAATCCTTTAATTTTTTGTCATCATCGTTCAAATTTGACGGAAACGGAAATTCTGTATATCCCGTATAGTCCATTGCTATCACCTCAGTAATAGTATTGGAAAAAATTTCAAAACTCATACAGAAAATACAAATAAAAAACGTCGCCCTTATAAAAGAGCGGCGTTTAGAGGGGGAAAGAGGGGAGAAAATGAAAAAGTTATAAAAATCCTCATTTGAGGAACTTGTAATTTGTCTGCAAGTCTGCCGGCTCGGTATTCCGTCTGTCCCGACAGACTGTTTCGCAGCGAAAAGATTTTATTTTTTTGCTTTTGCTTTCCTTGTTGGTATGGTTTTAGTATAAAGGTCAATTATGTTTTTTTCGTGAATGCGGTTTGAATGTTAAGTTAAGAATTCAAGAAAATCGAATGCATCAAATCGTAAGGGTCACATCATAAGCCCTTCGGAGTGAAAGATGTCATCCGCGCATTTGTACAATTCCTGTTCAGTTTCAATGTCACCGGCGGTATGCATTAAGATGCTTTTGGTGTTGCTTGGCAGTGATTTATAGTACTCTTTTGCGCTTTTGTTGTTTTTTAGCAGTAGTTTTAAATTTTGAGATTTCATTGTGACTCCATTCTGCCGCGGCATCTAAAAAATTAGAAGGATAAAACTTATTTATTGCGGCGCAATAAGTTTTGCCAGCAAATATACGTATCCGTGTTTCTGCTCTCTTTATCAAATAGTTTGTGCAGAAATGAAGCGGAAAAATCAAATCAGTCCAATTTATTTAATGATTGTTCATGAGCAATTCTCTGTTATGGGGCATATTGTTTATAAAAGGGCTTTTTGTAATTGAGGTTTTATAATCTATGGTAATTCCACTAATAAATAATAATGGTTGCATTTATAAAATTTGGCATATAAGACTTGACATATTAGCTCGGAATAGGTATAATATTTCATGTGTTATATGACTACTTAATACCCCTGCCTTTTGGCGGATGGGAGGGAAGATAAATGGCTGAAATTAGAATTAAAGACAATGAATCATTAGACAGTGCTCTCAGAAGATTTAAAAAGCAGTGCGCTAGATCCGGAGTCATTGCAGAGGTACGCAAGAGAGAGGCATATGAAAAGCCTTCTGTTAAGCGTAAGAAAAAGTCCGAAGCAGCTCGCAAACGCAAATTTAAATAATTTGTGTTCGTAAAAACGAATTATCAAAAGGAAAAGCGGGCTTTATGCCCGCTTTTTTAACGGCTTAGAATTTTTATCGAAATACAGAGGTGTTCCATGGCGCTATTTTTACCCACCATTGCGGTCAATAAGGTTACGGATATCACTCCGGCCCTTGTGCGCGCGTTAAAAACCGATTCCATCTTGCTGGATGTAGACAATACCCTTGCCTTTCCTGGCTCTCAGGAACCGCTTGAGGGCACGATTGAATGGGCTGGCGCCATGAAAAAAGCCGGAATTAAAATTCTTATCATGTCCAATAATTTTAAAAAGCGGGTGCAGCCGTTTGTAGCGAAGTATGATTTGCCGTTCATGAGCTTTTCTGTCAAACCTTTGCCGTTTGCCTATTTTCGAGCTATGAGAAAATTAAAGGCAAAAAGAAAAGACGTTGTGGTGGTCGGTGATCAAATTTTTACCGATGTTGTCGGTTCCAATTTTTCTTTTATGAAGTCCATATTGCTTATGCCGGCTGTAAATGAGACTTCCTTTTCATTCCGAGTGAAACGAAAACTGGAAGTTGCGGTTCGCAAAAGAATACTGAAAAAGGGCTTGATTGCGGAGGATGTTTTAAAACAAGCTGATTTGTAAAAAATAAGGAATGATAACCATGAGTAAAAAAAAGGTTTTAGTTCTGCTGGGGCCGAACATGAATATGGTTGGTATTCGTGAAAAAGGTGTTTACGGCGATGAGACCGCGGAGAGCATCAATGCACAAATCATTGATACCGCAAAACGTTTGGATTTTGAGTGTGAAATCTTCCAGTCCAACTGGGAAGGCGCAATCATTGATAAAATCCATGCGGCGAAGGATGCATATGACGGCGTGGTTATCAATGCGGGCGCGTTCACCCATTACAGTTATGCCATTCATGATGCCATAGCCTGTGTGCGGATTCCCTTTATTGAAACGCATATGTCCAATATTCATTCAAGGGAAGAATTTCGCCATAAGTCAGTCATTGCGGATGTTTGCGCCGGCCAGATTTGCGGTTTCGGCAAGAACAGCTATTTTTTAGCTTTGGCCGCACTCAAGGATTTAATCTGATTTTTAGTTAGAAGATGAGGCTTGTTATGTCAACAGCAGTCGAACGTCTTTCCGAGGCTTTACCGCAGGAGATAAATGGTGTGCCGGTGGATGCCGCGATGATAACATCCGGCAAAAACCTGCGCTATTTAACCGGTTTTCCGTCAACTTCCAGCGTTATGCTGGTTACCCGCGAACAATCTTATTTTTTAACGGATTTTCGTTATGCGGAGGCGGCGGAAAAACAAATCACTTCCTGTCAGGTGGTTATGTATACCAAGCTGGATGAGAGTATCCGCCAGATTATCAGCCGTCACCATATTCGCGGAGTGCTTTTTGAAAATGATAAGCTATCGTTGGGCAGCGCAAAAAAGCACGAAAATATTTTATTGTCCGCGGGAGCAACTGCAATCGAGGATACCGCGTTAGATACGCTCATCCGCGATTTGCGCATGATAAAAAGCCCGGAAGAAATTCAGAAGATAAAAGAGTCCCAAAAAATTACGGATGCTGCGTTTCAGCATGTTTTGCCTATGATAAAAGTCGGCGCGGCGGAACGCAACATTGCCCTGGAAATAGAATTTTTTATGCGTAAACAGGGCGCAGACGGCGTTGCGTTTGATCTGATAGTTGTATCCGGAAAGAACGGTTCCATGTGTCATGGCGTCCCGTCTTCGAAAAAGATAGAAGACGGTGATTTTGTTACGATGGATACTGGAGCGCTGCTTGACGGTTACCATTCTGACATGACGCGTACCGTAGCGGTGGGGCATGTCAGCGAGGAACAGCATACGGTATACGACACGGTACTAAAAGCGCAGCTTACCGCCCTGGCGGCCGTAAGACCGGGAATCGAATGCAGTACGGTAGATGCCGCCGCAAGGGATATTATCGAAAAAGATTTCAAAGGCACATTCGGTCATTCTACCGGTCATGGCGTCGGCGTTGATATTCACGAATGGCCGCGCTTTTCATCGGGAGATAAGACCATCACCAAACCGGGAATGGTTGTTACGGTCGAACCCGGCATTTATATTCCGGGAAAGTTTGGCGTCCGCATCGAAGATATGGTGGCGGTTACCGAAACAGGCTGTGAAAACCTTACACACTCACCAAAAGAATTAATTATATTATAATATTTCAAATATTTCGCTTGAATAATTGGTGAAAATATTATAAACTAAAGGATAGAAAAAAATTTGGAGGATAAAACTCATGATTTCTGCAGGCGATTTTAGAAATGGCGTAACCTTTGAGATGGACGGCGATGTTGTTTCCATCATAGAGTTCCAACATGTTAAGCCGGGCAAAGGCGCAGCATTTGTTCGCACCAAAATTAGAAATGTAATTACAGGCAGCGTTGTAGAACGCACATTTAACCCGAACGACAAATATCCCTCCGCTTACATTGAGCGCAAAGACATGCAGTATCTTTACAGTGACGGCGATCTTTACTATTTTATGGACACCGAAACTTTTGAGCAGATTCCGATCAGCAAGAACGTACTGGGCGACAACTTCAAGTTCGTTCAGGAGAACATGGAATGCAAGGTTCTTTCTTACAAGGGCAATGTGTTTGGTGTTGAGCCGCCGAACTTTGTCGAATTAATCATTACTAAGACGGATCCGGGCTTTAAGGGTAATACTGCTACAAACGCAACCAAACCGGCTATCGTTGAGACAGGTGCCGAAATTCAAGTGCCCCTCTTCATCGACGAAGGTGAAAAAATCCGCATTGATACTCGTACCGGTGAATATATGGCGCGTGCATAGTCTACAATACTCTTGTAGTGCTATAAAACCGTATGTTCAGGATAATAGAATTAAAAGGAGGCATTCATTATGACAAATACTGAAAGAGCAGCTTACATTCGCGGCTTGGCCGAGGGCCTTGAACTGGATACTGATAAAAAAGAGGTTAAGGTCATTCAGGCAATCATTGATTTGCTTGACGATATGGCGTTATCCGTTTCCGACCTTGAAGAAGGTTACCGTGATATGGCAGATCAGCTTGACGCAGTTGATGAGGATTTAGGTTCTTTGGAAGATGACGTTTATGGCTGCGACGATGAAGATGATGATTGCTGCTGCTGTGACGATGAAGACGACGATGACTGCTATTATGAAGTAACTTGTCCTTCCTGTCACGAAACCATTTGTCTTTCTGAGGACATTATTGCAGATGGTCAGATTGAGTGCCCAAATTGTGGCGAAAATCTTGAGTTCGACATGGATGAACTGCAAGATCAGGGCTGTGACTGCGGCTGCTGTGACCACGAGTAAGACTTAGGCATAGAATTCCGGACTTATATTTTGCTGAATGAAACACTGCATTTGCGTTTGCATCTGCAGTGTTTTTTATTGTAAATTAGAAATTATCGACTGGCGTTTCAACTTGGATTCTCTTTTAAACAAGTATATTTTTATTCGTCCTCTGCGCAGGAGTGGCAGAGGAAGCTGATTGACTGATTTTAAATATTGTGGCATGAGCAGCCTTTCCTTGACAAATGATTCACAAATCAGTATAATAAGCTTATATTCTGTACCATATGATACAGAATATAAGCGATGAGGTGCGTATGAAAGATATAGCGAAGTTGGAAAAGTATCAGTCCGTAATCGAAAAGATTTTTCTGTTTGCCGGTGTTGAAAAGAAGAAGATACAACAGGCGTTTCGGGATGAACTTTGTAAATGCGTTCAATTTGAACCGAATGAAGTGATTTATTCAAAAATAAACTTCAACAAAAGTATCGGTGTTGTGCTCAGCGGTGAATTAGCGGCGCAAAAACCGATTCCGGATGGCAACCGTGTCGTGCTGAATACGTTTTTTACCGGCGGCGTTTTTGGGGTTGCGGGTTTATTTCATGATGCGGAGCATTATGTCAGTGAAGTTACCGCTATCAAGCGCAGCAAGGTCCTGTTTTTACCGCAGCAGCTTCTGCAGCAATTGATTGAGGAAAATTCGAAAATCGCACTAAACTATATCTCGTACTTATCAAACCGGATTTGCTTCTTAAACAGCCGCATCGATAATTTTACCGGCGGTACCGCACAAGGCCGGCTTGCCGCATATCTTTTGAATTTATCGGAACAGAGCATGCAAAGTTCGAAATCCCAGCCAAGAATTGTGCTGCCCTGCAGCCTGACACAGCTTTCCAAAATGCTGGATATCGGCCGGGCATCTTTGTATCGGGCGTTTGACAGTTTGGCGGAAGCAGGTTTGGTACAAAAGGATGGCAAAACAATTACACTGATTCAGGTTGAACGGCTTAAGGCCGGTCAGCTTTAGCGATCACAAATTTATTTATTGAGAGGGAAGATTATGAAACCAACCAAAAAAGTAACGGCTCTGGTTATGGCAGCGCTTATGTTCGCTTCTGTTATGACAGGCTGCACAAGTTCCACAAATTCTGCAAGTTCCGAAGCCGGTGCTTCTTCTGCGGCCAGTGCAGCCGCAAGTTCAACGGCTTCTCAGGAAAAAACGACCATTAAGGTTGCCGCGCTGAAAGGCCCTACCGGTTTGGGTATGTTAAAATTAATGAGCGACAATGATGCCAAAACTGCCGCGAACAACTATCAGTTCTCCATCGTCAGTGCTCCGGATGAAATTATATCAAAAATATCCAGTGGTGAAATTGACGTAGCTGCCGCGCCGACAAACCTTGCAGCCACGCTTTTTAACAAAACAAGCGGGAAAGTTCAGCTTGCCGCGCTCAATACGCTTGGTGTTTTGTCTATTGTTACAAACGGTGAGACAATCAGCAGCATCAAAGATTTAAAAGGAAAGACCATTGTTACTTCCGGTCAGGGTGCAATCCCGGAATACGCATTAAATTATATTTTAAAACAAAATGGACTTGAAGTTGGTAAGGATGTTAAGGTAGAATATAAAGCAGAGCATGCTGAGGTTGCCACACTCGTTATTTCCGGTAAAGCAAAGATTGCCATGCTGCCCGAACCTTTCGTTACACAGGTGACTACAAAATCAAAAACGTCTAAAGTTGCGCTTGACATCACAAAAGAGTGGGATACCGTTGTGAACTCCAAGAGTGTGCTTACAATGGGATGCCTCATCGTTCGCAAGGATTTCGCGGAGAAGAACAAGGATGCTTTCAATAAGTTCCTGGATGAGTACAAAGCGTCTGCGGATTATACGAACGCGGATGCTGAAGCTGCCGCCGCTCTTTCTGAGAAATACGATATTATGCCTGCCGCGGTTGCAAAAAAAGCAATCCCGAATTGCCATATTGTCTATATTGACGGTGCGGACATGAAGAGTAAGACAGCAGATTTTCTCGATGTATTGTTCAAAGCCAACCCGAAGTCAGTTGGAGGAAAGATGCCCGGTGAAGATTTCTACTATTCAAAATAAGACTTTCATTTCATCTAAAATATTGCGCAAAGCCTTTGCGGCGGCCTTTTGGCTGGCGCTTTGGCAAGTGCTGTATATGATAGTCAACCAGGAGATACAGCTCGTATCTCCTGGTTGTGTTTTGCAAAGACTGTTTTTGCTGGCCGGGGAAAGTACCTTTTGGATTACTGCGTTTTCCTCCATGCTTCGCATTTTAACCGGATTTGTGGCAGCAGTACTTGGCGGCACCATTCTGGCGGTACTTACTTCTTCGGTCAAACTGCTATATGACTTATTCCACCCAATTATCAGTATCGTAAAAGCAACCCCGGTTGCATCCTTTATCATTCTTGCGTTTGTATGGATTAAAACGGATAATGTCCCTATTTTTACCGCATTTCTAATGGTTGTACCGGTTGTGTGGGGAAATGTAGAAAACGGAATTAAAAAAGTTGATCCAAAACTGCTCCAAATGGCAGAATGCTTTCATTTTGGGTGGCTAAAAACCGTAAAACGTGTGTATATGCCGTCCATTATGCCGTATTTTACTGCGGCTTGTACCACCGGCATGGGTTTGGCATGGAAGGCGGGCATTGCCGCCGAAGTTCTCGCAAGCGCAAACATAAAACCGTCGTCCATTGGCGGCGAAATTTATAACGCAAAAATATACATTGAAACAGCCGATCTTTTTGCGTGGACGGTCGTAGTGATACTTATGAGTGTCCTTTTAGAGTGGCTTATGATAAAAATCATGAAAATAGTAGGAAAAAAATACAATGTGTCAACGAATTGAGGCTGTGCAATGAGTATCGAAATAAAACATATCCATAAAGAGTTTAACGGGCAGAAGATCATTGATGATTTCTCTTTATCCTTGCCGGAAAAAGGAACGGTTTGCTTTTTTGGCCCTTCCGGCTGCGGCAAAACGACGTTACTCAATTGCATTGCTGGGCTGCTGCCTTTGGATGGCGGCAGCATCAGCGGTTTGGAGCATAAAAAAATTTCCTATATTTTTCAGGAAGACCGGCTGCTCCCATGGGTGACGGCGAATGAAAATGTCGCGGTCGTAACAAACGCGGACAGGAAGTCAGCGTCCGAATGGATTCGTCTGGTTGGGCTGGAGAATGCAGAAAATAAGCACCCGAACGAGTTGAGCGGCGGTATGCGGCAAAGGGTGTCCATTGCGCGTGCTTTAGCCTATGGTGGGGACATTCTTCTTATGGATGAACCTTTTCATGCGCTCGACAGCAAATCAAGGGATCAGGTTATTACTCTCATAAAAGAAAAAACACAGGATAAGCTCAAAATATTGGTTACGCACAGTATGGAAGAAGCTCAACTGCTTGCCGATACCATTTATTTTTTAAAAGGAATTCCACTGAGAATTGTTGATAAGAAATAATGATGCATACAGATTGTATACTTTCATGAGTTCAACAAATTTGTGTTTATTTTACTGACTGTTTGTGCTATAATCTATAAGTTGTCTGGTAAGCGATTCTAGCTTTGGCTGTATACTATGGATTTTTATGCATCTTGATACAGTGGACCCAATCAAACGGCTTATGGGAGTAATTTTAATGAAAAATAAAAAGATAAATCTTTTACATTTGCTGCCTCAGGTTTTACTTGATATTTTTTGTGTCTATATCAGCTATTTAATTGCGTTTGTCATGCGGTTTGACAATCGCATTCCGCCCGACGATCTTCATGCTTTTCATACGATGATGCCTTGGGCGGTTGTCATTTGTCTTGTAACCTTTGCTGTTGCAAAGTTTTACAACACCATGTGGCAGTTTGCGAGTTTGGACGAGCTGTTCCAAATTTTTTTCGGCACAACCGCGGCAAGTATCATTATCACATTGGTTGGCTATACTTTGGCAGAAAAACGTTTTCCCAACGGCGTATATGTAATGGGCTGGCTTTTAACATTGTTTTTTGTCGGCTTCTCACGGTTCAGTTTTCGTATTGTACGCAGAATGAAACGGAGAAATCAGCTATCTCAGCGTGATAAAGAGGAATTTCATCGTGTTATGATTATTGGAGCCGGTGAAATGGGTTCCTTAGTCATCAAAGAAATGAAAACAGCACCGCAAAGCAAAGGAATTCCTGTTGTCGCCATTGACGATAACAGAAGCAAAAAAGGCACGCGCATTCACGGCGTAAGGGTTGTGGGAGGGCGCGAAGCAATTCCGCGAATGGCAATACGGTATAATGTAGATCAGATTTTGCTTGCAATCCCATCCACAAAAAAGAAGGACTTGCAGGACATTTTAAATATATGCGCAAAAACAGGCTGTCAGCTCAAGACGGTTCCCGCTCTTTATGAAATTATGGAAAAGAGAATGGAGCCGGTAGCAATCCGTGATGTTGACATCATCGACCTTTTAGGACGGGATGAAATCAACCTTAACGTGGAAGAAATCAGCGGATATCTTCAGGATAAGACAGTACTGGTTACAGGCGGCGGCGGGTCCATCGGTTCTGAGCTGTGCCGTCAGATCGCGTATTTTAATCCGAAAAAACTGATTATTTTTGATATTTATGAAAACAATGCATATGATCTTCAAAATGAACTTTTAATGCGGTTCAAAGATTTAAATTTAGAGGTACTTATCGGTTCGGTGCGTGATAAAGCTAGAATTGAGCATGTATTTGAAGTTTGCAAACCGGATGTTGTTTTCCACGCGGCAGCACATAAGCATGTGCCTCTTATGGAGCTTAGCCCCGGAGAAGCCGTTAAAAACAATGTGTTCGGTACGCTGAATGTTGCGCAGGCGGCGGACAAATACGGCGTGAAACGCATGGTTATGATTTCAACCGATAAAGCGGTGAACCCGACCAATGTTATGGGTGCAACCAAACGTATTTGTGAACTGATTATTCAATATTACAGCCGTCACAGCAAAACCGGTTTTGTCGCGGTGCGTTTCGGCAATGTCCTTGGCAGCAACGGAAGCGTAATTCCTCTGTTTAAAAAACAGATTGCGGCCGGAGGACCGGTTACGGTAACCCATCCCGATATCATCCGTTATTTTATGACAATCCCAGAGGCGGCACGCCTTGTTATTCAAGCTGGCGGTATGGCTCACGGCGGCGAAATATTCATTCTCGATATGGGACAGCCTGTCAAGATCGTTGATTTGGCCCGCAATCTGATTCGTCTTTCCGGCTTCGAACCGGATGTTGATATTAAAATCGTCTATACCGGTCTGCGCCCCGGTGAAAAGCTGTATGAGGAATTGCTGCTCGACAGTGAGGGCGGCTGCGAAAAAACGGCGCATGAATTAATTTATATCGGCACTCCGATTAAATTCAATGAACAAACCTTTTTGAACGACATTGATGAGCTTAAAGACTGTGCCGGCATAGACAACGTGCAAATGATGGAGATTATTCATCGTTTGGTTCCGAACTATACCGGCCATGCGGAGGAAAACGACGCATTGGCACAGGAATAAGGAAAACAGAATAGCCAAATATGACACATGCCCACCTTAGCTTGTTAAGGTGGGCATGTTTGTTATTCTTTCAGCATTAATGGAATGGAGAGAGCAGAGGGTATGAATCTATTCTTTACCAGTGCTCTTCTCATGTTTTTGAGCGGCGGCATATTTGCACCCGGAACAGCCGGAACATCCTGTGCAGCCGGAACAATTGCCGCAGCACTTGTGTTTATGTTTTACCGTATAACGGATGGCGAATACCGCCAGTACCAAAATAACCGCGAGAATTAAATAATCCAAAAACTGCATAGAGGCTCCTTTCTACAGATGCTGTTTCACGATCAGATAAAAATTTTTCCGATGCTGTATACCGCAAATGAAACAACCCACGCGATTCCGGTTTGATAAAATACCATCAGCACAGCGGATTTCGTGCTGTTCATTTCGCGTTTCACCGCGTTAATGGCGGCAACACATGGGGTGTAGAGCAGGGTAAAAGCAAGAAACGAGCAAGCAGCAAGCGGGCTGAAGATTTGTGCCAACGCGGCCGGAAGATTGGCAGGACTGGTACCGGTAAGTACCGCGAAGGTACTGACTACCGCTTCCTTTGCGGTGAATCCGGTCAGCAGCGCGGTTGAAGCACGCCAGTCGCTGAAGCCGAGGGGAGCAAAGACAGGCGCAATAAACCTGCCGATATCGGCAAGTAAGCTGTCAGCACCGGTAGCCACCACGTTCAGCTTTGTATCAAAAGTTTGCAGGAACCAAATGATAATGGTTGCCACAAAAATAACCGTAAAGGCACGCATCAAAAAATCCTTTGCTTTATCCCAAATCAGCAGGCATACGCTTTTTGCGCTGGGGAAACGGTAGTTCGGCAGCTCCATAACAAACGGCACGGGTTTGCCGCGAAAAGCGGTTCCTTTTAAAATCAAGCCGCTGATAATGCCGACTATAATACCCAGTAGATATAGGGCAATCATAACAAGCGCGCTGTACTTTGGGAAGAAAGCCATTGCAAACATCGCGTAAATCGGAAGCTTGGCGCTGCAGCTCATAAACGGCGTCAGAAGAATGGTCATTTTGCGGTCCCGTTCGCTGGAGAGTGTGCGTGTTGCCATAATGGCGGGCACCGAACAGCCGAAACCGATCAGCATCGGTACAAAGCTTCTGCCCGAAAGTCCGATTTTGCGGAGCAGCTTATCCATAACGAAAGCAACTCTGGCCATGTAACCGCTGTCTTCCAGAATGGACAGAAAGAAAAATAGGACAACAATGGTAGGTAAAAAGGAAAGAACACTGCCGACACCCGCAAAAATCCCGTCAATAATCAAGGAGTGAACCACCGGGTTGATTCCGTACGAGGTCAATCCGGCACTGGCAATGCCGGTTACAGAATCAATGCCGTCTGAAAGCAAGTTGCTTAAAAAGCTGCCGATCACACCGAAAGTGAGCCAGAAAATCAGCATCATAACCAGCAAAAAAATCGGAATAGCAAAAAATTTATGTGTCAGCACATTATCAATTTTTATACTGCGCAGATGCGCTTTGCTCTCACCGCTTTTTACGACGGAGTCGCTGCACAGCTTGTCAATAAAGTTATAACGCATATCCGCCAGTGCGGCTTCCCGGTCAGTACCAAGCTCATTTTCCATTTCGGTCACACTGTGGTTGACCATATCCTTTTCATTTTCGGAAAGCTTTAGAGCTTCCAGCATCGGCCCGTCGCCTTCCACCAGCTTGGTGGCGGCAAAACGCGAAGGCACTTGAATACGTTCCGCATGGTCTTCTACAAGGTGGGCAATTGCGTGAATGGCTCTATGTACTGCACCTGAGCAGAAGTCCTGCCGCTTTGGGTACTGTTTTGCTTCTGCCGTTGCGATTGCGGTTTCAATTAATTCGCTGATACCTTCATTTTTGCTTGCCGATATCGGAACCACCGGTACGCCGAGTTCATCCTGCAATTTTGCAATTTTAATGGTGCCGCCGTTGGCACGAACCTCATCCATCATGTTCAGCGCAATCACCATTGGAATATTCAGTTCTATTAACTGCATACTCAAATAAAGATTTCGCTCAATATTGGTTGCGTCCACAATATTGATAATGCCATCCGGATGATTTTGTAAAAGAAAATCTCTTGTCACGATTTCTTCATTTGTATAGGGGGAAAGGGAATAGATACCCGGCAAATCTACCACGGTTACATTTTTATGACCCCGTATAATACCTTCTTTCTGCTCAACCGTAACACCCGGAAAATTACCTACGTGTTGGTTGGAGCCGGTCAGTTGGTTAAAAAGTGTTGTTTTGCCGCAGTTTTGGTTACCCGCAAGTGCAAACATCATGCGCTTATACCTCCTCAATCACAATTTCTCTTGCGTCATCCATTCTTAAAGTCAATTCATATCCGCGCAAATGCAGTTCAATGGGGTCACCCATAGGAGCAACTTTTCGCACCATTACTTCGGTGTGCGGCGTGAGTCCCATATCCAACAATCTGCGCCGCAGCGCTCCCTGCCCATTAATTGCAACAATTTTGGACTTTTTGCCGATCGCTAATTTGTTCAGTGTCATAGTTACCACCCTTTTTGCCTTATTCGAGAGGTGGAAATAGGAGTTAGCCACCTCTAACACTATTATAATCAAGTTTGCTTCAGTTTGCAATAGGTAACTGCTGTTAATTGTTACAATCATCATTGTATAATCATGTATTTTTTTGACAAATTATAAAAAAGAAGCCAATGCTTGATTTTGCATCGGCTTCCTTTAAAATGTCAGGTCAAAGATTCCTTATAGATAGAATTTAATGAACTTAATATTGTAAAAATCACAGGCTACAATATCATCTGTTTCCGCTTCACGAATTAAAATATAGTTTGCGCCGACAGCCAGAAGGGTTCCGGACTTGTCTAGGAAGGTGTTGGTTCCCACCAGAAAATCAATCAGAACTCTGCGGCCGATTTGCGTTCTTAGGAAACCGTTTAAATATTGCAGGCTTTCTACGGTCATTGGCATTGGTTGATTCAGGGTGGTAATCGGAGCAAGCATAGTGTCGTTCGTAGTTGGCTGAATCATACTTCCGACGGATGGTGAACCGGCCATTCCCGGTTGCCCGGTTGACGGCAGAGTGCTTGGCAGTGTACTCGGTAGTATGCTTGGCGTTTGGGGTATTCCTGCGGGCAATGGTGCCAAACTACCGGGTTGCTGCTGGCATTGCGGGCAATATAAGTTAGAATTCGGGTTTTGATTTGGATTGCTGTATACTGCGCTGTATGCGGAATATGGATTATCCATTTGTATTGTCACCTCATCATGTTTCTATCATGTCTGCGCGTATTTTTGTGTCGGTACATAAAAGCAGTGCTGATTAATGCGATTATAGATTAATCCGGTGCCGTTTGATGGGAAAAAGCTGGCGCAAGTTGGACTGAACGGATTGTAATAAAAGAGGCTGTTTGAAACCGAGGCCGCGTGATTACCGGAAATTGCCCAATCCGCTATTTCATAGTGAATTTCATCGGGGTCCATATTAAATATATTTTGTGAATTGTACTGTCCGCCGACTGTTTCTTTTAAACAGGTAAATTGGCCAGGCTGCTCAATAATATTTCTTATGTTTCCGCCTTGGCTTACCCGAAAAAATTCACCGTAAGGCACTTGAGTGCGGTTTGTAATAATGGAAGACATCGCTTTCATGCCGTCGTCGCCTTCACCGCCGGCCTCGCATTTTATCAGTCTCGCAAGAAGTTCTCTGGTACTATAAGGCATAGTCGTCCTCATTCCTTTTTTATCGTTACAGGATTACTACCAGTATATGCCCATCCCTAACCTTGGACACATTTCATTTTGAAATCAAATTACATATTTAATTACAAATTGCAAATAATTAGTATCGGTTCTATTTTTGCTTTTGACTGAATGATGCCGAAGGTCAAGGGCTAAACAACTTTTTAATACTTGGTTGCAGCGGCGGCAACGGAGCTAAAATGACGACAATATTGCTTTGCGGAAAAAATGATGACAATGCAGTCGGAAAATTATTGTTGGACGTACTCGCGAATTATGGTGGAATACAGTTTTATGACGGTGAAAGATTAATCAAGGCGGGGAAGGACAATTACCCGGAATTCTTCCTGTATGAGAGCGAAAAAATTCCACAGACAAAATTGAACGGCGGTGTTTTGCTTTTTAAAAACAGTTTCCGTTTTGAACCGGAACAGCCGCCGAAAATTTCATCCGAATTTATTCCGGTATTTGAATCGCACAATTCACATGCCGCAGCTGCCCTGAAAGGAACCGGAATTGTCGGCGTGACCTGCGGAACGTCCCAAAAGGATGTTCTAAGTATCGCAAGCCTAAGTGATGCAGGCGCTACCGTCAGCCTCCAGCGTAATGTGAAAATCCTTACCGGTGAAGTGTTGGAGCCGCTGGATATTACCCTGCAATTCAAAAACCCCGTCAGTCCGTTTCCTCTCTTGGCAGTTTGCTCAGTACTTCTCTTATCCGGTATCCCGTCAAATAGTGAATTTTGTTTTTAAAAATTCAAGAAATTTACATTCATAAACCATGCATTCACGCACAAAATATGAAGGCAAACGCAAAACAAACAAAAATTAAATTTTATTAAGGAGTGTATTATATGTCTAGAAGTAATCAAAGTGTTGTTCCTGAGGCTCGTGAAGCTTTAAATAAGTTCAAGATGGAAGCAGCTTCCGATGTTGGTGTTAACCTTAAGCAAGGCTACAATGGCGATCTTACCTCCAGAGAAGCTGGAAGCGTAGGCGGCCAGATGGTCAAAAAGATGATTCAAAGCTACGAACAGGGCCTGAAATAAAACAAGAAATAACTTGGGCGTCATACCGAAAGGTATGGCGCCCCTTATCATGCATCAGCTTATATAATCTTCCAGAATATGATTGAGCTTCGACTGGGTGTCTGCCGGAATGCCATTCAATAAAAGTTCTTGATCGGTTGGAGGCAAAGTTGTTACATCTACCATCACCTCTTTAAAAGGGGTGGTTTCGTCATTGCGGAAAACGCCGATATGTCCGTTATATTCCTTCACTACATATGCAGTAGTTTTACTTGTCATTGTTGTTATATTGCTGCTTTCTTGACTTGAAGGATAATTTGCGGTAGAATGAATCTGTTCGCTTGAAGAAGATATTTGCGGGGGTTCTCGGCTTTTTAACACGCTTATTTCAACGATGCTCAGTGTAAAAAGAACGGCAGCGATGCAGATAAGAATGCTTGTACTTCTTTTCAAATGCGGTCACCTCGCATTTATTATTCGTTTACTTTTGGTAAAATATTCAAAAAAGATTGAAATTACCGTACCGTGGGAGTTTATATCTTTCTGAAGGAATCACCATAAACAAGGAGGCAGCGGCACATGAGAAAAACGGATATCAACAAATATGTCGGAACGCCCGGTTCAAACATGGACGAAAATCATGGCAGTTCCGCCGCGACTACTGCAAAATCTACCGTTAAAATTTTATTAAAGGCAATTTTAACCATTTTTATTATTCTTGCCATTTCAGGTGCGATTGTAGCGGCATCTTTAATCTCTTTTATTATGTCAATGAAAGATGAAGGCGCTAACATGGATTTGGGCGAGCTCAAATTGGATTATACGAGTTTTATTTATGTAAATGATAAAAATGGGAATCCGGTGGAGTATCAGCGCCTTTACAGTTCTCAAAACAGAGTGTGGGTCAGCTATGATAAAATTCCGAAGTCAATGAAAGACGCAATGGTTGCGATTGAAGACAAGCGCTTTTATGACCATCAGGGTGTGGATTGGTTCAGCACATTCGGCGCGGCCACGAAATTGTTTGTCAAGGGCGGCGGCAGCGGGGGTGGCTCCACACTTACTCAGCAACTGATAAAAAATATAACCGGTGAAAGTCAAGTCAGTCTTACCCGTAAGGTGAAAGAGATTTTCAGCGCGATTAATCTTGAAAAAAAATACAGCAAAGATCAGATTCTGGAAGCATATCTGAATGTAGTAAACTACGGAAGCGGCTGTCAGGGTGTTCAGGCAGCGGCAAATCTATATTTTAATAAAGATATCAGTCAGTGTGATATCGCGGAATGTGCTGCGATAGCCGGCATTACAAAAAGTCCGAGTTATTATTCACCGCTTATTTCAGAGAAGACCAGAGAAAATAATAAAATACGCCAGCAAACGGTTATTCAAGCTATGTATGATCAGGGAAAAATTTCAAAAGCTGAATATGACACCGCAATGGCAAAATCCGAGCATATGGTTTTCTCTACAAAAAAATCGGATGAGGCAGTTGATGCCACACCTATTCAAAACTGGTATATTGATGCCATGTTTGATGATGTGGTAGCCGATCTGCAAACCCATTACAATTGCTCCAAAGAAGAAGCAGAAAGCAAAATGTACCATGCAGGATTAAAAATATACAGTGCGATGGATACCTCAGCACAGACGATTGCGGAAAACACCATGAAGGATCCCAGCAAATTCACATCGGACAGCAAAATTCAAATGGGATATTTCATGATGGACTATTCCGGCCGAGTTCTGGCTACCGTTGGCTCCAGAGGTACAAAAACAGGAAATCGGCTTTTCAGCAACGCGATTGATGCAAAGCGTCAGCCCGGTTCCTCCATTAAGCCAATTTCTTCCTATCTGGTTGCCGTTGAAACGGGAAAACTGAATTATTCTACCCTCATGAACGATGAACCGGTCGAAAATTATTTTCCGGACGGAAGCGCGGGGCCAACAAACTGGTACAAAAAATATAACGGTCTTATGACAGCAAATCATGCATTGGAGATTTCTTCGAATGCCGTTGCGGCACAAATATGCAAAATAGTTTCTCCAAAGGCTTGTTATAATTTTTTAACCGATAAGCTTCATTTTTCGAATCTCAATGCAAAAACAGACAGTGTTGAAGTCGCGGCAATGGCAATTGGCGGACTCAACGGTGGTGTAACGGTGAAAGAAATGACATCCGCTTACCAAATCTTCGGCAACGGCGGTAAATACTTTAAACCGTATACCTACTATTATGTAAAAGACCATGACGGTAATGTGATATTGGATAACCGCAAAGAAATCGGTTCGCAGGTTATTTCTTCTTCCACTTCAACCATTTTGCACAAATTGATGCGCAATGTTATTTACGGCCCCGAGGGAACCGGTAGAAATGCTGCCATCAGCGGCTGGAATGAATACGGAAAAACCGGTACTACCGATTTTAACAAAGACAGTTGGTTTGTCGGCGGTACGCCGTATGCGGTTGCGGGAATCTGGACCGGATACAGTACTCCAAAGACCCTTTCCAACACAACGGTGGCCATCAGTGTTTGGAAAGATATCATGAAAAAGTATTTAAGTGATAAACCAAAATTAAACTTCAACTATGATACCGATGTTGTGCAGGCAACTTTTTGCAAAGACAGCGGTAAACTGGCCGGGCCGAACTGCACGCATACGGATGTTGGCTGGTACAAAAAAGGTACGTTCACTGAAGTGTGCGACGGTACTCATCCAAGTTCCTCTTCAACGGTGGAATCCGGTATTTTGCCGTCTTCGTCCTCCAGCAGCAATTCCAGCTCAGTACCGGCGGATTCAGGCTCCGGGACGACAACCAGCTTACCTCCGACTTCGAATTCCAGTACCGATGTAGGTTCCAATTCGAGTTCGAGTTTTGCTTCACAGCCGAATACAGCAAGTTCAAAACCGCAAAACCCATAAATGATTACGTACAGGAAAAAGCAGGCTCTTTTTAAAGATGTCTGCTTTTTTTATATAGTTTGCCGGAAATTCGCATAAAATAACCGGATACTTTACGAAGTATGGGCAGAATCACTATTGAAATGCCTCAAAAAAAATGGTAGAATGTATTCTGTTGCAATACAACAGTTTGTGGGTGGCGGACAATGAAAGAATCTACATACCTATTGGTAGACAAGAAAGTTCTGCCGCAGGTTTTTTCAAAAGTAGTGGAAGCAAAGCAGTATTTAATTAATTCCGAGGCTTCCAGTACCTCTGAAGCAGCTCGAATGGCAGGAATTTCCCGCAGTGTTTTTTATAAGTATAAGGATGCCGTATATCCTTATAACAATAAAGTTACCGACCGCATTATTACCATTCAAGTTGTCTTATATGACAAACCTGGTGTATTAATGGCACTCATTTCGGGGTTTTACAGTGTTGGTGCTAATATTTTGACCATCAACCAAAACATTCCGGTGAATGGAAGGGCTTTGGTATCGATCTCTGCGCGCGTTGATAACATGGTTGGCACCATTGAGGATTTGCTTATTATGTTAAAGCAGATCAGCGGCGTGCAGACAATTGAAAATATTTCCGATAAATAGTTGATGAAATAAGGGGTGCAGCATATGGTAGAAATAGCAGTAATGGGATATGGTGTAGTTGGTTCAGGTGTTGTCGAAGTGATTCAGAATCATAAAGACAGCATTGCGAGACGCGCAAAGGAAGAAATTCATATTAAATATATTCTTGATTTGCGTGATTTTCCGGACAGTCCTTTTCAGGAGAAATTTACAAAATCTTTTGATCAAATTCTAAAGGACCCCGATGTAAAAATAGTTGTTGAGGTTATGGGCGGTTTGAACCCGGCCTTCGATTATGTAAAACGTTGCCTGGAAGCCGGAAAAAGCGTGGTAACCTCCAATAAAGAACTGGTGGCGGCCAAAGGCGCCGAGCTTCTGAAATTGGCACAAAAGCAGAATCTGAACTTTTTATTTGAAGCCAGCGTCGGCGGCGGCATTCCGATTATTCGCCCAATCAGCCAATGCTTAGCGGCAAATGATGTGATTGAAATTGCCGGTATTTTAAACGGCACTACCAATTTCATCTTAACGAAAATGATTCGTGAAAAGATGAATTTTGACGATGCGCTTGCGCTTGCTCAAAAGCTTGGCTATGCGGAACGGAATCCGGCAGCCGATGTGGAAGGCCTGGATGCCTGCCGCAAGATTTGTATTTTGGCCTCTCTTGCGTTTGGTAAGCATGTTTATCCGCAGCAGGTTCACACCGAGGGCATTACCAATGTTGCCTTAACGGATGTGGAATACGCGGCGGCATGGGGCGGTGTGATTAAATTAATCGGGCAAGTAAAGATGATGGAAGATCAAAAGCTTCAAATTATTGTCTGCCCGATGTTTGTACCGCGCGAAAGCCAACTTGCCAATGTTGACGATGAATTTAACGGTATTATGGTTCGCGGCGATTCGACAGGCGATGTTGTGTTTTACGGAAAAGGTGCCGGTAAACTGCCGACCGCAAGTGCCGTTGTGGCAGATATTATTGATTGCGTGAAGCATTTTAAAGCCCGCAAGTATCTGTTCTGGGATGACGGTTCCGATGATTATGTGGAAGATTACCGCTGCGACAGCGTAGCCATGTTCATTCGAGCCAAAGCGGAAAACGATACCTTGGCCTTTGAAAACGCAAATTCTATTTTTGACGGTGTTACACGTCTCTATCACAAAAATTCAGCTCCGAAAGAAATTGGTTTTGTTACAAAACAAATGCCGGAAACAGAAATTTTGGCAAAGCTGGAGCAGCTTGAACATTTGGGCGTAACCATTTGCTCGAAAATTCGAATCGGTGATTTATAATTTTTTTATAGGAAGTTGATAACATGATACGCATTCAGGTCCCGGCAACCAGTGCCAATCTTGGTTCCGGCTTTGACTCTCTCGGCATTGCGCTTACACTTTATAATCAAGTATGGATGGAAGAATCGGATACTTTAGACATTTCATCCAAAGATAATATAAAAATACCGACCGATGAAACCAATCTTATTTTTTGGGCCGCCAAGCTTTTGTATGAGCAGTGCGGACGCCAATTACCGGGTTTAAAAATTATTCAGCAGAATGATATCCCAATGGCACGTGGGCTAGGCAGCAGCTCCGCCTGTATCGTATCCGGTATTTTAGGCGCGAACCGCCTTTTGGGCAACCCGCTTTCGCAGCAGGACCTCATAAACCTTGCGGCTAAAATCGAAGGACATCCGGACAATACCACACCTGCCATTTTGGGCGGGCTTGTCGCTTCCGCCATGGAAGGGGAGAGGGTATACAGTGTGAGTGTTCCGGTTTCCGAAAAAATACGTTTTGCGCTGTTTGTTCCTCCATTTGAACTCAAAACGGAGAAAGCGCGTTCGGTTTTACCTCAGGAATATTCCAGAGCGGATGCGGTATACAATCTTTCTCGTTCCGCATTGATGACGGCAACGCTGTTTTCCGGCAAAACCGAAAATTTGCGTGTTGCTGTTCAGGATAAACTGCATCAGCCTTACCGCAGCGGTCTGATTCAGAATTTCGACCAGGTGTTCCGTTTGAGCTATGAACTTGGTTCTCTTGGTACTTATGTAAGCGGCGCGGGGCCAACCATTATCGCGATGCTTGATGCCGATCATACGGATGAGTTTGTTCAATATGCAGTTTCTCATTTAGAGGAAAAAGGCATAAACGGCTGGAGAGTTGAAATATTAAGCGCGAATTCATGCGGCGCGGAAATAGTCATTGAATAAATTTTTATACATTTTATGGAGGTTAGAGCCTTATGAGCTTAATAGTCCAGAAATTCGGCGGCAGTTCGGTAGCGAACGCTGAACGTGTGTTTAATGTCGCGGACATCGTAACAAAAACGTATGCAAAAGGCAACAATGTGGT
Source organism: Bacillota bacterium (assembly GCA_023458755.1). GTDB lineage: Bacteria > Bacillota > Clostridia > Oscillospirales > Acutalibacteraceae > JAEWYE01. Next base: position 6,192 of record JAEWYE010000004.1, on the reverse strand, counting down.
AGTTGTTGTTTCCGCTCAAGGGGACACAACGGATAATCTGATTGAAAAAGCAAAGGAAATAAATGAAAATCCGTCTAAACGAGAAATGGATATGCTGTTGACTTCCGGCGAACAAATTTCCGTCGCTTTGCTTGCCATGGCAATTGAAAAGCTGGGATATCCGGTTATCTCCCTTCTCGGCTGGCAGGCCGGTTTTGTTACGTCTTCCGCTTACGGCTCCGCAAGAATCAAGCGCATCATTCCGGATCGTATTAAAAAGGAACTGGATAAGCGCAACATCGTTATTGTAGCAGGATTTCAGGGTATTAACCGCTATGATGATATGACAACTCTTGGCCGCGGTGGCTCCGATACCAGCGCGGTTGCGATTGCGGCTGTCATGCACGCGGATTTATGCCAGATTTATACGGACGTGGAAGGCGTGTTCACCGCCGATCCGCGTAAAGTGGCAAACGCAAAGAAGTTGGATGTTATTTCCTATGATGAAATGTTGGAGCTTGCGACTTTGGGAGCACAGGTTTTAAATAACCGTTCGGTTGAAATGGCGAAAAAGTATAATATCGAGCTTGAGGTGCTTTCCAGTTTAACGAAGGTACCGGGTACAATTGTTAAGGAGGCAAACAAAATGGAGAAAATGCTGATCAGCGGTGTAGCAAAAGACAACAATGTCGCAAGAGTTTCAATTATCGGTGTCCCGGACAGACCGGGTCTTGCCTTTAAGGTGTTTTCCAAACTGTCCGCAAAGAACATTAATGTAGATATCATCCTTCAATCCGTCGGCAGAAATGGCACAAAGGATATCAGCTTTACCATTCCGCAGGAAAATTTACAAGAAACCATCGAAATTCTGAATCCTTATGTTGAAGTAATCGGCGCAACCAATGTCGTCTATGATGAAGATGTTGCAAAGGTCTCCATCGTCGGTGCCGGCATGGAGAGTCATCCGGGCATTGCCGCTCAAATGTTCGAAGCACTGTTTGAAGCAAATATCAACATTCAGATGATTGCTACCAGCGAAATTAAAATTTCTGTCCTGATTGCCCGCGTTGACGCGGATAAAGCAGTGACCGCGATTCACAATAAGTTCTTCAGCACGGATGTTGAATAATTATAAAGATTTCTTTTATCGGCAGGCTGCGAAAATGGCAGCTTGCCGATTTTTTGTAGTAATCAGAATTATTCGGTTGCAAATTGATCGGTGATATGGTATAACAAAGGCATTCTTTATCCGTTCTGTTATGGTAAGTAGAACAACTACTGGGTTAAAACTCTGGAGGAATTGTCATGAGTGTTCACATCACACATTTTGCGGTATATGCGCAGGACTTAGAAAAGTCGAGGGAGTATTACGTTCAATATTTCAACGGAACAAGCAATCAAAAATATGAAAACACCAAAGGATTTTCCAGTTACTTTATCTCGTTTGATTCCGGTGCGCGTCTGGAAATTATGAGCCATACGGATTTGGAAAAGCGCACGCAGAAAGACAAGGAAAGCGGTTGGAGCCATATTGCGTTTTCGGTCGGGAGCAAAGAAGCCGTTATCAAATTGACAAATCGGATTGTTGCAGATGGATATGCGCTGTTAAGTCCGTCCAGAGTAACAGGCGACGGTTATTTTGAAAGCTGTGTTTCCGACCCAGACGGCAATCGGGTGGAAATCACGGAGTAATTCTGGCAAGAACAAACAAAAAGCTATGGCTGCGTTTTTGTGTTCATAGTTTTTTCTGTAAAATTTGTAGTAACGCTGTAGTAATTGAATCTTATTTATAGATTTTTAGTTCATATTTAGCACCCATAAAAGTGGGCAAAAGTAGCGTGTTTAGCTGAATAAAAGCAAAGAAAGGCCGCAGTATAGCTGAATTTATCAGCAATACTGCGGCCTTTTGCTGGTCCGAGTGACGAGACTTGAACTCACGGCCTCTTGACCCCCAGTCAAGCGCGCTACCAACTGCGCCACACCCGGAAATGACAACGTATAGTATTTTAACATATACATATGTAAAATGCAATATCTATTTTTTCTTTTTCGGCTCTGTCAATCTGAAGTTGATAACAAAATAAAAAACAAGGCATACAGCGAATAGCGCAACAAAAATCATGGTAAGAGGCTGAATGTGCAAATAATCTACCACGCCCGTCACAATCGCAATGAAACCGCAGATTAAGCCGAAATACTGAATGAACTTCTTGTATTTCTCTTTGCAGTCTGGCTTGATATATTCGTTTTTGTAAAGCGACCCTTTTCCCGTAAAACCGCAGTATAACATATAAATTCCGGCAGCTACCACACACACATCAAAAATTTGATTAAAATCCATTTTGCAACTCCTCATTACTTTTTAAATATCCGTATTTTCAATCCGATAAATACACTTTATTATATCATATAATATTTTTATGAAATGTAAATATTAAAATTAAATAAAAAACCGAGAATTATAAAAAATCTTGCAAGATGAGCAAATGGAGATTGTATTTATGAATTCGATTGTGGTACAATACATAATTGTTATTTTCAAAAAGCAGTGGGAGAAAATTTGAAGAGTATTAAATGGTCAGGATATTTTAGCTCGGAGGAAAATGAAATAAAATGGATAATAAAAAAGAACATTATGGATTATTTACCGCAACTACTATGATTATTGGAATTGTGATTGGTTCCGGTATCTTTTTTAAATGTGACGACGTACTAAAATACACAGGGGGGAATGTTTGGCTCGGAGTGGCTGCATTTTGTATCGGCGCGTGGAGTATTATATTCGGAAGCTTAACACTTATTGAGCTTTCGGTTCGTACAAGGAAAAACGGCGGAATCGTCGGCTATTATGAAGATTTTGTTTCTCGAAAAATTGCTTCCGGCTTTGGCTGGTTTCAAACTTTTGTTTATTTCCCAACTATAACCGCTGTGGTTTCTTGGGTTGCGGCTATTTATACCTGCGCATTATTTCATATAAATGCTTCTCTTGAGATGCAAATAGCAATCGGTTTTCTCATAATGGCGGTCTTTTATGCTGTCAACATTTTATCCGTTAAATTAGGCGGGTATATCCAAAATATATCAACGGTAATCAAATTGATTCCTTTACTGGTCATTGCGATTTTCGGCATTTTTTATGGCGCGTCCAATCCGGAAATACCGGTGGGGGTCACTCCGGTACTCGTCCATGATAAGGGTGTAGGCTGGCTTGCAGCTCTTGCCCCGATTGCTTTTTCTTATGACGGATGGATTGTTGCCACAAGCATAACAAACGAAGTGAAAAATCCAAAACGCAATATGTCGCTGGCGCTTATCATCGGACCGTGTGCCGTACTGGGAACTTATCTTTTGTATTTTCTAGGGTTGAACCATATGCTGGGTGCAGAATATATCATGTCCGTCGGTAACGAATCAGTAAATAATGCAGGAGCGTTTTTACTTGGCGGAAACAGTACAAAAATTATGTTGATTTTTGTGGTCATTGCAATTTTGGGTGTTGTAAACGGCCTTACGCTTGGTTCCATTCGAATGCCGCAGGCACTGGCAAGTAAAAATATGATTCCAATGGCGGAAAAAATATCGCAAACCAGTCCCAAAACACAATTATCCGCATGGTCGTGTTTAATCTCGTTTATTGTTGCGGCTTTTTGGCTGCTTGTTCATTATGTTATACAAAAGACCGGAATTATGGGCACCGGCGATATCAGCGAAATTTCCATTGTATTTAGCTATGTATGTTATTCTCTGCTATATTTAAAAGTCATGCAAATGAAAAAAGCGCAGACGGTAACCAGCATTTTTAAAGGAATCGTATGTCCTGTTTTAGCTCTATTAGGTTCGGCCATCATTCTGGTCGGCGGGATTGTGTCTAATCCGGTCTATGCGCCGATTTTTATTGTGTTTTGCGGCGTAGTTGCTTTTCTTGGAGTTCAATACTATCAACGCAACGGCGTAAATCATAATTGAGTAAAATCCGTATGAACTGTTTTTATTTCATACGGATTTTTTCCTATACAGTTGATTTCTCTATTAAATTCGAAATTGTTTTGCGATGCCGTTTGCCATAGCATCTGCCATTAAAAGGACTTGATCTTCCATTGTGTCATATTGTGCAATATCTTTTTGATAATCCTTGTTTATTCTTCCGGTTGCTTCATTTTCAACCAGCTTCAGATGGTCATACAGCATCATTTTCCATTCGTTTTTTGACCAGTATGGATTTATACTGGAAAGAAAATCAGCAATCGCATCCGCATTTGCATACCATTTTGTCCTTAGCTCGTTAACCGTTTCGGTATCTCCTGCTTTTGCGGCATTTACAATTTTTCCGGCAATAGAAAGATGGTCTGAAAGCAGATTGTCGAACTTCATAGCATTTTGCGTTCCATAATATTTTTTGAGCACGGCCGCAAAATCAGTGGGATTTCGCATTAACCGTTTTGTCACAAACTGCAGGTCTCCCAGATTGTCCACAGCGCTGATAATAAAAGATCGTGTCCACATTGCGTGCTCTTCCCAAAGTTTGCGGAATGTATTGATCAGGTTGATTCGATTATTACAGTTGATTGCACTGGTTTCGTTATCTATATACATTTCCAGATTGACTCCTTAAAGTTGTTTTAGATGCTATATAATATGCGTTGGCTAGCAATTTGTCCAACGAATACAGCACATAAAAAAGCCACCCCTTGCGGGATGGCATAAAGGAAAGAACAGGTTAACATTTTCGCTTGATCCAGTTTCCAATTTCTTTGCGTTTCCTTGTAAAGATAACCCCCAGCAGAAGGAGGGTTGTCATTCCGCAAAAAACAAAACCGGAATCTCCGCCCAGCGTTTCCATTACGCTGCCGGACAAAAAGTTGCCGATCGGGGTGGAACCCATATTCAAAAACGAATACACGCTCATCACTCGGCCTCGGTATTCATTGGGTGTATTCAACTGAAAAACAGAATTTGCGATATTGATAAAAATCAAGTTAAAAAATCCAATACAGGTAATCAGCATCGCACATATAGCATACTGCCGGGTCAAAACCGTCGCAACCTGTAAAACAGCCGTTAGGATTCCGCTGTAAAGCAAAAGAACTTTGTTGACACCGTTTTTACTCCGGTAAGCCATCATGATAGCGGCTAAAAATGCCCCCAGACCAGCCATAGACAATAACAGGGAATAGCCGTTTGCGCCGGCACCCAGAACAACTTTGGCGAAGACCGGAATAACGACATCGTTATTCATGGCAAAAGTACACACAACCGCCATGACCAGAACATTTACGACCAGCGTTTGGTTGTTTTTAATATATTTGATTCCGTCAATGACTTCCGGCAGAATGTTGACGTGGCTTTTACGAACATGATTTTCAGTTGTTTGTATTAGAAGAATACCGATAATAACCGGAATAAAACTGATGGCATTTGCCGAGAAGCAGAATACCGTGCCGAATTTCAGCATAAGAATTCCGGAAACAGCCGGCCCTACAATGCGTGCCAAATTTACAATCGTAGAATTGAGTGAAATAGCATTGGTAAGGTCTTTTACGCCTACCAGATCGATGAAAAAGGATTGGCGCGCGGGCATATCCAAAGTTTGTGTTAATCCAAACAAAAAGCTTAAAATCAGAATGTGCCAGTACTGAATCAATCCGGTAAAGGTGAGCAGTGTCATTGCGATTGCCTGCAGCATAAAAAGAACCTGCGTTAGAATAAGGAGCTTTTTCTTGGAGAATCGGTCTACAATTACGCCGGCAAAAAGTGAGAACAACAGCATCGGCATAAACTGGCACACGCCGACAAGTCCGACCATCAATGGAGAATTGGTAACAGTATACACAAGCCAAGTTTGCGCGGTTCGCTGAATCCATGTGCCGGTAAGAGAGATGCACTGTCCAAACCAGAAAAGGCGAAAATTCTTATATTGTAAAGCGCGGAAGGTGGTTTTAAAAAAATTATGTGATTTCTGCGAGAAAGCGATGATAAAGACCTCCAGTATGTTGTGCCGAAATGCATTTGCTATTTATTATAGAACCTATTCCGCAATAGTTCAATATGTGTCTGAACGTTAACGAGCGAAATCCTGCCTTTGATTGTTTTGTAGGTTTGTCAATGATATGTTACACCAAGAGTAAAGAAATCATGAAGCACCTGTTTAGGTGACTGCCACTTGAGAGGGCGCATAGGAAAAGCATTGTATTTATGGATATAGGTTTTTAATTG
>JAEWYE010000003.1 GCA_023458755.1 Bacillota bacterium | reverse complement strand
GTAATTTTCTCATAATAGCCGATGCGGCGTTCAACCGGACGCCTGCTTTGCTATACCCTTTTTTAACCATCTGCTTTTTTCCACCTTCCTCAATTTCAGGCTTGACTTTTAATAGTTAATCTTTCATTTGGATGTGTGTAATTGCATTGGTATTGATTACGAATAAACCAGCTACATGGCTAACTTCTCGCGTCGTACAAGAAGACGATAGCTTTGGCGCCCATACGGTGGTAAACACCCTTTTTACCGTATTATTAATGTCAATCTTTTTAACTGTGATTGGTACTTGGATTGGAAACCATCAAATAAGCGTAGAACCTATTCGTATGTTTTTTTATAAGTGGCCCCGCAACTTTGCTATTGCCTTCTTTGTTGAAGCCTGCATTGCTCAGCCAATCGCTCGTTTGGTAATGCTAAAGCTTCATCTGTATAAAGATTTAAAAGCACAAGAAGTGCAGGAGCTTCATCATTAAAGCAAAACGTTTAAAACCCATGATTCGGACAATAAAAAATCCAGTAACCTAATGGTTACTGGATTTTTTGGAGCTGCTAACGCGATTCGAACGCGTGACCTCGTCCTTACCAAGGACGTGCTCTGCCAACTGAGCCATAGCAGCAAATTGGCGACTCGGAACGGGATCGAACCGTCGACCTCTAGCGTGACAGGCTAGCGTTCTAACCAGCTGAACTACCGAGCCACATGGCAGGGGCAGAAGGACTTGAACCCTCGGCACGCGGTTTTGGAGACCGCTGCTCTACCAACTGAGCTATACCCCTATGTATTTACGGCACTCTTCACAGCGCGTGTATTATATTATCATTTTCTACATGTTATGTCAAGATATTTTCTCAATATTTTTAAGATGAATTCTTTTCTTTGAGATATATTGCTGTAAACACCTAGCTAGTGTTTTTGGCTAGATAGGGAAACAAGACCTTTACCAAGGCGGCAAAGGTCTTGTCCATAATAAAAATCAGATGGAAATTTTCAGCGCAATGTCATAAAGATCTTTGTCAAATACGCGCTTCATATTGAGAGCTTCTGTAATATCAAAATTGACAATACGCTCACCCTGCATGGCAACAACACGGTTGCTTGCACCCTCGTTAAGCAGCTTAACAGCTTCGTAACCCATTTGACTGGCAACAAGGCGATCGCGCAAAGTCGGGGAACCGCCGCGCTGCACATGACCGAGAATGGTTGCTCTGGTTTCAATGCCGGCTTGTTCCTCAATTTGTTTTGCAAGGTTTTCAACACCGCCAACGCCCTCGGCAACAACGACGATAAAATGCCGTTTGCCCGTTTTCTGCGTTAAGCGAATGCGCTCAATAACATCCTTTTGGAAGTCAAACGGAACTTCAGGAACGAGAATCGCGGTAGCGCCGATGGAAATACCGGTATGCAAAGCGATATCGCCGCATCTTCTGCCCATAACTTCAACAACGCTGCAGCGGTCGTGGGATTCGGTTGTATCGCGCAGTCTGTCAATCAGCTCCATAGCGGTGTTCATAGCTGTATCAAAGCCAATGGTATACTCACTGCAGGCAATATCATTGTCAATGGTACCCGGTACGCCGATACAACGAATGCCCGCTGCGGTCAAATCTCTCGCGCCGCGGAACGAACCATCACCGCCGATAACGACAACACCTTCAACGCCGAGCTTGCGGCATTGGTCCGCTGCCTTCTGTACACCCGCAGGTGTGTTGAATTCAGGACTGCGCGCGGTATACAGCATCGTTCCGCCAAGATTGATAATGTCGGAAACACTGCGCAGGCTCATTTCTTCCATATCACCGTTAAGAAGTCCGTTATATCCCCTGTAGACTCCGTAAACACTCATACCATAGTAAAGACCGGCTCTTACAACTGCACGCACAGCCGCGTTCATTCCAGGTGCGTCTCCGCCACTTGTCAGAACCGCAATCTTTTTGCTGCTCATAATTCATTTCCCCCTAGGTTAATTTATTAAATTTATACTGAAATAAACATATTTATTATAGTATAACCCTCATGCGATAATCAAGTAATTCATATGGATGAAAGTTTCTGCTGTATGGATAAATGTTGCATTTCTGTTTTTGGTTCCAATTTAGCACTACGAATAAACTTATAATTCGACATGGCCAATTCGATTTCTTCCTACAAACAAAGCCGCAGATAAACAACATCATTCATTTACCGCAACATTAGTATCCCCCAGCAGTTTTTTGAGTTCGCGCAGCAATACATCATTTAAGCTTACCCGAAAATGCGCGGGTGCCTGCATTAGCTTGTTCGTTTCGGTGAAAAAAACATAGAGCGGTGTGGCACCGTCAAATACCGCAATATACCGGAGCGCCTTTTTATAAAGCGGATCCTCTTCGTTTGCAGCCTTGATATATAACCCCGGACGGCCGGACTTTTTATGAACCGTTTGTTGCTCCATGCTTTGCGCCTCTTTGATATTCGGAGGAAGCAGCACCTGTTCACAGATTACTTTTGTATCTTTCTCCTCCGTTACGCTGATTCGTCCGGAAATTTTTACGATTTTCCCTTCCGCAACCAAATGGGCATACTGGGACAGCGTGTTCGGGAACACCAGCAGTTCGATTGCGCCGAACATATCTTCGAGTGTGACAAACGCCATGGTACTGTTGCTTTTTGTTACCTTCAATTTTACGGCGGTAATAATCCCCAAAAGGATTATCCGTTCCCCGTCGTGATATCTGCCGCCGTGCTCCTGGGTATCCTCGATAATCTCTCCTGTTTTGCTCGCATGAATCGCATCATAAACCGGCAGATATTCGGCCATTGGGTGGCCGGAAAGATACATTCCGGTCACTTCCTTTTCCATAACCAGTTTATCGGATACCGACAAATCCGGCTTTGGCTCTATTTTAAATTCCATATCCACGCTGTTTTGAGACGACGCGTCAAAAAATCCCATCTGACCGTCTATATTATGGTGCTTGTCCGCATCCAAACTGTCAAGAATGGCGTTGACGCTTGTGAGCATTTCGCGGCGGTTATACCCCAGCGAATCCAGCGCTCCGCATTTAATCAGACTTTCGAGGGCACGCCGGTTCAAATCTATGCCATACATACGCTTACAGAACTGATAAAAGGAAGTAAACGAGCCGTTACTTTCACGCTCTTTCGTTAATCCGGCAATAAAGCCCTTGCCAAGATTTTTGACCGCGCGCAGACCAAAGCGGATATCGTTTCCGGCAACACTGAAGCTGTCTTCACTGTAATTGACATGCGGCGGAAGAACGCGAATGCCAAGACGCGCGCATTCCGCGATATAGCTTGCGACTTTGTTGGTGCTGTCCAGCACACTGGTAAGCAGCGCCGCCATATATTCGCGCGGATAATTGCATTTGAGCCACGCGGTCTGATACGACAAATTGGCATAGGCCGCCGCGTGTGACTTGTTAAACGCGTAGGACGCAAAGCTTTCCATTTCGCTGAAGATAGATTTTGCGGTTTCCTCATCCACACCGCGGCGCACACAGCCTTCTACTTCAACACTGCCGTCTTCCCCGGTAAGGCCGTAAATAAAAATTTGCCGCTCGCGTTCCATTACGCTTGCTTTCTTCTTGGACATGGCGCGGCGCACGATATCCGCTCGTCCAAGGGAATAACCGGCCAGCGTACGGAATATCTGCATGACCTGTTCCTGATAGACAATACAGCCATAGGTCACATTTAGAATGCTCTCCAGCAGGGGATGTTTATAAGTGACTTTCTGCGGATTGTGCCGATACTCAATGTAACGGGGAATGGAATCCATCGGTCCGGGGCGGTAAAGGGAATTGACCGCGATTAAATCTTCGATATTTTCCGGCCGAAGCTGCATAATTACGCTTGTCATGCCGGCGGATTCAAACTGAAAGATGCCCTGTGTGGCACCCATAGAAAACATCTCGAAAACCTTTGGGTCATTCAAAGGAATCTCTTCCATTTGAAAATTCGGAACAGACCTGCGGATCATCTTCCGCGCGTCGTCTATAACAGATAAATTGCGAAGCCCCAAAAAGTCCATTTTCAAAAGGCCGAGTTCCTCAAGCGTTGTCATAGTGTACTGGGTAACCGTAGATTCATCGTTTTTGGCAAGAGGAACATATTCCGCTACCGGCTTATCGGTAATAACCACACCGGCGGCATGGGTGGACGCGTGGCGCGGCATACCTTCCAGCTTACGCGCCATATCAATTAAGTCATGAATCTGTAGGTCCGTGTCATAACGCACTTTTAGCTCTTTGGAAATGCTGAGCGCACGTTCAAGTGTAATGTTCGGTTCACCCGGAATCAGTTTAGCTACCTCGTCCACTGCGGCATAAGGTATTGCCAGAGCACGCCCGACATCGCGAATGGAGCCGCGTGCCGCCATTGTACCGAAGGTTACGATCTGCGCAACGTGATCGGCACCGTATTTGCGAACCACGTACTCGATCATTTCCTGTCTGCGTTCGTCACTGAAATCAATATCAAAATCCGGCATGCTGACACGTTCCGGATTTAAAAAGCGTTCAAAGAGCAAATCGTATTTAAGCGGGTCGATTCCGGTTATTCCAATGCAGTATGCCGCGAGGCTTCCGGCGCCGGAACCTCTGCCCGGCCCGACCGGAATTCCGACAGATTTCGCGTAGCGCACAAAATCGTGCACAATCAAATAATAATTGACATAACCCATCTTTTCAATGGTGGCCAATTCATATTCAAGCCTGTCCACAATACTTTGCTCCGGTTGTTCACCGTAATGGAGATGCAGACCTTCGTAACATTTATCGTGAAAATAGGCGACGTTCTCCTGCCCGTTCGGCGTATCAAAATGCGGCAGCTTCGTACTGCCGAACTCAAACTCAACATTACACTGATCGGCAATCAAAACGGTATTATCGCATGCCTCCGGTATATAGGGGAAAAGTGCCCGCATTTCCGATTCACTTTTATAATAAAACTGATCGGAGCTGAACTCCATGCCGTCTTTGTCTTCCACCGTGTGATTGGTCTGGATGCACAAAAGAATATGGTGCATCTTTTCATCCTCTTGCTTAAGGTAGTGGCAGTCGTTGGTCGCGACAAGCGGGATACCTGTTTCCTTGGAAAGGGAAACAAGCATAGGGTTGATGATTTTCTGCTCGCGGATGCCATGATCTTGAAGTTCCAAATAAAAATTGCCGTGCCCAAAGATGCTGTCCAGCCGTAAAGCGGTTTCTTTCGCGCCCATATAGTCATTGCCGATAAGAGCACGCGGTATTTCGCCGGCCAAACAGGCAGAAAGAGCAATCAGTCCCTCGCTGTAGGTTTCCAACAGTTCATAATCGACACGCGGTTTGCTGTAAAAGCCCTCTGTCCATGCTTTGGAAACCATGGCAATCAGATTTTGATAGCCGGTATTATTTTTGCACAGCAATACAAGATGACGGTTTTCCCCATCCAATTCATGAATTTTATCAAAGCGGGTACGCTTCGCCACATATACCTCACAGCCGATAATCGGTTTTATTCCGCGATTTTTTGCCGCCTTATAAAAATCGACCGCGCCGTACATAACGCCGTGGTCGGTAATCGCAACCGCCGTTTGCCCCATTTCAGCCGCGGTATCGACTAAGCTGCGGATACGGCAAGCGCCGTCCAGCAGACTGTATTCGCTGTGCACATGCAAATGTACAAACCCCATGATGTTCTCCTTTTCACGGCAGTTATAAATTCTCCGCAATCTCCATAAGCCGCTGCAGTCGGTGATTGACGCCGGATCGGCTGATTGGCTCGGAAAGACTCTCACCCAATTCCCGCAATGACATTTCCGGATTTTCAAGGCGCAGGGCGGCAAGCTCGCGCAGCTCCTCCGGCAAAGATTCCAGCCCCATGCTCCTGCTTATTTTCTCAATGGCTTCCACTTGCTTTGCCGCCGCGGAAACTGTCTTGTCAATATTTGCGGTTTCAAAGTTTGTTTTCCGGTTCACATAATTACGGACTTCTTTAACCATTTTCACCTGCATAAGTTCCATGGCGGCATTGGGTGCGCCTATGTAGGTAAGCAAATCTGCTATGCGTTCACTGCCTTTGATATAAACCACATAAGCGCCCTTACGGTTCACCAGCGCGGGCTGCAAATCCAAAGAATCCACTTCGGACAAAAGCGTGATAAAATCTCGAGCCAGATTCAAAAACGGAACGACGAACTCTAAATGATAGTCTTTTTCGGGATTGGTTACCGTTCCACAGGATAAAAACGCTCCCTTCAGGAACGCACTTTCACAGCAATCCCCATCCAAATTTGCATGATTGATGCGCAGGCTGATTTCACTGCCGTCATAGCCAAAGCACGCAAGTACAGCCTTGCGCTGTTCCTCCCCCGCGACAGTGAGCGTATAGGCGCTTTTATGCGCATCAGCATGGAAAAGCGCGGTAGAAAGATCGACATAACTGCCGGTTACGCGTGCCGCAAGCTGTGCGGCATGATGGGCAACCGTACCATTCTCCGTAGTAAGCGTAATGGTATGCAGGGAAAAGTTCTTGGCAAATAAAAGCAAGCCGTAGCACTCTGCCTTTTGGCAACAGGAGTTCTGCGGCATTCCTTTACAGATTTCATTTTTGGTTTCCGACGCAAAAGACATAAAAAGCAACTACCTTTTATTGTTTTTGAATATCGCGGTGATTCACGCTGGTTCTTTTTCCGTTTTCCAGCAAATGATTATAAAGAAGCTGTGCCAATGCGACAGAACGGTGGTGTCCTCCCGTACAGCCCATAGCGATGACTAGCTGGCTTTTGCCTTCGTTGCAGTAAAGCGGAATCATGAAATCAATTAAGTTTAACATGCGGGAAATGAAGCCCTGCGTCTGATCCCACTTCATCACATAGTCGCGAACCGGATCATCCAGCCCGGTCAAATTTTTGAGTTCCTCCACATAATACGGATTCGGCAGACAGCGCACGTCAAAAACCAAATCAGATTCCGAAGGCAAACCGTACTTAAATCCGAAGGATACACAATGAATCATGAGCGCTTCGGACGCGTCGCCCAAAAACAGATTAGAAATGCGTTCTTTTAGCTGTGCAGGCGAAAGATAGGAAGTATCAATAATATAATCTGCACGGTCGCGCACCGGCTTTAACACATCGCGTTCCAGCTTTACCGCCTGTTCCAGCGAACCGAGGTAGTTATCCGCCAAAGGATGCTTGCGCCTTGTCTCTTTAAAGCGGTTAATCAGCACCAGATCGCTGGCATCCAGAAACAGGATTCGATAGTCACGATTTTCATTTTTCAGCGCATCAAGGGCATCGAACAGGCTGTCAAACATATTGCCGCCGCGAATATCGGTAACCACGGCAACACGGTTCAAACCGCTTTTCGCCTGCTGGCAAAGCTCATAGAAAATCGGAATGAGTTTGGGCGGGATATTATCGACACAATAAAAGTCTATATCCTCCAATGCGTCGATTGCTCTTGATTTGCCAGCGCCGGAAAGTCCGGTAACAATTAAAAATTCCATGTTGTATCCTCTCACCTTTCCGACTTCATGCACACGGCAGAAATTCATTCGTTTCTTTGTCCCTCTAGTCAGTTAACTTTAGAAAACATCCAAGGACAAGCGCAAAATCTTTGATATATGGATTTTACGTTTGGAGATTGAATCTGTTTTCACATCAACGTACTATATATTCATTATATCGTCAATTATTCACGAGAATTTAAAAAATTGTAGAAATTTGTCACCCGATTGTTTTGATTTCACATTCCAATGCTACGCCGGTTTTCCGGAGTACTGTACTTTGAATGAACTCAATCAAACACAGAACGTCTTCGCAGGTCGCGCCGCCGTCGTTGACAATAAAACCCGCGTGTTTTTCGCTGACCATAGCGCCACCGACACGTTTGCCCTTCAACCCGCACTGTTCAATCAAGGTGCCCGCAAAATTTCCTTCCGGACGCTTGAACACACTGCCGGCACTTGGATATTCCAAAGGCTGCTTACTTTTTCTGCGGTTCAGCAAGTCCTCCATCGTGGTCATGATTTGTTTTTGACTGCCCTTTTGCATTTGCAGGGTCAACGATAAAATAATCGCTTGGTTGGTACTGTATGCGCTTTTGCGGTAGGAAAGCTGCAGCTCATCACCCGATAATACGGCAATTTCTCCGCCAGCTGTCATATGCTTGCAGGAAACAAGCACCTGCTTCATTTCTCCACCGTAAGCACCTGCGTTCATAAAAGCCGCGCCGCCCGCTGAACCCGGAATCCCCCACGCAAACTCCAAACCGGACAGACTGTTGTCCTTTGCGAAATTACAAAGCTTGGCAAGTGTTGCGCCGCTCCCGCATTCAATTCTATCTTTATCTAACAACTGTATTTTATGAAATTCGTCATCCATGGCAATCACAAGCCCGCGGATACCGGAATCTTTCACCAGCATGTTTGAGCCGTTGCCGATTGCAAGAAAAGGAATCTGAGCATCATTGGCGGCTTTTATGAGCTTCTGCAAGGCAATCCGATTATGCACGGTGACAAACAGGTCAGCAGGCCCGCCGATTTTAAAGGTCGTATGCTTGCACATCGGTTCCCCAAAAAGTACTTTACAGCCCAAATCCGCCGCAATATGTCCTAAATTCTCAATTTGATTCATAAAACGAATACCTCTCAGTTTTCCTGTTTTTATTATTTATGTCTATGTACCAAATTTCTTATCTACTACATATTTCAAAAAACAGGCCGCGCAAGATACCACTCCGTGCGGGATTAACACAATCTTCCTTATGCAGATACAAATTATTCAGAGTTTTTCTATTTTTTGTCGGTAAAGACATTGGTATGTTCGGTCAAATATTTCTGAAAACGTTCTACACTTGAATTAACCACCAGTTCTTCCGGGAAATCAATTTCACGCAGCATGGCAAGCGCCTGAGGAAACTTACCTACCGAAGTGTGAAAATGTGAATCAGAATTCACGATGACCGGCACACCATATTTTTTGCAGATACGGGCAATTGTTGCGCAATTGGAGACCGATGCCTTACGCACTAAAAACGTACCTTCATTGATTTCCACCAATTTGCCCTGCCTTCCGAACTCCGGAATGACCGCCTCATAGTCATATTTGAATTTTTCCGTGCCGCTGTGGGCGATCACATGGACATTCGGGTTTTGCGCAACACGCAGCCAAGCCTGTGTGCATTGTTCAACACTTCTTTGTTCCTGCGGCATAGTAGCGTCATGCATGGATGCGACAACCCAGTCCAACATTTCAAGGTCGTCTTCATCCAAATCAATATCTCCGTTATAATTGACTATATTCGTCTCGATTCCGCGCAAAACCAAAACATTTTCAAGGCAGCGCGGCACAACCTGCAAGTTGCGGAAATACCATTTGCCCGGTGCGCCCGGCATGGTCTTTCCGTGGTCGGTAATGGCAACCGCATACAATCCGGCTTGTGAAGCCGCATGCACCAATTCGGACAAGGTAGAATACGCGTGTGTCGATGCTATGGTATGGCAATGGGTATCTGCAATAATATTCATTCTGACTCCCTAATCTATCATCCCAACGAATTCATTCGTTCCCTGTTCAATTTCTTTTTACAGGTCTAATTCCAGCTTCTTTTCCGACTCCTGCATAGTGGATATATCCATACCCAAACTGGAAAGAAGTTCCTGTGCGGCATTAAAGCCCATTTTCTTCTGACGGTTGTTCATAGCCGCGACTTCAATAATAATGGCAAGGTTTCTGCCCGGTTTTACCGGTATGGTCAAAACAGGAACCTTAATACCTAGTATCTCGGTATACTCGTTATCAATGCCCATACGGTCATACACTTTTGAGTTGTCCCATATTTCAAGGCTGATTACCATATCGATCTTCTCGGTAATTTTGACAGCACCCATACCGAATATTCTGCGCGCATTGATAATACCGATACCGCGAAGTTCAATAAAATGCCGGATATTTTCCGGTGCGGTGCCGACCAGTGATTTTGCGGATACTCGGCGGATTTCTACCGCGTCGTCCGCAATCAGACGGTGGCCGCGTTTAATCAGTTCAATTGCGGTTTCACTTTTACCTACTCCGCTGTCACCGACTAGAAGGATACCTTCGCCGTAAACTTCAACCAAAACGCCGTGGCGTGTGATACGGGGTGCCAGTTCCACGTTCATGTAAGAAACAAGCGCCGCGACAAGACTGGAAGTGGTATCTGCCGTGCTTAAAACAGGCACTTCGTATGTTTTTGCCGCGCTTAGCAGTTCCGCCATAGGCTGGATGCTGCGTGTGACAATAACGGCCGGCGGTTTTTTCGAAAACAGCGTTCCGAGGGATTTCGTGCGCTGTTCACTTGTGCAGGACTTTAAAAACGCAGTTTCCGCGTTGCCCATAATCAGCAGTCTGCTTTTATCGTAATAATCAAAATATCCATTCAACTCAAGACCGGGACGTTCCACATCCGTTGAAGAGATCAATACTTCTTCCGGATTGGACGGCATATAAACAGAGTCAAGGGAAAGTTCTTTCATAACATTGGATAACGGAACCGTAAATGTAGTTGCCATTTTCATACACCCACTTTTCTCAAATTCTGAATGAGTTTTTATACGTTATATTGTTGCATTTTTGAACCGATATATTTTATTATATCGCAATTGCCGGAAAGTTTAAAGTAAAATGTGAGAAGATACACAAAAAGATACAGCGGGAATACAAAAAGGCCTGCGGAACAAATTCTCCACAGGCCTTCGGATTGAATCAACTATTATTCTGTGATGTTTTTCCATGCAGGAAGTTTTGCCATTGTGCGAACTGCCAACTGGCGGGCAGCTTTCGGGTCAAGCCCCTGCGTGCGGATAAGAAATTCCGAAGTTCCTTCCAGTTTTTCCGGGTAGGATTGCATGGAGCCATCCGATCTGGCGCAATACTTACAATATTCTTTGCTCTCATCTCCCAACGGATAGTCGGATAACTTGGTCATTGGCATGCCGCATGAAATACATACTTTCATCTTATTTATTCCTTCCTTTCATCATTTGAATTACGAAGAATCATTTGCAAATAATTTGTAATCAATAATTCTCCATAGCGTTCTATTATTTTCCCATCCGGTGCGAACAAATCACTGTTTGCAAAATAGTAATGAACAAAACCAATCCACATATTAAAAAGTAAATAGGTTGGAACGGATACTGACGTTCCCGCTTTTTTCTCTCGCTCAACCGCCTGACTGAAATGAAAAGAAACAGCCGACTGTACCTGAGCCCAAGCGTCTCTTGCCGAAAGCGGAAGCAGACGGTTTTCAATCACAAGCCAAATATACAGCGGTTCGTATTCTTCTATACCAGCCAGATGGGCGGCTAACATTTCACGAAGCGAGGCGTTTGAATCGGCGAGTTCATGTGTACGGGCCGCAATTTTACCGCAATACATTCCGACCACTTCGGTAATCAGTTCTTCCTGAGATTGAAAATGCAAAAAGACTGTGCCGTGCGAAACATTTGCCGCCTGTGCAATATCGGATATACGGGTATTCAGAATGCCGCGCTCCGAAAATATTTGATAGGCGGTTTTGGTTAATAGATCCTTTGTCTGCTCTTTTTGGATTTGCCGGTTTGTCTTTTTCACTTACTGACCCTCTATTCACTGACTTCATTGTCATTATATGTCATAAAAGATGGCTTGTCAATTGTTAATGTGAACTTTTTTTCATTTAATCTTATTTTAGAGCGTGGATATTTAAAAAAGTTTCCCTCGGCAAGCCTTGCATGGACGGCTGCACAAAAAATAGAAGCAAACAACAAAAATGCCCCCAACTACAGGCAGAACCTGCGGTTGGAGGCATCCAGCATAATGATTTTAAAAGTTATTTCGCTTTAGCCGAAGCAGAAGCAGCACGTGCGTTTACTTTGTGTTTTTGCCACATGATATATAACGGGCCTGCTACGCAAACAGAAGAGTAGCAGCCGGTTATAATACCGACCATCATTGGAAGCGCGAAGGTAACCACAGAGGTAAGACCAAAGAACGCGCCTACAATCGCAACAATAGCAATGGATGAGAAAGTGCAGCCCGCGGTATAAAGAGAACGGGTAAAGGTCTGATTGATGCTGGTGTTGACCAAGACGGAAGAATCGGTCTTCGGCCCCAGCAGTTTACGGTTTTCGCGGATACGGTCATAAACAATAATCGTATCATTCAGCGAATAACCCAAGATGGTCAAAACGACCGCGATAAAATTATCGTCCAGCGGGAACCGGAAAATAACAAACGTAAAGTATACCATCGCAACGTCATGGAGCAGCGCAATGATTGCCATGACACCTGCTGACATACCGCCGATTTTCTTAAAGCGGAAGGCTATATAAATAATCAGAAGGAGGACTGCCAACAAAACAGCACATAAACATTTGAGTAAGAAATCGCGTCCCATGGACGGATCAATGGAGTTTGACTCGACAACCGCCAAATTCGCTTTTGGGTACTGGGATGTGATTTTGGCTGCGATTGCCTGCTGCTGAGCCAAAGTCAAAGCGCTTGTACCGGCAAAGGAAATCGTAATCTGGTTACCGGCTGTTTTACCGTTTGCATCTTTTACATTTGTGTTAATCGTAACATCTGCCTGTTTGCCGGTAGCCTGCTGTGCCAATTCCTCTACCTTATCTGGATTAATATCCGTACCGGTATAAGAATACTTAATGACAGCGCCCCCGGTAAATTTAATATCCAGCTTTGTTCCAAAAACAAAGTTAAAAATCAAGCCGATAAGCATAATGCCAATGGAAATGGAAAAGTAAATTTTTCTGCTTTCGTAGAACCGAATGTGAAACTGTTTCATTCTTTTGCACCTCCATAGAGCCATTTCTTACGCGCAAATTTGAAGTTGGAAATGGATTTTGTCATCAAACGTGTGCAGGTAACACCAAACAGGAAGTTACCAATAACACCGATCAGCAAGGTGTAACCGAATGAATAAATAGAACCGGTCGTGGATGCGCCGAAGATAAAGGAAAGAATATTGGAAGGTCCGAACACACCCATCAAAATAAGGGCAACAATAATAACGGTAATATTACCGTCGAAGATTGCCCAGAAGCTGTTGTCATCACCTTTTTGAATGGCACCGTCCAAAGTTTTGCCCGCCCATAATTCTTCTTTGATTCTGGAGGCTGTGATGATGTTAGCATCAACGCCCATACCGATAGAAAGAATAATACCGGCGATACCGGGCAATGTCATCGTAAAGCTGGAGAATGCGGGGAAATAACCGGAAACACAGGCAAAGGACAAAGCAACTTGTCCCATAAGTGCAATGATTGCAATAAAGCCCGGCAGCCGGAATACAAACAGCATGAAGAGGCATACCAAGATAAAGGCAATGACGCCCGCAATCATCATCGCGTTTAAAGAAGTGGAGCCGAGCGTTGGGTTAACAGAACTGAAGTTGTTAGTTGCAAGTGTAAACGGCAGAGCACCCGCGTTGATTTTGTTTGCCAGAGCGGTAGCTTCCGCTGCGGTAAACTTACCGGTAATCGAGCACTTACCATTAGAAATTACAGAATCAACCTGCGGATTAGAAATGCGAACATCATCCATCCAAATGGAAATGATTTTGCCCTTCATTTTCTCGGTTTCTTTCGCAAATTTTGCTGTTCCGGATGAATTCAATTCAAGTTCTACTTCATAGTTGCTGGTCGAGTCCGGCGACAATGAGGCAAAAGCTTTTGTAATGTCGCTGCCCTCAATAACAATATTGGTAGCTGTATCACCCTTCGGAGTTTTATAGATGGTGTTTCCGTTTGCATCCGTCCCTGTAGTTGTATAGCTGTCACCTTCACGGAACGTCAGCTTTGCGGTAGCCGCAAGTTCTTTAATCGCGGTTTCCGGATCAAAGTTCTTTTCTTCGCTCTTCCATGGGTAGCGGACAATGATACGGTTTTTGGTGTAATCCGGATATAACTCGTAATCCGTTATATTCTGATTGATTAACCGCTGTTCAATAATCGCTTTTGCGGAATTTAATTGATCCTTCGTAATGGCTGTTCCTGCTTTTACATCCGGAATAAAAGTAGCCTCCACACCGCCGCGGATATCAATTCCCCATCTTATGTCGCTGCCACCTTTAATATAGGTAGCCACATTATCACCGTTTGGTACATGAATACCGAACAAAGCGGTGATAAACAAAAACACGATAAGGAAGGCGACGATGAAGCCTACGGGTTTTCCTACTCGTTTCATCTGTATATCCTCCAATTATGTTATGGTTTCCGTTGACTTAGACAAAAAAACAGAGCGACGTCTTGTCAGCCCTGTTCGTTTCGCGTAAGTCACATGACGTAACAATCTACATTATATTGTTTTAATCATAAAATGTCAACAAAATTAACGAGATTATTCGCTATATAACTGTAGGATTACAATTGATGCGTTACAATAAGTGAAAAAAAGATAGCGAATAGGAAAAGCCTGTGTTACAGTTAAGTTACCACACTAACAACACACAGAAAGGAAATCCTATTCGCTATGAACACAA
>JAEWYE010000002.1 GCA_023458755.1 Bacillota bacterium | reverse complement strand
TAGCGTAATTTTCTCATAATAGCCGATGCGGCGTTCAACCGGACGCCTGCTTTGCTATACCCTTTTTTAACCATCTGCTTTTTTCCACCTTCCTCAATTTCAGGCTTGACTTTTAATAGTTAATCTTTCTGCTATTTCCGTTTTTCCAAAATTGCTTCCGCAATAGCAATGTCTTCCTGCGTGGTCAATTTTAAATTTGTATAATCGCCCGGACACAAATGAATCGGGATACCGATATGTTCCACAAGCTGACAGTCATCCGTATAATCGGCAGAATTTCGCTCTGCCTGCTTCATTGCGGTAAGATACAGATTTCGCTCAAATACCTGCGGGGTTTGTACCGCCCAAAGAGAAGAGCGATCCGGCGTGGAAACCACAAAACCGCTTTTGTCGATTATTTTTATCGTATCTTTAACCGGCACGGCCAACGCCGAAGCTTTATGCAAAAAGGCATCCTGAATAACCGCGTCTATATCCTGCGGCTGAATTAATGGACGCGCCCCGTCATGAATAGCAAAATACGCCGCCTGTACGGATGCTGCCGCAATACCCGCAGCAACAGACTGCTGCCTGGTTTCGCCGCCTGGCACAACTGCGGTCACTTTATGGATATGGTATGTTCGGATGGTATCCCATAGTTCCGAAATATCCTCGTTTCGGCAAACTACGACAATCTCTTGAATACAATCCGCTTTTTCAAAAGCATGTAATGTATGGGCAATTGCCGGAATGTTAAGAAGCGGGATAAATTGTTTGGACATATGAATTGCCATTCGGGTAGAACTGCCGGCTGCAACAAGAATGGCACAGCAAATTTTGTTTGGCATGCGCTTGTCCCCCTTAGAATCGGGAATTCAATATTTATGAGAATATTGAATATCTTATTATAGTATGATTTCTTACTTTGTGCAATCAAAATGCCAATGTTTCATGCAAAGTTAAGAGACTATTAACATTTGCTTAACAGAAAAAGGCAATAAAAGAAGCATCTTACGGCTCCCCTTATTGCCCATAATAATTCTACAATCAGAATTTGCTTTCTATCGTTCTATACTTTTAAAAAGTATCATCCGATTGATTTCCGGCATCTCTTAATTTGAACTTGCGCACCAAGCTGTGCAGGATGTGGGACTGCTCTGTTAAATCCTGACTTGCCGCAGCACTTTCTTCCGCAGTGGCGGAATTGTTCTGCACCACTTTCGCGATTTGCTCCATTCCAACGGTTACCTGTTCAACGGAGGATGCCTGCGCGTTGGTTGCTTTGGAAATCTCTTCAATCAGAGCCGTTGACTTTTCGGTGCTTTCCATAATAGACTGGAACGATTCCGCTGTTTTGCCCGCAATGGAAGATCCTTTTTGCACCAGCGAAACCGTATTTTCAATCAACGCGGTGGTCTGTTTGGCAGCCTCGCCACTTTTGCTCGCAAGATTGCGGACCTCATCGGCAACTACGGCAAAGCCCTTACCGGCCGCACCGGCTCTTGCCGCTTCAACCGCCGCATTCAGTGCCAGAATATTGGTTTGGAATGCAATATCATCAATTGTCCGAATTATTTTACTGATATCATTGGAAGCCCGATTAATATCATCCATTGCCGTCATCATTTTTCGGATTTGATGGTTCCCTTTGTCGACCTCATCGGACGATTCTTTAGCAATTTCGCTGGCTTTTTCCGCATTTTGGGCAGTTAATTTCACCTGCGCGGATATTTCACTAATAGTCGCGGATAATTCCTGCGCTGAGCTTGCCTGTTCGGTAGTTCCCTGTGACAATGCCATAGCGCCGTTTGAAATTTGTTCGGAACGGCTGGCCACCAGTTCCGCAGACTTTTCGATTTCAAACAGGATATCATTCAGAGAATCCGATATCGTATTTAATGCGTTTTTAATCTCCACAAAATCGCCCTGATATTCCTGTTTTGGGGAAACAGTCAAGTCACCCGAAGACATAGCACCAAGCACGCTGGATATTTCGCCCACATATTTTTGTAGACTGCTTACCGTGTTACCTAACGCTGCAGCCACCTGGCCAACTTCATCTTTTGAATGAACCGCCAGATTCGCCGCATTTTGATTGGCAATGCCAATTTCTCCCTGCGCCATGTGGTCCGCAAGGGCAGTCACACCATTAAGCGGGACCTTAACAAGCCTGTTCATCACTTTTCTTAAAAGGAAGGCTGATAAAATGAGCATAAGTACCGCTATGCCAATTGACAGGTAAATAGAATTGTTTACCTGCTGCTCAGTTTGTTCAATGTTCTTTCCTGCAAAAAGCGCGCCGACTACTTTGCCATCCGTACCTACAATCGGTTGATAGGCAGACATATGGGTGACTCCTAAAATGTCCGCCTTTCCCATATAATTCTTTTTATTTGTAATAACAGTATCTTTTACAACAGCTGACATCTTTGTGCCTGTCTGACGTTTTCCGTCTTTTGTAATCGTCGTATTAATTCGAGTATCCCCAAGAAATACCGTATATTCACACCCGGAAACTTTTTTAAGCTGATCAATAAAACCGGTACCGGCTAGAGATTTCACGACAGAAATGGTACCAATCACTTTATCCTCTGACTTTATCGGCGTACCATAACAGACTGCTAAATTTGTACCGGAAACTGCCTCGACAACACTGTTGCTGTTTCCTTTCAATGCGGTTTTAACATGTTGCAGGTTTGGATAATTGGTCGTGTCAAGGCTTGCTGAAGAAGCCACCAAAATATTGCCGGTTACATCCGTCGCAAAAATAAAATCAACTTCTCCGGTTTTTACCATACTTGCAAAACTCGCCTGCATATTTGCGTAATTATGCATCTTGACATCATCTGGCAAATCCAAGTTGGATGCTAACGCATCACCAACCTCCTTGGTTGAATTCTTAAAATCACTAACGTCATCAACCAACCCCTGAACTGCATTTTTACTTTCGCTTTGATAAGTAGACTCAAAGATCGAATTTGTAATTACTGAGATAACAGACACCACAATTATCAAGATAATTGCTAAACAAACGATAAAAAATGTTGAAATTTTTGCGCTTAAACTTTTCATAGCATGTCCCGCTTTCTCGCAATAATATTAACGCTATAAACATCATTGAATACCGATCATCACGCATTTGCACATTAACATTTTTGGTGTCTAACTCAAAACATCATTCGGTAGAATTAAACAGAATATCCAAAATTATAAATTATTTTATATAATATTATCACAATTTGTCGTAGTTATTCATGCAATTAAGAATCATTTATACCATAATTATCCTAAAGCTAAAAAGGAAGGAACGAATTCTGCGTTCCCCCTTTTTATATGATATTCTCCCCATTTTGCTCAATGACCTCTTTGTACCAATAAGCACTGTCCTTGAGTGTTTCTGCGTTGTGCTTGATAATCCACATAAACCAAGCCAAATCGCTAGTTGTAGCCATTGATCCATTCAAAGTTGTCCATTAAGGACTAGTGAAAATAGCCGATTATTTTGTTACCCTCATCCGCAGACTTTTTCAATTCCCGCAAATAATGATAAAGAAAGTTAATTCGGCTAAATTATGTAAAAAATAAAAACGGCTGCCATATCATCTATTCAATAATATGGCAGCCAGCCGAAATATTTAGTTTTTCAAGGTAATAAATACCTGTCAAGCTAAACCCCCGCTCAAGCTCGATTATTTCTTTGCTGCTGCCCAAGCATCATACTGGGTTTGCATTTCTTTAATCAATGCATCGGAACCAGCTGCTTTAAGTTTGGAATCAAACTCTTTTACAGTAGCGTCAACATCTTTTGCCTGGCCGCAGAACAGAGTCTTGTAGTATTTCTGAACAACAAGTCTTGTAGCAGAAATCTGAGTCTGAACTTTAGAAGCGTCAAACATGAAGCCTAAGCTCTGAAGTTTCTTAGCGGAATCATTGATTTTCTTGAATTGATCGTACTTGTCAGCAGATTCAAAGCTGAGACGGAGGTTCTTGGTTTGGTCACCGAATCTCCAGCCGTTACCGGAAGCATAACCGGATTTGTCGATCAGAGTAACTGTGCCGTCAGAGTTAGCCTTGTAGTCTTTGCCTTCCTCACCATAAACAAACAGGTTGATGAGCTTAGAATCTGTATACAGCCAGTTGATGAACTTCATGGCTTCTTCCGGATGTTTGCTCTGCTTTGCGATAGCAAGCATAGCGCCGTTTGTTTCACGGTTTGTAGCCCAGTTTTCAGTAATCTGAACCTGAGTCCATTTAATACCGGTACTTGCTGTCATTTCAGCATCTTTACCTGGTTTCAGAGAAGAAACAGCTGCAAAATACTTGTTGGTCTTCATTTCGGTGGTAACATCCTGCAGAGTAGAAGCGTCAGCTCTGACATACTTCTTAGCAGCATAATCTTTCATATGCTTGTAGAAAGCGATTGCTTCCGGAGTTGTAAACTGATTAACAACTGTGGATTTGCCGCTTTCTGCCGGATACAGTGCGCCTGGGATATCATCATCACTGAGATTATCCCAGTCAAGGAATTTCCAGCCTGGTACATCCATGCTGCCAGCGATTGCGAGCGGAACGACACCGGATTCGCCCTTTAAAATCTTGTCAAAGTATGGTTCCAAGTCCGCTTCGGATTTAATCTTGGTAGTATCAATGTTGTATTTCGTCACAAGATCTGATCTGAGCAGATAGCCCCAGCTGTGGAACTTTTCTTTGTTAGCTGGAAGAGCATATGTATGCCCACCAATTTTCGTGGCATCGAGGAAAGATTGACTGAGAATTGTGGTAATGTCCGGATATTTCTTCAGTAAATCGTCCAACTGTAAGAAGTTTCCGGCAGTTGCGTTTTGCTTGAAGTTTGCAGCCCAGTTCGCTGTAAAGCAGATATCACAATCGGAACCTGTACTGATGGCGGTGTTTGTCTTTTGGTTGTAGTCATCGCCCCAGCCTAACTCTTTGAAATCAATTGAAATGTTGGATTTCAAGTCGTCTTTCAAATACTTGTTGATCGCATCCGTTACGCGGGACTGCTGATCCTGTGCGGTACCTACCGACCAAAAATTTAGTTTGACAGGTTCTGCGGATGCCTGACTGCTTGCAGCGGCCGAGCCGTTGCCGGAAGAAGAAGAATTGCTTGGATTGCCATTGCAGCCTACGAGTGACACAGACGCAACTAAAGCTGCAGAAAGAACCAGACATAAGCTTTTTCTTATGCTTTTCATTTTCAATAACCTCCTGCTAAATTTTTATTTGAACCGGGCAAATACCCGGATTCAACCTTTTACAGCGCCAATGGTAAGGCCTTTGATGAAATACCTTTGGAAGAACGGATACGCGAAAATGATAGGCCCAACGGAAAGAACCGCAATTGCCATTCTGGCTCCTTCACTTGGTATTCCGCCCGCTATACGGGAAGCATCCGGTGACTGTGACAGGAACATAATATTGGAAAGCATCTGATACATCAAATATTGAATGTTGTATTTGTCGGAGTCAACAATGAAGATCAAGGGCAAATACCAGTCGTTCCAGTACCCCAACAGAGCGAACAGACCAATTGTAGCAAGACCCGCCTTACAAAGCGGAAGGACAATGACAAACAAGGTCCGAAATTCGCCGGCACCGTCGATTTTTGCTGATTCAATAACGGACTCGGGAATATTCTGCTTCATAAACGTACGCAGAATGATAACCCACCATGCGTTCATTAAATAAGGGACAATCAAAGCCCAAATCGTATTTTTAATCGGCAATACCGTGCTGTAAACCACAACCCAAGGAACAAGTCCACCACCAAAAATCATGGTAAAGTAAGCAATAAAGGAAAACAAACCTTTGTGTCGAAAATTACTGCGTGTTAATGGATAGGCGTATAAAGTCATAATGAGCAAACTGGCAAAAGTACCAATTATTGTTACAAAAATTGAAATACCATAAGCGTGAAAAATTGCGCTACCGCCTTTAGTCAGAAAGATATAGGACCCAATGCTCCACTTTGCAGGCCAGAAAGAATAGCCGTTCGCCAAGATCGTCTTTTCATCCGTTAATGAAATAATGATTACCAACAGTAACGGAGCAATGCAGCATATAACATAGAGTACAAAAAGAACATTTAGGATGATGTTGCTTTTACGAGTAATTCTGTTAAATTTGAAATCAGATTTCATTTCCATATCTGCTTTTTTCATGTATGTATTCCCCTTTCTTAGAACAGCGCACTGTCGCTGTCTAATTTTCTCACGATTAAATTCGCTGTAAATACGGTGATGCAGCCAATAACCGCTTGGAAAAGACCGGCAGCAGCCGTCATACTCAAGTTGGCGGAATTTCTCATGGAAATGTACACGAATGTATCCATAACCTGTGTTACTGAGTAAAGTGCGCCTGTATTCATAGGAACATTAAAGAAAAGTCCGAAGTCTGCGTTAAAAATTCTGCCGACAGCAAGAAGAGAAGTAATAATGATTACGGTCTTAAGCATGGGCAACGTTATGTAACGGATTTGATCCCACTTGGTTGCACCGTCCAAAGAAGCTGCTTCATAGTAATCCTCACTGATACCGGAAATAGAAGCCAGATAAATTACGATATTATAACCTGTATATTTCCATAAATGGGCCAGTATCAAAATGGGCGGCCAAGAATTTACGTCAAAATACCAGTTATTGCTTGGAATGCCCAATGGATTCAAAATAAACCGATTGATAAATCCACTGTCATTGCTCAGCAGAGCAAAAAACAAATAACTGATAACAATCCAGGATAAGAAATATGGGAGAAAAATGGAACTCTGGAAGAACTTCGAAAGCTTCTTGCTCCAAATTTCAGTAAGTGCAATAGCCAACGCAACCGGAATAATAATATCGAGTGCAATAAATACAATATTATATAAAATTGTATTTCTAGCAGCTTCAAAGATATCCGGACTTGCAAAGATAAACTCAAAGTTTTTAAAACCAACCTTGTCACTAGTAATTAAACTGTTAAGAAAATTATCATTAAAGTGATAATCCTCAAATGGCATTATCACACCAACCATTGGTAGATAATTGTTGATAAGAAGTACCAATAAACCTGGCAGTAACATGAACAAGAACGGAATGTTTTCTTTCATGCGTTTTACAGTTTTGCTTTTTGAACGTACTTTGTCATTTTGTTGAGCTTTTGTAATAGATGCATCCAAAATAATTCCTCCTTTATAATTCAGCAGATCTTCTGCGTTTCTATAATAATGACAGCACAGTGTGCCAAAACCATTTTATTTCTCAACCAACCCACGAGCAGACCAGCTGAATAATTATTTCAATGCGACATTCTTAACCGATTCGCCTTTTATCAATTTGCCATAAACCGTTACATTTTCTGTTAATGTAGTCAAAGGACTTTCGATTAGCTGAATTAATTTCGATGCAGCTTCACTGCCGAGTTTATCAGTATCCTGTTTTAAAGTGGTTAAACGCGGTCTTAAGACTTGTGAAATCGGAATACCATCGTATCCGACAACTGAGATATCTTCCGGGATTCTCAGCCCGGCTGATTCCAGTGCCTCTATTCCGCCAAGAGCCGCATAATCATCCGGCATAAGAATACAAGTCGGTCTGTTTGGACGTTCAAGCAGTATTTCAACCGCACGTCTGGTGCTTACCGGATCCTGATAGTTGGCACCCACTAAGTACTCAAGCGGCAATGCCATTCCAAAATCCTGTATCGTTTTACAAAAGCTTGTAACACGTTGTTCAGTAACAGAAGATTTTGCGCCGTGTACATACGCAATTCTACGATGTCCCATACTATATATGTACTCAACAAGGTCATGCATTCCGGCTCGGTTTTCGGAATTAATACTAATGCGGTCATTGAAGACGTGGTCGATGGTAACTACCGGCAGATCACTGTTTATAAGCTCAATAACCTCCGGCTGTGAAAAGTCGATGCAGGCGATGCAAACGCCATCGACATTTCGATATCTGCAATGCTCCAAATAGCTTTTTTGCTTGGCTCCAATATTATGATTGATAAACGTTATATCATATCCGTGCTTTTCGGCTTCAACCTTAAAGCTGTCCAACACTGCCGCAAAGTAGTTATGTTTTAAACCACTCTGAAAATCATCTACAAAAAGAACCCCAAGATTATATGTACGGTTGGTTTTAAGTGCCCGTGCATTTGCATTTGGAAAATATCCTGCGGCATCTGCAACCTTGCGAACCCTTTCGCGTGTTTCTTCACTTATATCGCTATAATGATTAAGTGCCTTGCTGACAGTTGAAACGGACAATCCACACTGTGCCGCAATATCTTTGATGTTTGCCAACTTGTGAACCACCCTTTCGTTTTTCGAAAACTCCTAAACCGTTTTCGTGTCTTTATTATATGCCATCATGTACAAGATTGCAAGAGATTTTTATAAAAATAATATACATTTTTAAATCAAAGTTGTGTTAATCGCTATTTACCTAGATATTTTGAAAAGATTTATTCACGAATTCATATAAATTACGAATACGTTTTCGTTAATATTTTAGATTATAGAATAATAATCGATAAAATTCGTCAACTTCTGTCATGTTTCACTATTCTACATATTTGTTTGAAGATATGCAATGTAATTTGTGGAACTTATGCAACATTACCACAAAATTTTCAGCTCCTGTTTAGGAAATCTTACAAACATGTAAATTTTGCTTGATTTTATATGTGGTATCGCCTATAGTTATATTGTGAAAATGAATTAGGTTTTCCTATTTTTTGTTTCGAAAACGTTTTAGAATTTGCGCAGTGCTTATCATAAAAACGCAGGGGGATTCGCAATGAATTTTGGACATTTTGATGACGCAGCAAGAGAATACGTAATTACCAGACCAGATACTCCTTATCCTTGGATCAATTACCTCGGCAATGAAAACTTCTTCTCTTTGATTTCAAACACTTCGGGCGGTTATTGTTTTTATAAAGATGCGCGTTTGCTCCGGTTGACACGTTATCGCTATAATAACGTACCGACGGATGCCGGCGGACGTTACTTCTATATTAACGACGGTGAAGCGGTTTGGACTCCTGGATGGGCGCCCACAAAAACCCCGCTGGACAGCTATGAATGCCGCCACGGTCTTGGTTATACCACAATTACCGCGCAGCGCAAAAGTCTGCAGGTTCAGCAAACCTCGTTTGTACCGATTGGTGCGAATTGCGAAGTACATCGCCTGACTTTTAAAAATGCTGGCAGCCAGACAAAATCCTTTAAAGTCTTTTCATTTATTGAATTTTGCTTATGGAACGCTTTTGATGACATGACAAACTTCCAGCGTAATTACAGTATCGGTGAAGTTGAAATCGAAGGAAGTGCTATTTATCACAAAACTGAATATCGTGAACGCCGCAACCATTATGCCGTATTCGCGGTAAATACACCGATTGACGGCTTTGACACAGACCGTGAAACCTTTATAGGCTTATACAACGGCTTTGACGCGCCAAAAACCGTCCTTGAAGGGAAAGCCCATAATTCTGTAGCAAATGGATGGGCGCCGATCGGCTCTCATTTTATTAACGTAACGCTTGCTCCGAATGAAGAAAAGAGCTTTATCTATGTATTGGGCTACTGTGAAAACGCAAAGGACAACAAATGGCAGGCACCGAATATTATCAACAAAGCACCGGCAAAAGAATTGCTTGCACGTTTTTCCACCGATAAACAGGTTGCAGCTGCATTAACGGAATTAAAAACTTATTGGGCAGACCTGCTCTCTACATACAATGTGAAAAGTTCCGATGAAAAGCTCAACCGCATGGTAAATATCTGGAACCAGTATCAGTGCATGATCACGTTTAATATGTCGCGCTCCGCTTCCTATTTTGAATCCGGAATCGGCCGCGGAATGGGGTTCCGTGATTCTACGCAGGATTTGCTCGGCTTTGTGCATTTAGTTCCGGAGCGTGCGCGCGAAAGAATTATGGATATTGCGGCAACACAGTTTGAAGATGGCAGCACGTATCACCAATACCAGCCGTTAACCAAAAAAGGCAACCTTGATGTCGGCAGCGGTTTTAACGATGACCCGCTATGGCTCATTTTTGGTGTTGCAGCTTACATAAAAGAAACCGGTGACTGGACTATATTAGACGAAATGGTCCCGTTTGACAGTGATGCTACAAAAGCGCAGCCGATGCTGGAGCATTTAAAGCGCTCCTTTGATCATGTAATTAACAATCTGGGCCCGCACAAGCTGCCGCTAATTGGCCGTGCGGACTGGAACGATTGCTTAAACTTAAACTGCTTCTCGGAAACACCGGGAGAATCCTTTCAAACCTGTTCAAATTTTGAAAGCGGCATTGCGGAATCCGTCTTTATTGCCGGCATGTTCGTTATGATTGGGCCGGAATATGAAAAAATGTGCAGCAAACTCGGCTTAAAGGAAGAAGCGGCACGTGTACATGCTGAAGTGGAAAAAATGTATGGCACCGTTCTTGAAAGCGGTTGGGACGGAGAATGGTTCCTGCGTGCTTACGACGCATTCGGTAAAAAAGTCGGCAGTGATGAGTGTGAAGAAGGCAAAATCTATATTGAACCGCAAGGTTTCTGCGTTATGGCAGGCATTGGCGTAAAGGAAGGCTTGGCAGAACGTGCGCTCGATTCTGTAAAGAAACATCTGGATACAAAATACGGCATTGTATTAAACAGTCCGTCGTATACTACTTACCATGTCAATCTTGGAGAAATTTCCTCCTATCCACCGGGATACAAGGAGAACGGCGGTATCTTCTGCCACAACAATCCTTGGATTTCGATTGCAGAAACCATGATTGGTCGTGGAGACCGTGCTTTTGAAGTGTACCGCAAAACCTGCCCGGCATACCTGGAGGATATCAGTGAAATCCACCGCACGGAGCCTTATGTATACTCGCAGATGATTGCCGGCCGTGACGCATCCCGCCACGGCGAAGCGAAAAATTCATGGTTAACCGGTACCGCTGCTTGGACTTTTTACAATGTATCGCAATACATTTTGGGCATTCAGCCGCAATACGACGGTTTACAGATTAATCCGTGTATTCCTGCCAATCTGGCCGGTTTCACCTTAACAAGAAAATTCCGCGGTGATACTTATGTAATTACGGTGGATAATTCCGATAAAGTACAAAAAGGTGTCAAATCCATGACACTGGACGGCAAAAACGTAGACGGTAACATTCTTCCGGTTTGCGGCGATGGAAAAGTCCATCAAGTAGCTGTAACTTTGGGCTGACATATCCCACTAACTTTACTTATTTCTATCTCCTTTTATATCTCTTTCTTTTATCTCTTTTTCATTTTTATCTCTTTCAATCAACAAAGCACGTGCTGTTGCAGCACGTGCTTTGTTGATTTATGTACCTTTTAGTTTTTAAATTAGCTACAGTCCTAGCTGTAGTTTCTGGTATTTCTGCCTCAACAATTCTATTCGGTACTCTGGAAACGCATATTTTTGGAGGCCATTTCTTTTGCAGATAATTGGTTACGTCTTCGGCTACTTCTACCGCTTCGCCTGCTTTGCCGAACTTCGTAATGTCTGTTTCGGGTATGTATAATAACGCAACATTACTCAAAATACCCATTACCATTTCGCTCTTTTTTTCGAGTTCGGCGTTTGCGAAATCACTTCCGAATTTTTGTGTTTTATTCGATATACATTGATCAATTCCACCGTTTAATACATAAGCCGGAAAGCCATTGATTTTTCCGATTGGATCATTATTAATGAAATCGCATAAATCATCCGCAATATACTTGGGCGTAAGCAAGATATCTTTTATAAAATTGATACCGCCCCAACCCATTCCTACAAGCACTTGACCCGCATCATTCAAGCACGATTGTACGCTTTCCGCTGCATTTTCATACCATTGCTTATCGTACAGCAAAGACATAGATGCTTCACATTGTTTTAATATTGCATCACCTTTTAAAGAATTATTGCATAAAATAAAAATCCACCGGCAAGCCGGTGGTATTTCCGCGGCGCCAAAGGCGCAACATGTTCTCTGCGGCCCCTCAAGGGGCATGGTAATTCCGCCGCCTGCTGTCGCTCTACTATTTATTTTTTCTTAT
>JAEWYE010000001.1 GCA_023458755.1 Bacillota bacterium | reverse complement strand
TTGAGAATATAGCTGCCTTTTTTCGTAAAGCGGACAGAGCCGCCTTCATTGGTCAACGTCCCATCCAGCACATCCGCAAGCGGTACGCTTTCTCCGTTATAGAAAATCGTCCATTCCGCTTTCATTTCCTGCAATTCGCTGGAAATGACTGGTACAGTAACGGCTTTATCAGTGTGAGCGGTTTCCGGCAAGGTAAAGGAAAATGCCGCCACCGGGTACACTTTGATTTCTTCTGTGGCGGTGAACACTCTGCCGGATTTGTCGGTAACAGCGGCAGACAGAGCATAAGCGCCTTTTTCACGGAAACGAATACTGCCGCCCACGTTATTCAGCGTTCCCTCGGCACAGTCGGAAAGTACCGTATCCTGACCGTCCTTTGTCACACTCCATACAACCGGAAGTTCATCCAGTTCCTTGGTTTTCGCTGTAATCACGGCGGGGGTATCCGTATGCACGGTTTTTGGCACTTGCAGATTGAGTTCCACAACAGGCAGAACCTCAATCTCCGCCTTCCCGTAAAACTCCCGGCTGGTTTCATCAAAGGCGGTGGCTTTCAAGATATATTTCCCTTTGTTCTTTAACTGAATGGAGCCGCCTGTATTGGAGAGCGTACCGGTGACGGTATCAGCCCAACTCACCTCATTTCCATCCCTGTAAATGTGCCAGTTGAGCTGCTGTTTTACATTGTCGGAAAGAGTGGTGCTGACAGTAAACGCCTTATCGGTATGGGCATACGGCTCTGCGGTCACAGCAATTCCATACACCGGGTATATGATAATTGCTTTGGTGAAAGTATAGGTGCTGCCGCCGTAATTTTTTGCTGTGGCGGTCAGAATATAGCTTCCGTGCTGTGTAATTGTGATTTTCCCGCCATCCTTATCCAGACTACCTTTCAGAAAATCGCTTTGTTTGGCATCACCGCCGTCCTGTGTAACAGTCCATTCCAGCGATTTCACATTGCGCAGGGACGTTTTTACTTCAAACTCCGTCCCGACATGGCTAAACTCCGGGGTAATAATCTCTACCACAGCGGCGGGGTAGCTGACATGACCACCGCCAGAACCGCCACTGCCGGAACCACTGTCATTATCAGAATTGTCAGGCTTGGTGGGTTTGATCGGCTCTGTCGGCTTGACCGGTTCGGTGGGTTCTGTGGGTTTCACCGGAACCGTGGGGGTCGGCGTTGGCTGCACTGGCTTCACCGGCACGGGTGGGTCAGTCGGTTTTGGCGTTGGCGTAACCGGCTTGGGTGTGACTGACTGCTTGGGGGGCTTTGATGTGCCATTGTTGTCCTGTCCGTCCCGTATGTCGGTTGATTTGTCATCCTCCGATTTTTCATCAGAATCAGAAGAATTAGAGGGGGTATCCGATTCATTGCTGTGCTCCCTATCTTTGGGGATGGTCACAGTTTCATCATCAGGAACTGCGCTTGGATGATTGGGTTCGTCCGTGACTGCCGGACGGTCATTTGACTGCCGAAGCTGCATAGAGCAGCTCCCAATACCGGCAATTAAAATAAGGAGGGCGATTATGGATAACACCACAACCGCCCGTTTGGTTTGAGGGTTCATTTTTTTCTTCATTATAAATCCTCCCGATTATATTCATTTTCCTGTTCAGGGGCATAGCCCTGTTCTTCCTGCGGCAGCATACATTCCGCTTTGTGAATGATTTTATCAAGCAAATGGCTGCGGTCAGGGTCATTTTCCATTCCCGCCTGCACAGCCAGAGAATAGATTTCCCGCATTTCCTCCTTTGTGAAAAGCGGAGTACAATCCTGCTTGAAATACTGTAAAATAGAGCGTTCCTCTGCCGTCATACCGAATAAGGCACCTTTGAAATGGCGTTTCTGATAATCCTCCCGCCCATGAATCAGTTCCTTGGAGCTGTCTGGGTAAAGGGCATAGCAAGAAAGACCGTTCATTACTGCCTTTTCTGCATCTAAGGGGCCGGTCAGCATCAAATCATCGGCGGTATAACCGTAATCGTGGAGCCGGTCATGCTCCAGCCGTTTGACGTAAGTATCAACTTCCATGGGTTCGGCGGCGTCCCAAAACAGGCCATGTGCAAGGGTAACGGCACGGGACAGCTCATAGGGGTCTGCTACTCGGAAAGCCACCCGTTCCACCGTTCCGTACCGCTGGGTAATGGATTGAAAGTTCTGATCGTATTCCTGATAAGAAAAGGTGCGTACATCATTGGGGTTCTTGAATACGATTTCCACAGCAGACGGTTCAAAGGAGTGGGTGCAGAGATAGTCCAAATGCTTCTGATAATCCAACTCCACAATATCACCCATAACCTTTTCATCACGCATACCTTTCAATTCAATCCAAAAGGTTTTGACATGCTCGCTTTTGTTTCCGGCACCGTAAAAATCCCATGTGTTATGCTGGCTGGTTCTGCGGATATATACCTCCGGTTCAGCAAAGCACCAAGTCCCACCACTCCGGCTCATCCAAAAGAAATGCCTTTCCACATTGCGGTCAGCGGCGGCCGCACGCAGCTTTTCCACATCATATCGAAAATCCGACTGGTAGTAATCCGTGTTTTGCTCCATGATTTTTTGCAGGGTTTCCAGCACATCCACATCCAGAAAGCTGGCATTGCTGCGCAGGGCATAGCCCTGCCCCTTTAATGTATCCCGCAGTTCCGCCATAATCTGCTCTCTGGAACCACGGACAGAGCTGCCGTTATACCGCATCCTGTCCGCAAAATCCTCGCCCATATCCACCGAAAACAGACGCAGCTCGTTGCCATGGGGAAGGACAAAGTGGCAGATGGATTCCGGTTGTTCCTCACAGGATGGCACTGCTTCAAAGATGTCTCGCAGATTACCCTCCGATAAAGGATTGTTTTGCCGGATTTCATGGATTTTTTCACGGGGCAGGGTGAGCGTCCACAGGGAATAATCGTCCGGGCCGAATTTGGTCAGGGTGTTGATCTGGCTATATTCCATGTTCGTCCTCCTGTTCCTGTGCATTCTCCTGCGTAATGACTTCCGGGGGCAGATTGTCCTCCAGCTTTTCTATGATGGTATGCAGTTCCTGTTCGCTCTCAAAGGTCAGGTCATCGTCATTCTTTCCGCGAAATACACAGGACTGATGCAGAACCGTCATTTCTTCCTCCGTGAAAAGCTGGTTTTCGTCAATCAGGCCGGAGCGCACGGTAAAATCCTTCAATGCGCCCTTATAATTGGTTTCATAGTAGTGTCCGAGGGTCACACCGGTGCGGTCATAGTCGTACTGCCATGTAACAAAGCGGATTTCGTTGTCCCCCGATTGCGTGGCGGCAAGAAGGTGGTTGCCGAACTCCGAAATCAGACGGAAATCCCGAACTCCCTCACAATCCAGCGGCCTTGCGTTCAAATACAGGTCATAGCGATTTTTCAGGTCTAACAGCAGACTGTGAAGCTCATTCCGTTCTGCCACATACGGACTGTCCCGCCAGAAACGCATGGAACCGGTCTTTTCAAACTGGCAGATTTCCTCCTGTCCCTTAAAAGCGGTAAACAGGAGCTTTAGGTCGTGTTCGTCCGCTTCCTTGCGGACAGAGTAGCCCATAGCGGCTGCCTTTTTTGAAAAGAGCACCACCAATTCAGGGGTAATATCGTGCTTCAAGAAAATTCCTCCTATCGTACAAATTCTTCTGAATCTACCTCATTTGGTTCGTTTTCCATTTCCAGCAGGCTTTTTCGGAATGCCGGAAAGTCCTCATCTGTAATGCCGTAATCGCGCCAAGCGTTCCAATCAGGAAGCGGGAGTGCATCCCCGGCCAATTCGGTGTAGTCGGTTACAGTCACTATTTCCGGTATATCCAATTCGCCCATCTGCATGGGGGCGAGAACGGGAATGAGCTGTGTAGCCAGATAGGTCTGGTCATAACACTT